>JANXSY010000057.1 GCA_025356435.1 Isosphaeraceae bacterium | reverse complement strand
CAACCTCTGGCGGATGATCCTCGCGCATCGCCCTGAACTCACCCGCGAGGGCGACATCCGCCCCTGTAGTCACGGCGAGTCCGAGCAACTCCTCGTCGCGATCCGCAACATCATCTCCGAACAGATCGACTCATTGATCGCCGGTTGGCACTGGCTTCCCGACGAGCGCCCCGCCCGGACCCGCGCCGCCGAACTGGCTGCCTTCACACCCCGTCCCGAAGACGCCGCACTTCTTCGATATGAAGCCCAATTCGACCGCGAGTTCCGCGCGACGATCAATCAACTCATGAAACTGACCAAGACTGGTGAGGATCTCGTCGAAGAAGCGCCGAACGAACCCATTATCGAGGCCCCCGAACCGGCCCCAGCGCCGAACGAACCCAAGCCCGTCGATGAGTCGAAGCCTTCCTCTGCCGCCGCGCCGAACGAACCCAACACGGTTGCATCAGTCGTGCCGATTCCGCAGCCTGAGCGCGACCGCGAGAGTCGGGTCTGGCCACTCGTCACGAGCGAGCCGGGGTCTGACGACCCCCGCTCACTCTAGTCAAATAGGCAAATATGGATGAATGTTGATGAGGCCGGGATCGCGGTGCGCGCGGGCAATTCGGTGAACCGCAAATGACGCAGATCAATGCGATGGCTTTAGTTCATCGTGATAGGTTGATTTCGATCCGTGCACCCTTGGATTGATCGCGGTCATTCCCGCTGGAGACGACGGGGCGCGAGGTGCCGAGGGCGGCGACGCCGATGCGGGCGGGGTCGCGGCGGGCGCGGTCGGCGATGGCGTCGCGGATGCGGACGGCTCGGGAGAGTGAGAGGTCGGCAGGGGCAGGGGCGGGGTCGGCGGTGGAGGCGAGGCGGACGGGGGATTCGCTCGCGTGGCCCGTCACCGTGAGTGGAAGGCCCTTGGCTTCGGGGTCGGCAAGGATCAGAGCGCAGTCGTCGAGCCAGGCGGCGGCCTCGGGGCGAAGGCGATCGGTGCCGGGGAGGAAGAGGCGGTCGGCCTCAACGCTGAGCAGGCCGGACTCGGGGTCAAACGACGTGCCGGTGTGCCCGTTCGAGAATGACTTGAGCCGCGACTGAAGGGCCGACGAGGGGACAACGACTGAGGCCTGCGCCTGCCGCTTGAAGCGCTGAAAGGCGTCGTTGAGGTCTTCCCGCTCGTCGATATATGCCTGAACGCTGGTCTCGAGACGTGTGTTGGCGTCTTCAAGAGTGGCGATCTTGCGGCCGTTATCGAGGGCGCGACGGGTGAGGTCGGTGTTGTCGCCCTTGAGGCTCAGGGCGGTGTCCTTGAGCAGGGCATTCTCCGACCGAAGAGTCTGCGTCACCTTCGCCGCGTCGTCGAGCCGCGATTTGGGGACAAAGGCGCAGCCCGAGGCGGCGAGGGCGATGGTGAGACATGCCGTTCCGAGACGGATGAATCCCGCTGGTCGCCTCCCCGCTTGCCTGGCCGAGTCGTCGCGCGACGTGAACTCGCCTTCCCACCGTGGCCGTCTCCCACAGAGAGGGGAGGAGACCGCAAGTGAGGAAGCACCTCCCAACCCTTGCGAGGAAGGGTTGGGAGGGACTGAGAGAGATTGGTCATTCCTGACCATGCGTTCCGACTCCTTTCGGGACGACCGATCTGTCAGAGGCGGAGGCCGATCACTTGGGGAAGAGACCGGCGAGCGCCTGGATGATGCCGGAGGCCGGTCCACCGCCCCGGAAATCGTAGAGGTTGCGGATCAGGTCGATCGAGACGAAGGCGAGCAAGAGGACGAGGATCGTGCCGACGCCGAGGAACCCGACCCAGAGGCCGCCCCACTCGGCATTGTCGCGGGACGTGGGGATGACGGTCCCCTGGCTGGCGGCGGAGACGGGGCTTGCCGGCTCGGAGTCGACGTCCCAGCCGCTTCCGCCCATCCCGCTGTCGTCGTCGGCACCGAACTCGCCGGACTCATCGCCATCAAGTAGGGCGGGGGCCATCGCGGTCGAGGCGTTTTCGTCGACGTCGTCTTCGTCGATCGCGAAGACTTCCGAGGCGCTCTCAGACTCGTCGATGTCGAAGTCGCTGCGGGCTTCGAGCTGCATCGTGTGGTCGTCGCCTTCGGCCGAGTCGAGGGCGTCGACCTCGAAGTCGGTATCTTCGAAGATGTCCTTCTCGCCCTTGCGAACGACCGGCGGGGGCGTCGCGGCGAGAGCGGACTTGGCCTTGGCGGGCTCGGGGGCCTTTGCCTTGGGCTTGGGCTTCACGACGGGCTGCGGGCCGGAGTCATCGAGCGGTGCCAGCTCGATCGAGTCGGCCGAGTCGCCAAGGTTGAGGCCTTCGATGCCGCCGAGGTTGATACCCGAGTCGCTAGGACGGCCGAGGTTGATCCCGGAGTCGATCGGCGATTTGGCGGTGACGTCGGAGTCGCCGGGGCCTGAGAGTGGGGTCGAGTCGAATTCCTCGCTATTGTCGAGCGCGGAGAGTTCGAAGTCGCTGCCACTCTCGGGCTGGAGGGCGTCGATCACACTGGAGGGGTTCAGCTCGAAGTCGCTGTCGCCGTCGCCGGCGGGAACCTCGGCGGAGGAGCCGAAGATCGGGCTCTGGCGGACCGAGGTGTCGCCGGGGCCGGGCGTGGGGAAGTCGGCCATCGACGGCTCGTCGTTGACGAGTGTCACGTCGGAGTCGCTGGCGGCCTTGGGCCGCTCGAACGGAGAGAGGCGGACGTCGGAGTCGCTCGCGTTTTTGTAGTTCTCGGGCACGAGGCGGACGTCGGAGTCGCTGGGCAGCTTGCCCGACGACTGCATCCCGAGGATGGTCGAACTCGAATTCGAGACGTTCCCGACCGAGAGGTCGTCGAGGAGGATGTCCCGCTCGGCATCTCCCTTGAAGTTGGGGAGGTCGACCGAGGGCTGGCCGAGGTTAGGCTTGGCGGTGCCGAGCTGGAACTCGGACAGGTCGATCTCTTCGCTGCCGGTCTCGCTGCGACCGGCGGAGGAGAGGTCGAGATTCGAGAGCGAGAGCTCGGGGTCCGAGAGGGAGAAGTCGGGGTCGCTGCCGAGCCCACGACGGCGGGCCAGCTCGTCGATGTCGGCGACGCGGAACCGCCAGGTGCCGCTGTCCATGAAGGCGCGGATCTCGCGGTGTTGGGCCTTCCCCTTGAGTTCGTCGGGATCTATCCCGAGGACCCGGGCGGCCTCTTCTAAGCTATAGAACTGCGCCATGGACGTGCTCCTCGTTCGCGATCGGCCTCGGTTCGGCACGGCCGCGAACCGGCCGTTGCGGTCCGTTTCGATGGGGATATCAAAGCGGAATCCGGAGGGCGCGACGACCGAACACGCTCGCGACTCCCCCGGTCTCAATGTTTGGCGGGGATGGCCCGAACCATCGCCTCGACCTGGCTCACTTCCGGCGGCTGATTGTTGTATTCGGAAAGCTTGAGATCATAACGATACTGGCGTGCGGCTTCGAGCTTCACCGAGCCCGCGCCTCGACCCCCTTGCGAGTCGACCCGATAGACGGCGAACGACTGGTTGCGGGTGTCGATCAAATAGAGCATCTGAGACGAGCCGCCCGTGGTCGAAGTGAACGCGATCGTGCCGTTCGCCTCGACTCCTGGCACACCCACCTGCGTCTGGGCCGAAACGCCTCGCCCCCCAGCCCAGAAGGCCAAGGCCACGCCGACGACCAACCCGGGCAAGCCGTACCCGAAAACCTGACGCCAATGCAGGACTAGCATGACCGCAACCTCCATGTCACGTTGCGGACGGACCCCCATCCTTGAGGCGAAACGACATCTCACGCCAATGGCGCGAGGACGGCGATTCGTCCCGACAAGATCCCCGTTCCCACTTAGTTTATCACATCGATGAGACGTCGCGGCGACAAACCGAGGGACGCAGACTTGTCCTCAGAGTCCGGCCGAGAAAGGCATGAGCCATCCCATCTTACCAGGACGGACAGGTCACGCAAGATCAGCCCTTGACTGATTCGACGGATGGGCAAGACACGGCTCGGCTCCATTCGGATTATACTGGTTAGAAAGTCGCAGGCAAAATCAGACCGGACCTTCAAACCATGAGCAAGCCGCAGCCGAAATCGTTCGCCCCCGAGGAACTGGTCGCCCTCGCGATCGGAGTTATCCGCGCCGATCGCTTCCCGCAGCTCGCCACGATCGACGGCGACCAGCCGCGCGTTCGACCGGTCTCGCCGGTCAAGACCGACGGGTTTACGATCTACGTCGCCAACCTCCGGTCGTATCACAAGACGGCGGAGATCGCGGCGAACCCTAAGGTCGAGCTGTGCTACCTCTCGGCCGATCACGACCAGGTGCGAATCACCGGCGTCGCGAAGGTTGAGGCCGATCGCGGCGTGCTTGAGGCGATCTGGGCTGACAACCCGCTGCTCCGCAACTATCTCGGCTCGGTCGACAACCCGGCGCTTGTCGTCTATCGGATCGAACCCAGACAGGTCCGCTATATGCAGGAGTGGGCGCTCGAATATCAGGAAGTGCCGATTGGCTGAATCTGGTAAAAGCCCGACCGCTCGTCCAAACTGACATTCAGCCGAGACCCGACCCCGACGGAGACCCGCGATGCCCCCCGAGAAGAAGCCGACCCCGCCGCCGCCGGGACGTAGCATGAAACGTCCAACGCCTCCCGCAGGCGTGCCGATGCCGGGAATGCCGCCGATCACCCCTTTGCCGTCGGGCTCAAATGACGTGAGTCTTGGCGTGGCGATCTCGGCCGGGTCGGAGGGGGGTACCGTCACCGCGCGGAAGGCAGGGGGCCTCCGCGACATGGCGCTTGAGGTCGACCCCGACGACGTGGGGGTCAAGGGGGCGCTCCAACATCTCGCCAAAGCGATCAACATCGCGTTTCAGTCGGATTACGGCGAGAATTACCTCGAATCGGTCTATCAGGCCGCGATCGTACGCAACCGCGAAATCCAGATCATCCACCGAGAATACTTCGGCTTTCGCGATAACTGGTTCGGCCAGCTTGGCATGCTCCTCCGCTCGCTCCAACTGACGCTCGAAGGCCCCGACCCCGCCTCACCCGAAGGCCAGCAGCGCATCAAGGAGAAAGGCCCCGCCACAATCCGCGGCCTCTTCAACCTGATCGGCCGCAAGATCGACCTCGTCTCCGAATTCGAAGACCGCGTCCCGGCTTATGTCGAGCAGATGTTTGACCGGCTCGAAGCCTCCGGCATTATCACCGGCTGGGATCGCGACGACTGGGATATCTGGACAACGACGATCGGCCTGAATATCAAGATCGCGCCCCGAGGGACGAAGCCAGAGTAATCGAAGACAGTCCAGCCCATTCCCCCCAACCAGAATGGCTCCCCGATGTCCACGCCGAAAATCGAACTGATCCCTGGCCGGCCGGTCGTCTGTGCCGATGCGTCGATTACGCTGAACGTGCTGATCCGGATCACCTCGCCGCAGCCGGAAGTCCACTTCCCTCGGCCGCCACTGAACCTGGCGCTGGTGCTTGACCGTTCAGGATCGATGGATGGTGCGAACAAGATGCCTTTCGCTCGGGAGGCCGCCGCGTTCGTGGTGACGCAGTTGTTGCCGACCGACCGGGTGAGCGTGACCATCTTCGACGACCGAGTCGAGACAATCGTCGCGAATACGCTCGCCGTCGACAAACACGCGATCCTCAGGATGATCGAACGGATTGTGCCGAGGGGATCGACCGACTTGCACGGCGGCTGGCAAGCGGGGGCGAGTGAGGCCGAGTCGAACCGCGTGGCCGGCGGGGTCAACCGCGTCTTGCTGCTCTCGGACGGTCAGGCCAACGTCGGCGTCACCGACGCGAATGCCCTTTCCCAGGCGAGCCGTGAGCAAGCGGCGCGGGGGGTCAGCACGACCACGCTGGGGGTCGGCAACAACTACAACGAAGACCTCATGGAGTCGATGGCGAAGGCCGGTGACGGCAATTATTACTACATCGAGTCGCCCCGACAGCTCGTGGACCTCTTCCAGACCGAGCTTCAAGGACTGATGGCGACGACCGGCCACGCGGTTAGCCTCGGCCTCGAACCGACCGACGGGGTGACAGTCGTTGACGTACTCAATGACTTCGACAAGGTGCCGACCGGCCGGTTCCAGTTGCCCAATCTGGTCATCGGGATGCCGCTGCTCGTTGTCGTGAAGCTAAACGTACCGCCCCAATCGGCGATGGTCTCTCCGCTCGCGATCCGGCTCGCCTACAACGTCCCCAGGTCCGCCGAGCGCAACGTCATCCACGCCCGGCTCGACGCGATGTATCCGGTGCCGCTGGAGGCGTGGAACCGCTGCGCAGTCGACCCGGAAGCGGCCGAGGCCGAGGCCCTGCTGATGGTCGCCCGCGCTCAGAAGGAGGCCAGCCGCTCGCTGGAACGGGGCGACTTCGAGACGTCGCTAAACTGGGTGGTCGTCGCCCGAAGCCACGCCCAGAGCGTGCCGGCTTCAGACTCGACCATGAGCGAACTGGCTGCCATCGACGAGATCGAGGTGGCTCTGCACCGGCGTGACGACCTCCACATGCGCAAGCTGGCGAAATACCGCGCCTACGGGCGAAGCCGGAACCGCCCCGAAGCCCCCACGGAACCTGATACGACCGATAAAAAACTGTGACAAATTCGTGCTTGTTTACTAGATGAATAGATCAGACCTCTCTCGTCGAGAGGTCTGATCTATTGTTTTATGAAAGCAATCTAATCTTTCAAATTCAGTCTTGTTCGAGGGCCTTGATCCGTTCGGCCGCCGTCTTTGCGGCCTCGGTATCGGGGTACTTCTTGACGACGTCTTTGTAGTAAAAGACGGCCTGCTTGGTCTTGCCGGCGCGTTCGAGGGTCTGTCCGGTCTTCAGGTCTCGGGAGGCGCGGTCTTCGGACGAACCCTTGGTGGCGGCTTTGGGCGCGGACTTCTCGGCGGGGGCGTCTTTGGTCTTGCTTGAGGACTTGGGCATCGACTTTGGCTGGGGCTTTTCGACCAGCCCTTCGAAGTCGCCGTCGCCGCGACCGGCGGCCGGGGCGGGTTTGGCGGCGGCGGGCTTGTCGCCCTCGGCGGCGGCCTTGGCGGCGGCGCGGGCGACGTATTTCTCGGGGTTCTCGTTGAATTCGTCGCGACAGCCGGTGCAGCAGATTGGATACGACTTGCCGTTATAGGTGACGGTCATGCCCGCCGCCCCTCCGGTGAGGATACACTTGGGCAGGTCGGCCCCGCCTCCGCCGGCCGCGAACGACTCGCCGTCTTTGGTCAGGCCGACCTCGATCGCGTTCTTGTATTGCGGGGCACCGGGGGCCTGTCGGTCGAGGAGCATCGTATAGCGGATGCCACTGGAGTTGGGCCGGATCGTGAGCCGTTCCTTGCCGTCGGCGGGGGTGTCGGAGCGGTCGAGGACCAGCCCCTTGCCGTCCGGGGTGGCCGCGCCGTTGAAGATGACGGGCTTGCCCTCGGGGTCGGTGGCGGCGAGGGTGTATGTCTTCTTGGCAGCGTCGAAGCTCAACTCGCCTTTGGCGAAGACCTTGCCTCCCTCGACGGCGAGGGTCATGCCGACGGGCGTCCCCTTGACGAACTTCCAGGCCCAGGAGTGGGATTCGGGCCAGCCTCGCACCTTGTTCGCGGCGGGCCGTGCCGTGCCCTTCCAGCCGCCGACCATCGTCTCGAACGGGGCGAACGGTGCCGGGACTTCTTCGTCGGCCCCGGTTGTCGCCGAGACCGAGAGGGTCAGGGTTATCATCGCCGCCAAGCCGCAGGCCATCACCCGTCCCATCCGTCACCCCCGCGCCGAGCGCCAGCCGTACCACGATCCCCTTGGATTATTCCACGCATGGACTCATCGTAGCACGACCGATCGCGGCCCGACAGGTTGAAGTGCGAAGGTGCTTAGCGCGCGGCGTCGGCGACCTTCGCGGCGGGTTCGGCCGGCTCGTCGTCGTAGTAGTCGATATAACCGATCATCATCTCCTGGAACGTCTGGTCTCCCCAGGAGACGTTCTTCTCGGGGTCGGGATTGTTGAGGTTGGCCTTTGAGTTGTCGAAGTGGGCCACGCAGTCGATCTTGGTCCCGGCCTTGAGCGGACGGGGCTGGGCGAGGGTGTAATAGCTCTGCCAGCCGAAGTCATAAGCGGGCACCGAGAGCAACACCTCGGGCTTACCGTCGGGGGGGATGAGGGTGTATTTGAAGTCTTTGCCCCGGAGGTGCATGTGCGGCATGAAGCTGAGGAGGTGGATGTCCTTCTTCAAGGTATATGAGGATTTGACTTCGCTGTTCGAGTCGCCCGGCTGGATGACGAATCGATTGTTGGCGATGCCGTGGGTGTGGGCCTCGTGCTGGACCGGGGCCTTGGCGAAGATCAGGCCGAGCTTGGATCGGTCGGTGTGGACCTTACCGTTCGGCGTGTAGTGGATCTGGAAAATGATGTCGGCCCCGGCGGGGATCTTCTTGGCGATCCCGGCGGGGTAGACCGATGGCATGTCGCCCGGAGCATAGCCGCAGAGGTGCCCATCTCCCTGGCGACGGCGGCCAGCCTTGGGGTCGACGACGTAGGCGATGATGTGGTGAACCACCGATCGGTCGCCCGGGACGGCCTCGGCGGCCTGAATCCACTTGTCTTCCTTGAAGCCGGTCGGCACCCGGACGAAGACGTATTCGAGAACCCCCTGCGCCGGAACGGTATAGGTCTCGGGCAGTTCGATCACGACGTCGGGCGTACCGATCGACCAGCCCTCGGAGAATTTCGCGGGCGAGGGGAGCTTGGCGGCGTCGCCCAGTGGGGTGTTCTGATCGACCCAGGCGAGCAAGGTCGCGCGCTGTTTGGGGGAGAGGCTGCGGTCGTTCATGAACTGGCCGTGACGGGGGTCGGCATGCCAGGGGGGCATCCGACGGTCATCAACCGCCTCGGCGATCGCCCCGGACCAGCGGCGGGCGTCGTCGTAACTCGATAGCGAGAAGGGCGCAGACTGTCCCGGCCGGTGGCAGTTCTGGCACTTGGCCTGAAGGATGGGCGCGACGTCTGCGGCGTAAGTCACCTTACCGACCGAGATCGGCCCAGCCCCCTTCTCGATCTCCTCCCACGCCACGGCCGCTTCCCCCTGGACGGGCCGGACCCTCGGCCCCTTGGGTGCGGCGATCTGGGGCGCGACCCGGTCGATCGGACATCCCGCGACCTCAGTCGCCTTGACCGCGACGGGCTTGTCGGCGAGGAGGGCGTCGAGGGCGTCGGTCAGGTAGTGCTTCTCGGCCTTGGGCTTGCGCGATCCGATGGCGTATTGGTCGTCGATCGCCCCTCGATAGCGGATCGTGGCCCGACCGTCGAGGACCACCACCTCGGGCGTCCGCTCGGCGAGGGCGATATCGGCAACCAGGCTCTTCGAGTCGATCAACACGGGGAAGGTGATGCCGCGTTCTTTGGCGTGCTTGGTGATCTCTTCGGCCGACTCATGGGCGTTGGCGTTGATCGCGAGGAAGACGATCCCCTTGGGCTCGTAGTCCTTGGCCAGCTCGACCAGACGGGGGACGTAGAGGTCGCTCAACGGGCAGGCCGAGCCGGTGAAGACGAGGACGACGGCCTTCTTCTTCTCTCGGGCGAATCCATAAAGACGAACGGAGTCGCCTCCGGTCGTCTTGAGAGTGAAGTCAGACATCCGTCGGCCGACATTTCGGTCGATCGGCGACTTCGCGGTATCGGCCCCGAGCAGCCTCGTCCCGGCGAAATCGCCCAGGATCAACGCCCCGGCCAATCCCAATGCCAGCCGTCCCACCAAGTGGATCGCCATCCGGACCTCCGTCACATTCTACTTAAATCAAGGACCGTCTCGAAGCGGCTATGAGCCTTGAGGATAACCCCAGACTGGCCCGAAAGTTTCATGGTTTTCCAGACGATGGTTAGGCTGGCCGACAACGGACTGGCCAAACCTTCCGACCGGGGGTAAACTTGCCTCCTATAAGGGCGACGACCGTCTCTCGACGGTTGAGCGTCCCGGACCTGAGCGACCGAGCTGACGGGGTTCACCATGCGTTTGGAGGCAGTATTGCTGCCCGAACTGGGGACCGATCCGGCTGAACCGATCGTCGTGAGTCATTGGTACGCTGCGAGGGGAGATTCCGTCTGGGAAGGGGACCGGCTGGTCGAAGTGCTGGTCGGTCCCGCGACGTTTGATGTGTCATCCCCCTCGACGGGTCGCCTTGCGGCTATTCATGGCCGCGAGGATGATCGAGTGTTGCCCGGGGCCGTTCTCGGTCTCGTGGCCGTGGTGGAGGAGGTCGACGACGCGAATGCGCCGTCCGATCATTTCCGACCATGACCGCTATGCACGAGCGATCTGCCGGAGTCATCCCCTACCGTAAAGTGGCCGAGGGAGGACCCCTTTTTCTGGTCCTCCACTCCGCCACCGTAAGGAATCCACGCGCCAAGTGGGAGTTCCCCAAGGGCGGCATGGAGGCCGGCGAGGTCCCCCGCGAGACCGCCGCCCGCGAGTTTCACGAAGAGACCAACATCGCCGACTGGACCTTCCACGACGGCTTCGAGCGCACCCTCTCCTATACCTATCTCCGCCGGGGCCGCAAGGTCCTCAAGACCGTCACCTATTACCTCGTCGAAGTGCAAGACGACTCCATGATCGCCCGATCGATCGAGCATGTTGAAGACAGCGCCGGCTATTGGTTCCACTGGGGCAGCTTCGAGCAGATCACTCGGCTCCTCTATCACGCCAAGATCCGCCAGGTTTTCGCCGAGGCCGACGCCTGGCTCAGGGGCGAGTCCGATGAACATTCCTGACGCGGCCCGAGGCCGTTTCATTAGCCTCGACGGCCCCGACGGCGGGGGCAAGACGACGCAAGTCGCCCGGATCGTCGATTGGCTCCGCTCGAGAGGGCTCGCGGTCGTCGCTTGCCGAGACCCCGGTGGCACGGCGCTTGGAGACCGGCTCAGGTCGATCCTCCTCGATCGCTCAAACCTGGAATTCGGCCTTCGTTCCGAGATGCTCATGTACATGGCGAGCCGCGCGCAGCTCGTCGAGGAGACCATCCGGCCCGCGCTCGAGGCCGGGTCGGTCGTCGTCTCCGACCGCTACTTGCTTGCGAATGTCGCCTATCAGGGACATGCAGGCGGTCTACCGGTCGAGACGCTCTGGGAAGTCGGCCGCGCCGCGACGGCTGGACTGATGCCTGACCTGACGCTGGTTCTCGACCTGCCGACCGCCGTCGCCCGCTCCCGCGTCGGCGGGTCGCGCGACCGGATGGAAGACCGGGCGGACGACTATCACGCCCGGGTCCGCGAAGGCTTCCTCGAAGCGTGCCGGAATTACCCCTCTCGAGCGGAGCCAATCGACGATCCGGGCGACTTGCGTCGTCTTGCCCCCGCCGTCGGGGCCGTCG
>JANXSY010000050.1 GCA_025356435.1 Isosphaeraceae bacterium | reverse complement strand
CTCTGGGTACTGATGCGGGCGTTCGGACCCAGGCGGAACGCCATCAACCCGAATGCCTACGCGACGGGCCAGCCGATGCCGCAACAGCCCACGCCCGGCTACGGTCCGCAAGGCGGTTATGCTCCGCCCCAACGTCCCGGCCAGCCGCAGGGATATGGCCAGCCGATGCCCCCGGCCGGATATGGCCAGCAGCCCGGATATGGACCGCCCCCCGGCTATCCCCAGGGTGGATACCCGCCGCCCCAACCGCAACGCGGCGGCAGTGGGTTCCTCGGCGGCGCTCTCGGCGGAATCGGTGGTGCGATCGCCGGCAATATGCTCTACGACAAGTTCGGCCGTCCTCATGAGGGCCAAGCCGCGCCGCCGATCGGCCAGGGTGCTCCGGTGCCCCCGACCGGTCCCGGCCAGCCCGAGCCGCAGCGCGAAACCTACGACCCGAACGGCGGCGCGACTGGAAGCTGGGACAGCCCCGCACCCGCCAACGAACCGGGCGGTCAGGGTGATGGCGGAGGCGAAGGCGGCGACTGGGGCCAGCCCGAACCCACCGGCCCGGATAACGGCGGCGATTGGGGCGGCAACCCCGAGCCTGAGCCCACCCCGCCCGACGACGGCGGCACCGGCGGCGATTGGGGCGGCAACCCCGAGCCCGAGCCCGACCAGGGCGGGGGCTGGTAAATCACCTTCCGTAGGCTCCGCGATCGAGCTCTGGATTTGAAAATGCGGCAGAGGCGAGACTTCTCCCAGAAATTAGGCCCCGACTGACCGGAAATGTGGCCTACCTTTCAAAGACGCTCGCCTCTGCACGCTCGATTGATCCGCAAAGAGGTCTGATCGGACCCTTCGGGAGAGATCGTACCACCTCGCGGACTTCTGACGGTGTCATCGCGTCGCCCGAGGGGACACGATCCTCGCGAAAAAAATACGGGCCAAATCGCGGGTGAATGACGCCGATAGAATTAGGAGTTGCATTTATCCACGCCGACACCCATGCGTGCTTGGGTAAGTGGCTCCTAGAGATCCGGTTCACTCAAAAGTCGATCACATCGAAGACGGGCCACTGGTTCGTCCTTCGGTGATGCGTCACAGCTTTTGACTTTGATGGGGAGGACGTTCGATGTTCGACATGAATCTCGCAGCGGGTATTGAATCGATCGCGACGCTCTCGGCCTATCTCGACCCGGGCAGCGGCAGCATGATCCTTCAGGTCGCGATTGCGGGGCTGTTGAGCAGCCTGTTCTTCCTCAAGTCGTCGTTCACATTTCTCAAGAGCAAACTCGCGGGTATCCGAGACCTCCGATGAGCCAGGTCTCGCGATCCGCCTCGTCGTTCCGCGACCCCGGAGGGTTCGTCTTCGAGCGCCGGGGAGACCTTCTCCGGCAGGTTAATCACGCCGGAAGGGCGGATTACGACCTCCTGATGGATTCGGGTCTCTACGAGACGCTCGCCGCCGAGGGTTTGTTGGTCGCCCATGAAGTGGCCGACGCCAAGCCGTTTGACGCGGAGACGGCGTTCAAGGTGCTCCGTCCCGTGCGGGTACCGTTCCTTTCGTATCCTTACGAGTGGTGCTTCAGCCAGCTCAAGGATGCCGCGCTGCTGACCTTGGACGTTCAGGCACGTGCGGTCATGCGCGGCCTGTCGCTCAAGGATGCCTCGGCCTACAACGTCCAGTTTCGCGGCGGGGTGCCTGTCTTCATCGACACGCTCTCGTTCGAGGCGTATCGAGAAGGACGGCCCTGGGTCGCCTATTCCCAGTTCTGCCGACACTTCCTCGCCCCGCTCGCCCTGATGAGCCGGGTCGATGTCCGCCTGGGTCAGCTCCTTCGCGCCAACCTCGACGGCATCCCGCTCGACCTCGCGAGCCGAATCCTGCCGTGGAAGTCACGCCTCAGCCCCGGCGCGTTGATCCATCTGCACTGGCACGCGAGACTCCAGGGGAGCCACTCAGACCTACCCGCCAAGCCGCCGCAACGGGGGTTTGGCCGGAGTGCGATGCTCGGATTGATCGACAATCTGCGATCGACCGTCTCGGGCCTGCGCTGGAACCCGCCGAAGACCGAGTGGTCTGACTACACGGCCGACAACAGCTATTCCGCCGCCGCCGTCGAGCAGAAACGAAGGCTCGTCGCGGCCTACCTCGACGAGATCGGGCCTGCCAGGGTGTGGGACCTCGGCGCGAACACCGGAGACTACAGCCGCCTGGCGTCGGATCGAGGGATCTCGACGGTCGCGTTCGACCTCGACCCGGCGTGCGTCGAGCGGAATTATCGCGCCGTGCGGGAGCGGGGCGAGCGGGATCTCTTGCCTTTGCTGGTTGACCTCACGAACCCGAGCCCGTCGTGCGGCTGGGACGGTCACGAGCGGCAATCGCTCGCCGATCGCGGGCCGGTCGACGCGGCGATGGCCCTGGCGGTCGTTCATCATCTGGCGATCGTCCACAACCTACCCCTCCCGCACATCGCCGACTTCTTCGATCGCGTCGCGAAGTCGCTGATCGTTGAGTTCGTCCCGAAAGCCGACCCACAGGTCCAGCGGCTCCTTCGGGGACGGGTCGACATCTTTAACGCCTACAGCCGTGAAGACTTCGAGACTTCGTTCTCCAAGCGATTCGTGATCTGTCGCTCGGAGATGCTGGCCGAGAGTGGTCGCGTCGTCTATCTCATGCGGCGGAAGGAGGAACCATGAAGGTCCGTCCGATCGTCTATCCGTTCGTGATCGCCGTCTATCCGATCCTCTCGCTCTACGCGATCAACTGCGCCGAAGTCCGCCCGAGCCAGTTAACCTTGCCGATCCTCCTCACCTGCGCAACGGTACTGGTGATCTGGGCCGCCTTGGCGTGCCTCATGAGGGATTTTCACCGCGCGGGGCTGATCTCGCTCGTAATCGTCTTGCTCTACAACTCGGTCGAAATGGGATCAAGGATTGCGATCGACCTTGTCGCCGACATAAGCCGCGTGTGGGTTTACCACCGTCCACAAACCAGCTCGACGTGGGCCTACCTGCCGTGTCCCACGCTCTTGATCGGCCTGGGATGGTACCTCCACCACAAGGTCAAGGAACCGCGAACCTGGACGACGCGACTGAACGCGTTCGCCCTGGTGCTCGTCGCCTTCCCCGTCCTCCAGAGCGTCGCGGGGCGGTCGAGGTCGGCCGAGCGGTTCGATCCGAAGTCACCTCCCGCGCTTGCGAAACTCCCCGATCAGGACGATCGACCCGACATCTATTACATCATCCTCGATGGGTTCGCTCGGGCCGACGTGCTCAAGGAAAACTTCGACTACGACCTCAGCCCGTTCCTCGAACGCCTGGAGCAGCGCGGTTTCTACGTCGCGAGGGGGAGCACGTCGAACTATTGCCAGACGCACCTCTCGCTGGGGTCGTCGCTTAACGGGATCTACCATCCCACCGACCCGGCCCCGGTCAACGCGGGGGCCTTGATCCCGCAGGTCTATTTCAGCGAGAACGCCGTCTACAAGTCGTTGGAACCGCTCGGCTATCGGTTCGTCACGTTCTCGTCGGGCTTCGACCCCACTGACAATCCTGGAACGGACGTCTATCTGTCGCCTTATAAATACATAAGCGATTTCCATCGCTTGATCCTGACCGAATCGCCAGTCCGCCACCTCGTTAGCGATCGGTTGTTGAGCGACGAGTACACCATGAGGCGCGAGCGTAGTCTCTTTCTCTTCGACCAACTGCCCAAGATCGCCGCGATCTCCGGACCGAAGTTCACTTTCGCCCACATCCTTCTGCCCCACCCCCCGTTCGTCTTCGGAGAGGATGGCGAGGACGTAAGCCCCCGCAGCATCAACTATCGCCAGAGCGATGGCGACATCTACATGAGCTACTATGGTGACGCCGCTTCTTATGTCAGGGGATACCGGGGCCAGGCGGCCTACCTCGTCAAGCGAGTCGACCGGATGATCGACGAGGTCCTGGCGAAATCTCCGAAGCCTCCGGTCATCATCATCCAGTCAGACCACGGCTCGGGCCTGCATCTCGACCTGCGAAACGACAAAGCGACCGACCATCACGAGCGGATGAGCATCCTCAACGCTTATTACCTGCCCGGCGGTAAGCGTGATGGGCTCTACCCGACGATCACCCCCGTCAATTCGTTCCGCGTCGTCTTCAACAACGTCTTCGGGACGAAGCTCCCACTCCTGCCTGAGGAGAACTATTATTCCAGGATCAATACCCCGTTTGCATTCGTGAATGTGACCGATCAAGTCACGACCAAGCCGACTCGCTCATCAGCAGGCCTCTCGAACGGCGTTCGCGGGGGGAATTGAACTCTCCTCTCGATCACTCGAACGCCGCCCCCTGAAACTCCCGGCGCATCTCTGACGCATCGCCGTTGGGCAAGCCAGATCGCTGGATCAGGAGGACGGCGAAACGGCCCTTCTTGCGATCGATCCAGGCTTGAGTGCCCCAGGCCCCGCCGTGACCAATTGAGCCGGGCGAGAGAGCTTCGGTAACTCCCGTCGGAGTGCGGACGAACCCGAAGGCCAGGCCGTAGCCCATCCCATCGGTGAAGCCCGTCTTGATCGCTCCGGTCTGGAGTCGGGTCATCGCCGCGAAGCTGGCCTCAGAGACGTATCGACGTCCGTCGACCGTGCCCCCAGCGATCACCATCCGGTAGAGCTTGGCGAGGTCTGGCGCGGTCGAATAGAGCCCCCCGGCGGGATTCGGATAGCGCACCCCCGGCACAGGGGCAATCTTCGAAGACGCGACCGGCACGAGCTTGCCGTCCTTGCGGTCATAGGTCACAGCCGTTCGACGGATCTGCTCCGGGCTAGGAAAGAAGGTGGTGTCGGGCATGCCGAGCGGGTCAAAGAGACGCTCCTTGAGGAACACGTCATAAGGCCGATCTGAAACAACCTCGATGATCCGTCCGAGCGTGGCCATGCCCGCGTTGCTATAGGCCCACCGACTGCCCGGCTCGAAGCTGATTGGTCGCTTCGCGAAGACCTTCACCGCGTCGGCAAGGGTCGGGTTGTTCTTGAGATCCAGGGTCGGCGAGCCGGGCGGCGAGGCGTCGGGCAGGCCCGAGGTGTGCGTCAGCAGGTCACGCAGCGTGATCGGCCGTGCCGGCGGCTTCAACGTGAGCACGTCGCCCGATCGTTCTGCGACAAGTTGCAACCCCTTGAACTCGGGCAGGTGTACCTCGACGAGGTCATCAACCGAGAGCTTCCCCTCGTCGACCAGCATCATGATCCCCAGCCCCGTGATCGGCTTGGTCATTGAGGCGATCCGAAAAATCGTCTCGGGGGTCATCAGCCCTTTCGCCTCGCGGTCGCGACTGCCGACACACTCCAGGCTTAGCACCTTATCGCCGTCGCCGACAAGAGTGACCGACCCGGCGATTTCACCCCGATCGACGAACCCCTGCATCCGCTCGCGAATCCGCGTCGAGAGGGCCGTATCCTGGGCGAGACACGCCGATGAGATGGAGCCGAGAGTCAAGAAGAAGCCGATCTGTCGACGCAATGTCATCGCCTGTCCCCCGATCGATCCGGATGTCCGATGACAACCAAGATGCAATGACCGGGGGATCGCGGCAAGGCCCTGACGCTACTTAAGTCCGTAGATCGTCACCGCGCCGAACCCGGCGACGAACACCTTGCCGTTGGCGATCGTGGTAGGGACAAACTTGACCGCCGGCCCACCTCGGTCGGCGACACCGTTCTTTGTGCTGTTGTAGAGCTCGTGGGCGACGTTGTTGGCGTCGAAGGCGCGGAGGATGGCGGGGCCGTAAGTCGCGAAGGCCGAGGTGTCGACGGTCCAGACGATCCCGTTCGTCGTGCCGTTCGACGAGATGCTCGGAGTCGCGCCAGGGTAGCCGAACGTCGTCGTGCCGGTCATCGGGACGGGATTGAGCAGCCCGTTCGCGAGTCGGAACGCCTTGAGGAAGTCTTTGGCGTGGTTCGATCGATCGGGCGTGCCGACATAATAGATCGCTCCATTGAAATAGGCAGGGGTGCCGAACGAGGCGACCAGGGCACCGGGGAGTTCCTGGACGATCCGGTCGGCATTCGGCGAATAGCCGCCGAGGTTGTCGCGATCGACGAGGTAGATCCGGCCCTCCTTGCCCGCCGTGACGAGCAGGTGGGGATGTGCCCCGGGCTGGTCCGGCAGCAGGACCGCGCCTCCTGATCCGAGGTCGAGGTCGGTGGCGTTCAACGTCGCCTGGTTGAAGGGCGTGAACGAATCGGCAACGGCGAGGCCCTTGCTCGTCGAGAGCTTAAGGACACTGTCGCCGAAATTCTTGCCGCCCCGATTGGCGTCGAACGTGCCGTTGCCGGTCACGGCAAAGAGGTTGTTCGACGAGTCAGCGGCCAATCCCGCCCCGGTCATCCAGATACCGCCCAACGCACCGTTGGGGGTCACGTTCAAGACCGATTATTGCTTCAACGTCTGAGCGTTATAGCCCATATTCCAGCCGTGATATGGGCCGACGTCACTGTGCGAGGCCCACGCGATATCGACCACCCCGTTGACGAGCGTCAGCGCGGTCCGCTGGAGCTCGATCTTCGGATCGAAGGTGATCCGGCCGTGGACGCTGGCCTTCCCCCGACCCGACACGACCGCGCTGATCGTCGTCGGCCCGCCATCCTTCAACGCACCGGTGGCAATGTCGATCGCGATCAACTGCTGGGCATAGAACACCTTCTTACCCGTGACAACCTTGACCTTATCGACGACATAGAGCGTGTTCGAAGCACCGTCGATCACGGGAGTCGACGTGATGCCAACCTCGGGCAGGAGGTCGTCGGTCTGGAGGTCGTGGCTCGGGACCGACGTGACACCGTGCGCCGGATCGATGAAGCTGTCGTGCCAGAGCAGGGCGTGGGTATCGGCGTCATAGGCATAGACGCTGTCGTGTTCGGTCGCCACGTAGACCACGTTATGCGTTCCGCCGCCTGGAATCACGACGTTCGACTTATAGAGCGGCTGAGCATAGACCGCACCGTCAACCGCGAGCGTCCCGAGCTTCCCGAACTGCGAAGCGTTGACGTTCCGAAGCGTAAGCGACGTCTCAGCCGCGTTCAACCCGTCCCGCGAATTGTCGTTGTGATAGGTAAGGACATCTGCCGAAAGCATGAGCCTCACTTCGAGTTGCGCATCCGCCCACGGCCCGACAGCTCGCTTCGATCGCCGACGCGATCCCGTCCTGACTCGCGTCGGAATGAGGCGCATTAATCGACTCCCGGTGGAGAGAACGGGATAAAAGATTGTGTCAAAGCCTAGCATATTTATACGGCATAGGCAGATTCAGAAGCCAATTCAAAAAGCGGGTCATGCCGGAGATGCAGCAAGCCCCAGGTAGGCTCAGATTCGGAGAGGCCCTCGTCCGGCTCTCGTCTCCTACGTCCCCCAGTCCCTCGCATACCGGAAGTCGAGTTCGATCGTCCGATTCGAGATCTTGGCAATCAGGGGAAGTCGACGTTTGTAGTGGCTGGTCTGGATCAACCGGCCGATCCTCGAGACGAAGGCCGACTCGAAGCCATCGGCGATCAGCTCGTCGGGGCGGGCGCGCTCGTCGATCAGGCGCGCGAGCAATCGGTCGACTTCGGCGTAGGTGAAGCCCAGTTCGGCCTCGTCGGTCTGGCCAACCCAGAGGTCGGCGGTCGGGTTCTTCTCGATGATCGCGGCGGGGACGCCCATGTGGGCCGAGAGGGCTCGGACCTGGGTCTTGTAGAGGTCGCCGATCGGGTTGAGGGCCGACGCCATGTCGCCGTGAATCGTGCCATAACCGATGAGCAACTCGGTCTTGTTGCTCGTGCCAATGACGAGGGCATCCTGTGCCGCGCTCTGGTCATAGAGAATTGTCATCCGCTCGCGCGACATCTTGTTGGCACGACGGAGCCGGCTGGCGTCAGGAAAGTGGGAGAAGTAGGCGTCAACCTGGTCGGCGATCGAGATCGTCATCATCCGGATGCCGAGCTCCTGCGCGACCAGTTCGCCGTGATCCATCGTCTCATTCGAAGACGTGCTGTAAGGCATCCGGATGCCGCAGACGTTCTCGGGGCCGAGAGCCTTCACAGCGATGTAGGCCGAGAGGGTCGAGTCGATCCCGCCGGAAAGACCAAACACGGCCTTCTTGAAGCCGACGCGACGCACCTCGCTCCGGACGAAGCCGACAAGCAGCGGCTCGACCAGGGCACAGTTGATCGTCAGCGGGTCGGTCCGCCGATCAGCGGCGTTCGTCTCGATAGCTATCATGGCGAATCCGATCGAGTTCTTCGAGGGTCAAATGCACCCGCTCGTCCCTATGCAACGGCGCGAGGATGCGTTCGCGGCGGGTGTCCCTGGGATCAAGCACGGCCGAGATCCGCGTCACGTCGAACTCCGGGGCCTGAGCCAGCCAGGAACCCCCCGCGCCGACGATCGCCGAGCCACCCCAGAAATTGACGCCGTCTTCGAAGCCGACGCGGTTGGCGAAGATGACCGGGACGTTGAGGAATGTCGCATAAGTCCGCGTCACCAGTTCCCAACTCCGTCGGCTGCCAAGCTGCTCCTCGTGGACTCCCCGGCCCGGCGAGTTGGCGACGATGATGAGGACGTCAATCCCGTCAGCCTGAAGGATCACCCCGCAAGAGAGGTGCCAGGCGTCTTCGCAGATCAATAGCCCGAGCCGGCCGAACCGGGTATCGAACGCCCTGATCCGACTCCCAGCGGCGAAGTAGCGGGCCTCGTCGAACATGCCGTAGGTTGGCAGATAGACCTTACGATGGACGAACGAAACGTCGCCTTGATTGTCGCGAAACGCCGCCGCGTTATAGAACCGCGCCGTCGGGCTCTCCTCGACAAACCCATAGACGACCGCCATCGTCCCCGCAGCCTCGTGGATGGCCCGCGCGAGCGGCCCGTTCCTCGGCTCGGCGACTTCGGCCACCTGATCCTTGAGGTAATACCCGGTCAGCGAAAGCTCGGGGAAGACGAGCAGGTCGACGCCGTCATTCCTTGCGGATTCGATCGCATCAAGGTGAATCGCCAGATTCGCCTTGAGGTTCCCGAGCGTCGGCTCAACCTGCGCGACCGCAGCGTGAAAGGGAGCACGGGGAAAGGGCACGGTCGTCGGGCGTTCTGGGAAGGGCATGACAGTCCCGCGTCGTCGTATCGGCTCGGAAGTGAACCGCCTATTGGACGCCAAGCCAAGCTCCGCCGTCAAGCTGGGGGAATATCACAGGATGATCCCAAAGCCTATTTGCCTAGGAGACAGACCCATCGGAACGAGAACAGCCGCAACACATCAACGGCCTCGGATTCGCGGGACGCGCCTCGCTCCATTTCCGATGATCTCTGCGCCGGGCTTGCGAACACCGACGCACAACCATCGACCGGAGCGAACCAATCATGGCCACCCAGCGGCAGATCGAGGCCAATCGCCTCAACGCCCAGCTCAGCACCGGGCCGCGAACTCAGGAGGGGAAGGATCGCAGTCGAGGCAACGCACTCACGCATGGTCTCACCGCCGAGACCGTTGCACTCGACTTCTCCGCGGCACGTGCCGACGCCAGGGAACTCCGTAAGCAGGATTGGGGAAGGGAGTTCCGCCCCGAGACCGCTCAGGCCGAGTATGCCCTCGATCGCGCTATCGCCGCCTCGTTCCGCATCGAAGACTGCGAAGACGCCCTCGATACCGCTGCCGACGAGCATGCCGCTCGCGCCCGGATTGGATGGGATATCGACGCCCGCAACCACGCCGCCACGCTCGCCGACCGCCTCAGCAAGCGGCCGATTCTGATCGCCGCGCAGCTCGAATCGACGCCTCACGGGGCTGACCTCAAGATCGCCATGTGGGACGCACTCGCCGGCTCGATCGAGGTCAACGGCGCCTGGACCGACGCCGAGGCATCGATGGCGCTCGACCTCCTCGGCGTCTCGACGGCGCTGCGAACGGGCCGGACGCCGATCGACACCCGCGAGGGCGACCTCGCCGCGCACCGCCTGGGGCTGGCCGATCGCGAGCGGTCGCGTCTCATCGAATTGAAGGCCGAGACCCTTGAGCCACTCGACGCGCTGCACCGAAAGCAGGCCGAGCGGATCGCCGCCTCGCTCCTGACACCGACCGCCACCCTCCTCCTGCGCTACGAGCGCGACGCCTGGCGGCGACTCCGCGAAGCGATGCGCGACGCCCGCCATCGCCCCGAGCCCGCCGCCGAACCCGAGCCCGAACCTGAGATCCAGCGAGTTCCGTCACCGCACATGCGTTCGCTGGTGTCTGATCTTGAGTTACGTCAGGCGGCGATCCAGAAATACCACGCCGAAGCGCTGATCCGGGCCCGATCGATGACGGTGGAGGAGCGCGACGCCCTGATGATCGAGATGCGCCAGACGACCGCCCGCCTCGCCGACCGGAGCATCCCGCTGGAGCAATAAGGGTCGAGGTTTGGTGGCGATAACATGTTCGCGTGAAACGACATCTGATCCCCTCGGAGACGACCCGAATCCGCCGAAACGAACCCGATTTTGCTGGAACGAAACGAACCCGATTCTCACCGGTGGCACGATCGAGGCGGCTCCTCGGCCAACCTCTCGTTGTGCGGGAAGGGGCCGACGGGTAGGCTCCTGGTTCCACCAACGAGTCAGGGGAGACTGCCACTATGGATCGCGCCGGGTTCTGGAAAATCATCGAGACGTCGTTGAAGAAGTCGAAGGGCGACCCCGAGGATCAGATTGACATCCTCCACGGCGAATTACAGGGGCTCGCGGTCAAGGATATCGTGTCGTTCGCCAACCAATTCCGAGACTTCTGGTTCGCCGCGTATCGGTGGGACCTCTGGGCCGCGGCGCACCTCATTGGAGGGGGCTGTTCCGACGACGGTTTCATGGACTTCCGGGGCTGGCTGATCGGTCGCGGGCAGGTGGTCTACGAGGCAGCGCTCACAAACCCCGACTCGCTGGCTCGGACCGTCAGCGTCGATGAGGACTGCCAGATCGAGGAGTATCAGTACGTCGCACAGCAGGTCTGGGAAGACAAGACCGGCAAGGACGGCCTCGATTTCCCCGGCGGCGAGGGTGTCCACCCGGCCGTGCCGCTCGGTGAGAAGTGGGCCGACGACGACCTACCCCGCTTATTGCCCGAGTTGTCCAAGAAGTTCTCGCAAAATCTCTGACGACGAAACGACGACGGCGGGCCTGACCATCCGGTCGTGCCCGCCGTCGCCTGAGGAAATCGAGGTACCGGTTGCGAAACTTACCTCACCCCTTGCAGCGTCGCCGTCACGACCGCCGGGCCTTCGCCGGGCAGGTCGGTAAGGATCTTCAAGGTCCGGGTCGGGCCACTGATCGGCGCGTCGCCCTCGGTCTTGACGGTCAGGGTGACGACGTGGATCGGCTTCGATTCCTGGTTATCGATCGTCGCGGTGAGGCCGTCCCCCGCACCCTCGATCGAGACCACCTTGAACGGCTTGGGGGCTCTGACGATATAGCGTCCCGTCACCGGCGCGGCCGAGGTCGGGGCTGCGAGGGCGAGGACGTTCGGCGTTGCGGTCAGTTCGCCACGGATCTGAGCCGTGACGAGGATCGGGAAGCCCTTCGACTCGCCGTCATTCGTGAGGAACTGGATCTCGTCGCGGACCGTTCCCGACGGGGTGCCGGGCTTGAGCGAGACGTCGAGCCGGTAGCTGACCGACCCGCCGGCGCGTTGGGTCTCGGCCAGGGTGGCGTTCAAAACCTTGCTCGCAGAGACCATCCTCACGACCCGCCAGTCGGGCTGGCCGACGCGATCGATCGTGAGGCTGAGGGTCGGCGACTGGCCCTGGACGATCGTGCCGAACTCGATCCCGCCGGGATTAAGGACGATGTCGCTGAGAATCGTCGACGCAACCCCGAGCGAGATTTCCGACTCCTGGGTTCCATTATGGACAGAGACATAGAGCGTCGTCGCCTTGCGGCCGACAAAGTTCCGGGTGTCCATCTGAGCCTCGACGAAGCCGGTTTTGCCGGGCGGGATGACCGAGTCGCTTGCGGTCCCGCTGGTGCATCCGCACGAGACTCGCAGATTCAAGATCGTGATCGGGATGCCGGTGTTGTTGGCGAGTACAAACTTGTGGCGAACCTTCGCCCCGCGCGGCACCGGCCCGAAGTCGTGCTGTCGCTCGGCAAAGAGCGAGTCGGGCCACGAGGCCGGGTTGGCCCCCATCGCCGACGAAGCCACACCCACGATCAGAACCAATCCGACAACCAGCCGTCCCATTATCACCCGTCGCATCGCAGCCTCCTGCCCGGGGTCTGTGTCCAGTGCGTCCCCCATCGATGGGGGAGCAATCGCCCCTTCGTGAACCTCTCTAGGAATCGACCGGATCTCGCCCCCGCGCTCAGTCGTCCCCGGCCCCGCGAAGACTCCCGCTCTCCCAAACGATGCGACCGCCAAGGTCGAATATGGCTCGGGTGGCCGGTGGCGAACGATCGCGGTATGCTCGAAGACTCGGCTCTCGCTCGGACACCTCGGAGACGACTCGTGAACCCGCTCGATTGGCACGCGACCACGATCCTCTCGGTCCGTCGGGGCGACCGCGTCGCGATGGGAGGCGACGGCCAGGTCACGCTCGGCACCACCATCATGAAGGGCGACGCCGTGAAGGTGCGCAGGCTGCTCGATGGCCAGGTGATCGTCGGCTTCGCCGGCAGCGCGGCCGACGGGTTCGCCCTCATGGAGCGGTTCGAGAGCAAGCTCAAAGACCATCCCAACAACGTCCCCCGAGCCGCGACAGAACTCGCCAAGCTCTGGCGGACCGACCGCGCGCTTCGCCGTCTCGAAGCGATGCTGGTGATCGCCGACGCCCGATTCAGCCTCCTGCTCAGTGGATCGGGCGACGTGATCCAGCCGTCAGACGGCATCCTCGCCACAGGGTCAGGCGGTGGCTATGCCCTCGCCGCCGCGCGGGCCTTGATCGCGAATACCGACC
>JANXSY010000296.1 GCA_025356435.1 Isosphaeraceae bacterium | reverse complement strand
TTTGATGAAGCGTGGTAACTCCATCATGTCCGAAGGGTGTCTCAGGATGCGATCTTCTCCCTCAAAAGCCGCTTGTTCTTCCGTTCCTGCACCCACAGATTCTGCGGAAGAGCCTTTTTGTTTTGGTCCGACGGAGCAACCGCCTCCTCGTCGCACCCGAGAATGGTCCTCAGGAGACCACGATGAGGACCGTCGAAACGCCGACTCAGGTACAAGGCCGATCGCGAAGAGGTCATCCGGCTCGCCTCTGAGGGTAAGCGCGTGACCGACCCCGAGCTTCGCCGTCGGATCAGTGAGCGTGCCGATAAGGTTCGTCAAGAAATCCTCGCCCGGCATGGTATCGTGGACTGGGCCGTCGAGATGATCCGCGACACCCGCGACCAATGAGATATGTCCTCGACGCCTCTGTCGCATTGAAGTCGGACGAGTTGCGGATTCGGTCGGTGAGGGGAGTAGGAAATCATCTCCGATTGACCGACGCCTCCCTACTACCGACAATGATCCTATGAAGACGACCATGAAAACAGTCGAATCGCCACAGGCCACGGCTTACGACGTCGAATTCGATGCCGCCGTTGGACGGGCCATGAAGGGCATCCGCGACCCGAAGGCGATGGACGAGGCCGCGAGGGCGATGGACGAGGGACGCGAGGAGATCCGCTCCCGACTCGGTGAGCTCAACATCGCCGTCGTCCTCGTCCGTGAATCACGCGACGAATGAGCGTGATCGATGCCAGCGTCGCCTTGAAGTGGATCCTCCCGGAGAGCGATACCCCCAAAGCCGTGCGGCTCCGCGACGAGTTCCGGCGAGGGTTGCGTGAGTTGATCGCCCCGGACGTGTTCCTCTCTGAGGTCGCCCACGCCCTGACCAAAGCGGAGCGACGCGGGATCATCTCCGTCGGGATGGCCGAGCGGCGGATGCTGAGCGTCATCGGCTGCCTGCCCGGCCTCCATCCGTCGCTGCCGCTGATCCGCCGGGCCGTCCAAATCGCGTCCCGTGCTCGCATCGCCGTCTACGATTGTCTCTACGTTGCCTTGGCCGAGCGAGAGGACTGTGAGCTAATCACTGCCGACGAGAAGCTGATCAAGAACCTCCGACCCGATTTCCCTTTCATCGTGTCGCTCTCGTCGCTGTGAGTTCCCGCTCGGTCAGCGTCTTGATATGCGTCAGAACGCGATCGTGGATGCGGTGGATGATCGGGTCGGACCAGAGTCGCCAGTAGGAGGCCGGCCAGAGACCGTGCTGGTAGAGGGTGCTCCCGCTCAGCAGGGTCTTGCCGCCGGGGAGTGGGGTCAGGAGGAACTGACCGCGCTTCGAGACGAGGAAGCCGTCGAGGTGCGGCGGGTGGATCTCGAAGAGAGGGTTCCACTCCTTCATCGGAGCGGGGTTACTCGTCACCGCGAACCGGAGCAGGCGAGGCTCGTCCCAGACCTCGATCGGCTCGACGAACGGCCCGGTGGAGAACTCGCAGTGGCGGACGGCTCCGACGCCTTGGCCGTTGATCCGGGCGCGGATCGGATAGGCGACACCCAGGCGAAAGAGCCAGTCGGTCGGCGGGTCGAGGTCGGAGAAGCTGACGACGTGCCGCCAGACGTCGGTGGGCGGAGCGTCGATCACCACCGAGGTCTCGCAGGTAAACTGGTCGTGCCGTGGCGTCGCCAGATGTTCGGCACCCACCATAGTCGGCATGAGCGCGATCAGAAGCAGTGCGACCTTGCCGAGGTGGCCGCGATCGGTACCCAGGCCCACGACAAAATAGCCCACCATTGCCCCGAGCAGTGCGATCGGAGCGGCGAGCGGAAGCATCATGACGATGCAGATCAACCCCTCGAACGCGGTCACAACCAGGGCGACGATCACGACGAGGAGCCAGAGCCAGACGAGCGAAAGGCACTCTCCTCGCGTGACGCCCCGGCCGTAGCCGTAGATCACCACCGAGAGCATCGGCAGCACGAACGGAAGGCCGACGAATAGGCTCGAACCGTAGTCCCTCAAGACGTTCGAGCCGAGATAGACCACCAGCCCGGCGACCGGTAACGGAGCGATCACTGCAACGAGCGCCCGACCCAATATCAGCCTGCTCCGGGCCTGGATCGGCTTCACGACCACCGTCGAAGGCCCGTCGATCACGTTGCCCAGCGATCCGTAGGACGCGGACGATCGCGACGGCATGAGGCTGAGCACGAGGAAGAAGACGAGGTTGATCGGCGTGGGGGCGAAGAAGAAGGCCGCGAGCCAGAGCGGCCAGCCCGCGTCGCGAAGCCGACGGACTGTCAGCACCAGGCCGACCGCGACGAAGGGCAACGCCGCCGTGAGCATGGCCCCGTAAAAGCCCTGGTCGGCGATGTCGAGCGCGAACAGGCCGCCGATCTCCCCCGTGATCGCATAACTCATCGGCGACCATGCCCTGCCGAAGAGCTGCGTCGCAACGAGATAGTCGAGCGCGAGCTTGACCAGCGTCAGCCCGAACCCGATCGCGAAGTATCTGCTGGGAGAGGTCGTTCCCTCGAAGCGCCGAGGGAGACTGCTCGGTCCAGACATGGGCGGTCCTCTCGATCGCACGGAAGACATTCGCATGGCGCTGACATCCTAATCGGAGAATCGAAGTCGAGGAACGAAAATAACCTCTCTGTTTCTCGGATCGAATCGTGCCCATCCTGATTGCACCGACCCGCAGGATCGGGGATGATCCCGAAGCCTCGAAGTCTGCCGATGCCGATGGCCCCACTCCTCCGATCCTCATGAGCCCCAGCATGAAAACACTCTCATTTGCGTTGATCGTCGTCCTTAGCGGCTCGATGAGCCTGGCGGCCGGACTGCCACGCAGCAGCCCGGAAGCGCAAGGCGTCTCATCCCCCGCCCTTCAGGCGTTCATCGAGGCGGCCGACAAGAAGATCGAAGGCATGAATAGCATCATCCTGATCCGGCACGGTCATGTGGTGGCCGAGGGCTGGTGGTCGCCTTACGCTGCCGATGCGGCCCATTCGCTCTATTCGCTCAGCAAGAGCTTCACGTCGACGGCCGTCGGCCTCGCTATCGCCGAGGGGAAGCTCAACCTTGATGACGAGGTGCTCAAGTTCTTTCCCGACGACGCCCCCGCCGAGCCGAGCAAGAACCTCAAGGCGATGCGCGTTAGCGACCTCTTGCGGATGTCGACCGGCCATCAAGAGGAGCCGAAACGGACGGCGGATCAGCCCTGGACCAAGACCTTCCTGGCCCAGCCCGTGCCGTTCAAGCCGGGGACGCACTTCCTCTACAACACCTCGGCAACGTATATGCTCTCTGCGATCGTCCAGAAGGTGACGGGCATGACCTTGCTCGATTACCTCAAGCCCCGGCTGTTCGACCCCCTCGGCATCGAGCACCCGACCTGGGAGACCAGCCCGCAAGGCATCTCCACCGGGGGTTACGGCCTGAGCATCCGCACTGAGGATATCGCCAAGTTCGGCCAGCTCTATCTCCAGAAGGGCCGATGGAACGGCAAGCAGCTCGTGCCGGCGGCGTGGGTCGAGGCGGCCACCGCCCGCCAGACCTCGAACGGCAGCGCTCCAACGAGCGACTGGGATCAGGGCTATGGCTATCAGTTCTGGCGCAGTCGCCACGCGGCCTATCGAGCCGACGGCGCGTTCGGCCAATACTGCATCGTCCTGCCCGAGCAAGACGCCGTGATCGCCATCACCAGCGGCGTGAAAGACATGCAGGGCGTCTTGAACCTCGTCTGGGACAAGCTCCTCCCGGCGCTCAAGGCCGAGCCGCTCTCCCCCGACGACGACGCCCGCAAGGCGCTCGAAACCACCCTCGCGGGCCTCACCTTGCCGACGCCAGCACGGTCGGCCGCCCCGGCGAAGTTCGCGGGCAAAACCTATCGCTTCCCGACCAATGCCCAGAAGATCGACGCGGTCAAGATCGACGGCAACACGCTCGTCCTGCGGGTCAACGGCACAGATCAACGGATCGACTGCGGGTCCGGCTCGTGGAAGAAGGGTCGGGTCGGCCTGGGGCCACTGCCCTCGCAACCCGCGGCGGCCAGCGGTGCCTGGACCGGCGACGACACATTCAAGGCCAAGGTCTGCTTCTATGAGACCCCGTTCGTCGTCACGATCAGCCTCAAGGAGTCCAATGGTGAACTGATGTTTGAATCTCAGTCAAACGTCGGCTTCGGCGCGACCAAGGCACCGCAACTGGTCGGCAAACCCGAGTGAGGCACGTTCCGATGACGACCGAAGGACGCCGAACACTTCGCTTCAGCAGCTTCGACGAGATCATGCCTGACGTGGCGAGCCTGCTGGAAGGCCACGCGACCGTCGGCAACTGGTCATTGGCCCAGATCTGCCGGCACCTCGCAACCGTGATGCGGCGGGTCGTCGACCTGCCCGCGTCGACGCCGCATGACCCGTCGCAGTGGGTCGGCGAGGAGCGGAAACGGCAGGTGCTCGACTCCGGCCTGCTCCCCGAGGCCCTGCCCGCGCCGGCGGAGATCATCCCGACCGAGACCCTTGACGAACGCGAGGAGGCCGAGGGCCTGCGGTCGGCCATCGCCTATTACATCGCCTCGCCCGGCCCTGCGATCCCGCACCGGCTCTTCGGCCCCCTCACCAGGGCCGAGTGGGACCGCCTGCAACTGATCCACTGTGCGCACCACCTCAGCTTCGTGATCCCAACAGATCGTGGAGTGAAATCATGACGGCTCGTGCCAGTGGACTATTCGAAGTTCGGCTCTTGCCGCAGCCGAGGTCAGACGGCGTCGGCGACCCGAGCATCGGCCGGATGTCTCTCGACAAGACGTTTCACGGCGACCTTGAGGCGACCAGCAAGGGCGAGATGCTGGCCGTGCGCTCAGCCGTTGAAGGCTCGGCCGGTTACGTCGCGATCGAATGGGTCACGGGAACGCTCCACGGTCGAAGCGGCAGTTTCGCGCTTCAACAGAGCGGGACCATGACGAGGGGCACGCCCCAGCTTGTCATCACCGTCGTCCCCGATTCGGGCACCGGCGAGCTAGTCGGGCTCGCCGGCAAGCTGGCCATCATCAACAAGTCTGGCAAGCACTCTTACGACTTCGAGTACACGCTGCCCGAGGGTCTCTGACGCTGGGACTGGCGTGGGTGACAAAAAGGGCTTGCGGCACGACATGCCGTGAGCCCTATTCTCATTGATGCAGAAGTCAGGATTAGAATCTATCGCGTGCGAATGGCACTTCAAGAAGGGATAACCCCGCTACGTCGATCGCTTTCTCATTTTGAGATCATGGACAGTCTCCCGATACACCTCTTCAAACTCCTGGTCGAGCTCGGCCGACCACGGGCCGGGAAAAACGCTCTCCCCGGTCGCGGTTTCGAATGCTTCGGGACGGCTGCGCCAGGTCTCTGTCAGCGTTGAATCCTTCGAGGCGATCTTGTAGGCCCTGACCAATTCGAGCAGGCGATACTCGACCGAGGTCGACTTGCATGCGACGGCCAGTCCCTCGCGGATCGCTCCGAAGACAAGCTCTCGGAGGGTGTTGGTATGCCCTTCAACTCCGGTGCCCGGATGCTCATAATCCTCTCTGCAATCCTCGACGCTGTACGATGAGTATCCCCGACATGCGATCGGCCTGACTTCGTAGACCGCGCATTGGCCCTCCTCAAGGAAGGGACAATCCAACCTGACGCGATCCCTCTGGTCCATGTCCATGCCTGCGGTCGCCGAGATATTGATCTCGACGCGACGATCGAGCGCCACTTTCCGCTCTGCGTCGAAGCTCTCGCGAACATAGTTGGCGATGGCAAGGACTTCCGGAGTCGACGCCGCGACCGGAACCATGCAGCAATAGGTACAGCCGCTCTGGCAGGCGATTTCGTGCCCGTCCTCACAATCCTCGTGGATCTGCCTGATCGACCGGTCGGTGAGGTCGTTGATCCGTCTCGCCAAATCGATCGTACGGATCGCCGCTGGCGGCCCTGAGAGGATCTTCAGCGATTCCTCGGCCGCCGCAATCCGAGCACGAAGGACGACCGGCTCTTCGCTAAACCTCGCGGGCGACGCGGAAGGTCGAACATGCTTCGCCTTGCCCTTCGTCTGTTTGGGGCGTTCGGGGTTGCGTGGCATCTAGAGAGTCCCTCTCGCTGGTGGCGATGGTTCGTCGCGGGAACCCCATTTTACCCGAATCGGTGTCGCGATTGCTTCTGGATTCACCGATCATGACCGACGCCGTGAGGCCTTGAAGACGGACATCGCCAAACGGCTTAGCGCGATGGCGTCGATGCCCTCCTCTTGAACGACTGACCCATGAGGACGTCGTCAAGATGGCGGGCGAGGCCGAAGATGCGGCAGACCCGCTGAAGGCCGTATCGCTTGCCTGAGGCGGGCACTACCCTGCTCCATCGCCGCGCCCCCGTTCGGGAATCTCCCTGAAACGGCCCTCTTGGCGGCAATCTGGCGGAAAAGACGCAGAGCCAACGAGTAAGGGCTTACGACACGACGTGCCGTAAGCCCTTATTCATGATGCCGAAGACAGGACTTGAACCTGCACGAGCCGTTAAGCCCACTAGGACCTGAACCTGATGGGCCTGACAACGGGTGGTGTATGGCTCATGCAGGTTTCGTGTTGCAATCCCGCTTTGAAAAAGAACTTGCGGACGAATAGCTTCTGGGTGATAGTGTACTCGTAGATGGCTCGCATGGCCTCAGACTTCGCCAAAACTTCGCCAGACGCGCTAGGTGTTTTGGATAGAGGGTGTGCAGGGCAAACCTTCCCGTCGACAAGACGGCAAATCGGATTATCTTGCCTGAATACCCCAAGTTTCTAGTTCCTGTAGCCGATCTATTCTACCGTGGCTTGTCCG
>JANXSY010000043.1 GCA_025356435.1 Isosphaeraceae bacterium | reverse complement strand
ATCATGAACCTGGACACCCCGGGCATCCTTCACCTGGACGACGGGGCCTTTGTCGATAAACAGGCCAGAGAGGGTGATCGCTTCCTGGAGCAGGCCGCCGCCATTCTCGCGGAGGTCGACGACGACCGCGTTCACGCCTTGCTGCTTGAAGCCTTCGAGCAGTTTCCGACAATCCTCAGTCGCGCTCACGGCGTTGGCGTCTCCCTGACGCACGGCCTGGGCATCTCCATAGAAGGCCGGGAGACGGATCACACCAATCTTGATCGGCTTGTCGTCGGCCTTGGTCTCGATGACCTGTCCGCGTGCATGCTCTTCAGTTAGCTCGATCTTCTGGCGGGTGATCTCATAGATTTTCTTCTCGGTCGTCCCCTTCGGCTGGACGATCAGGCGGACCTTTGAGTTGACCTCGCCCCGGATCTGCTTGACCACGTCAGAGAGTCGTTTCTCGACGAAGCTCACCTCTTCACCATCGGGCTTCTGGATGCCGAGGATCTTATCCTCTTCCTGGATGCGTCCGTCCTTCTCGGCCGGGCCTTTCGGCACGAGTTCCTTGATCGTCGGATACCCGTCGACCGATTCGAGGAGTGCCCCGATACCCGTGAGCGACAAGTGGAGCTGGGTATTGACGAGGTCGTCATAAGACGACTTGCTGAGGTAGCTCGAGTGGGGGTCAAAGGTTCGCGTCAGGCTGCTGAGATAATATTCGAGGAGGTCCGAACTGTTGACCTGGTGGCTATAACGGTTGATATCTTTCTGACGGCTCTTGATCTTTTTGATCGAGTCGGCAAGGGGCTCCTTGGCGACCTTCTCCATCAAGATTTGAAGCTTCAGCCGCTTACGCAAGCGGTCATTGGCCTCGTCGGTCGTCACGGGCCAGTCGATCTTGTCGAGGTCGTCACCGATCGTCTCGTCGACGGTAAAGTCCATCGGCTTGTCGAGATATTCAAAGGCCTTCGCCAGCCGTTCGTCGGATCGCATGAGGAATCGGTCGTAGACAACTTTGGCGAACTCAATGTCGCCTTGGCGAATCTTGTCGTCAAGCGTCTTTGCCTGGCCGGTGAATTCGTCGATGTCGGCCTTGATGAAATAATATTTCGGCGGATCGAGGTCTTTCAGGAAGGTCTTGCACCATTTCACGGCAGTCTCATCATCGATCGTCGGCTTGGCCATGTGGCCGCGCTCGACGAGGTCAACGACGACTTTCGCGGTGAACTGGTCGAGCTTTGTCTGTGACGGCGCAGGGGCTTGGGCCCCGATGATGGTCGCGACAACGGCCGCCAAACCTAGGACTGACAACGACCGTAATGCATATCGGGGCATGAGATAGGATTCCGTGAGTTGTCAGAGATCCGACGTCCGGAAGTCGCTTTTCCACACCTTGTCACTATAGACAAGCGGCCCCTATCCAACAAGGCCGGCGTGATGTGGCGGTTCCGCAGTCAAGCGAAAACCCGGTACTTCACTGAAGGTTCGTGTTTTCTACGGCCCGTCTGCAACAATGTTCATGGAAATCGGCATTTTCAATACCATTCCATCTTAAGACCAACCGTTAGAGACCACTACACCCACTCGACTCGCAACGGAGACAGCATCGCTTGCGGACTCGTCGCAGCGCCAACCTGAACCGGCATGTCGACGAAGTGTAGCCAATAGGTCAGCGACTTTGGTCCGCGAGATGGCCCGGCGGTCCCCTTCGTAAAATCGCGACTGAACCTGACGCGACCGTTAGCCTGGATCTCGATCCGATCGTTCGTCGCTCGGCCGAACCCGGCCACGGCGATGGCCGTGCATCGGCGACGATCCATAACATGAACCCAACCTTCGGGGGGTCGCGTGTCACCTTTGGTCGCCACCGCCAGCGGCTGAAGAAAACCCCGAGGGCCTTGGCGGACGAGCCAGGCTGGCCCTTTCGTGCTCGGAGTAGCCTCAAGGGCCATCGCCTCGGTACCTCGAAGCTGGCCGTAAACCGTGCCGGACGCCCCGACGTCAACGAGAGTCGGGCTTCCTTCCACGGCGAGTCGAAATTCGAGTTCGAGCGACCGGATTCGGCCGTCGGGATCGTTCGCGCTCCAGGTGATTTCGGCCCAACTCTTGGATCGAGGGAACGTCATGTCGACCGTTGACGACGGGAAACCGCCCTGCTCCCTCGCGGGCGTCGTGAACCGGAGCGACGTGGCCAAAGGGCCGACACACACGGCCCGATAGGTCACCGGTCTGTCGTTGATCGACGTGGCTCGGCCGTCCCAGTCGGTGAGGACGATCCCCCTGCCGGGGTCGGCGATGAACTCCTGACTGTCGCTGCCGACGCTTTTGAGGACGCCTGCCTCGCGTGACACGAGATCGAAGTGAAGGTCCTTGCCGTTGGCGACGCGGAGTAGATCTCCACGATCGTTCAGGACGATCCCTGAGTCGGGCTCTGGGCCTTTCACACCAAATTTCACCTCGTAGTCCTCGGTCTCAAGCGGGCCGAGGCTCGCGTTGAAGTCGAGGGCGACCTCCGACCGGCCGGCTTCGTCCTCGAACCGTCGAAACTGGGCCGAGATCGGCTTGCCTCCCCGGGTCAGTTGAAAGTCGTTGACTCCGACGACGTCCGGCAAGATCGCGTGGACGGGGTAGCCGAATCGACGGAGGCCCGCCGTCTCGATCAGTCGGAAGGAACGGGAGATGGCCGCGGCCCCCGAACGGACGAGGGCCGGGAATAGCGTCGATCCCAACCCCGCCTGAAGCAGATGCCGTCGTGTGATCAGTTCGGGCATGGAATGTCTCGCAGCCGGGATTGGGGAGCGACCTTCGGACGAAATCTGGGGTGGGTCAAGCATTGCGGACAAGATTGTCTCAAGTCGAGACCGTTCTCGACCGATGGAGACGATACGCCCTCCTCGGATTGACACCCCTCGGACTACCTGCACCCGGAGCGCTCGGCGTCATGAATCAGCAACTCGGAGCCACCTATACGCTCAGCCTATTGATCGTCGTGTCCGTAGGAGTCGTCGGCTCGCAGACCGACTCGATCCCGAAGCAACGGGCGGCGAACGGTCGAGAGTCGGCCGAACGGGTTACGACCGCGACGAAGGTCACTCGTTCTTACGCTCTTTCACCGGTCGATCCGTCACCATTGCGAGAACTCCGAACCAGAGAGTTGCCGACGAAATCGGTCGCGAACGGGCCGATGGTTCTCCCGGTCTCGCAGGTCCGGGCAATACGAAAGCCCCAGGCACGAGGAGCGTTCACGTCGGTGGCGGCGGGCGAGTCGCTGACGACAGTGGCCCGAAGGGTCTATGGCTCGTCGGAAGAGGTCGCGAAGCTCTGGAGGGCGAACCGCGATCAGCTCGCCACGGAGACGACCGCCCTCCGCGAGGGGATGACGCTGAGGACGCCCTGAACCGGGTCTGTCAAGGTGTCGGTTGGAGCCGCGTCTCGAGCGCATCCAGCCGACTTTCGAGCATTGCGAACGACTCGGTCTCCAACTCCTCATGACCGAACCGGATTCGATAATAGGCTTCGACGACGAGCGGGGGCACGTCGGCGACCGATTCATAGCCCGAACCGTTTCCCGCGAGGAAGAGCGCGGCGCGTCGGGCAAATTCTCGGGGCGTTTCCCAATCGGGACGTTCGAGGCCACAGCCTTCGAGGAGGCCCACCAGCCGACGATAGAAGAGCACACCCACAGCCATCGCCGAACGGTCGGCATGCGGGTTTCTCCAGCGCCGGCGGACCTTTCTCGTGAGGGACCAAACGAGTCTGCCGACGGCGTACAGGATACTCAGCGAGACGAAGCTGACGAGGAAGCCTCGCGGCGAAAAGAATGAAGAAAGATTCGGAAAATGGAACATCCAGTCGCGGATCGCTCGAAATCCCTGCTCGATCATCTGGAAGCCGTGCTTCGCCTCCTGGATCAGGAGGCGAATCGGCTCGTAGAGGAACCTCTGCTGCCGTTCATAGTTGAACCCGACGATATAAAAAACCCAAACATATCGTACAAAATCAATGATTTGACGCATCCCAGTGGAGATCCCGCCGATCTTCGCCACCGACTCGTCCCGTGCCGTCCCGGGCGTCGGGTCGAGAGTGACCCAAAAGGGTGGGGCATTGGGTTTATCGGGCGTGACCGACTTGAGGACTTCGCACCAGGCATGGGCATGCTTCTGCCGGACGTTCAGCACACTCGCCAGGTCGTTCCAATCGCCCCCTTTGAAGCCGTTGACCAACCGGGCCGGGATGTCGATCGAGCGGAGGAGGAGCGCCAGGGCGCTGGCGAAGTATTCGCAATGCCCTTCCTTGCGATTGATGAGGAAGTCGGCGACGGGGTCGAGGTCGCGATCGATCACGTCGAGCTGGAGCGTGTAGTGAAACTGACCGCTGTCACGCAACCACGACTCAAGCCGCCTCCCCCGGGCGACGTTGTCGCCGGGATCGATACCCTCGACGACCTTCTCGGCAATTGGCCGAAGTAGCGCCTTGAGCTTGGGGTCGATCCCGCGCAAGTCGTTGAGTATCTCGGTCTCGGGGAACAGCTCCGTCGGTTGCCCCTGGTCGGGATTTACCGAGGAGATGACCAGGTAATCGATCGAGACGGGTCGCGTATCCGACCTGTAGATCGACCCGTCGATGTTGTTGAATTCCGGTGCGAACGGCTTGCTCGGCGACTCGGCCCAGAGGATCGGCCGGATTCCGAACAGAACGGGGTTATCGGTCGGTTCGAGCTTGATCTGCTGGCGAATCAGGCGAGACTCGCGGACCCGGCGCGGAAAGTCGAACGGGAACTTACTCGGCCGGATCTGCTGTTTCCGCCACCGGCCGCGATCGTAGCGGGCCATCCCGACGCCACGCCACAAGAGATCGGGACGAGGGACGATCGACTTACCCTCCTCGTCCGACATCTCGACGGTCATCACGACACTGTCATTTTCGAGGATCTCGCCGAGCTGGCCGAGCTTGATCTCGTCGTCGAAACCGGTGAGGTGGGTGCCCATCGCACCGCCCTTCGTCGCCATGCCCAGCGTCGCGCGTCTGGGCATCACGAGGAAGATAACCCCGCCCAGCGCGAACGTCGTCGCGGCTACGCGTAGAGACGCGAGGATAAAGGCGGGATTGATGAGTCCCGGATAGGGAGCTTCGTCGTCAATGGCCGGGAAGACCGTCGTCCCTGGGGTCGGCCTGACCCGTTCTGCCTCCCGCCTCAACGTGAAGAGTGCGAGCACCCAGAGAGAGCATAAGGCCCATGAGAGGAGAGCCATGCCGACAACGTCGCTCTGGCTGATAACACCTCCGATAATGACCTGAACGAGACCTGTCAGCAGCAGGACCCACTCGTCGCGAGTCGTCTTGGGCCGGAGGATTTTGATCAACTGGAGGTAGAACAAGACATGACCGAGACCCAGAAGCAGGAGGCTTTCGTCGTAGCGATATTCGACATAAAAAAGGAGGAACGCGCACGGCCCCAGGACATTCGCCGCAGTGTTCGATAGGCCAAGCTTCGGGTACTTGTCGACCGTGAGATGCGCGATCCCGCACACAACGGCCATGACGACGGGATAGAGCATGGCGATCCGATTCGCGTCGGTCGAATCGATGCTCAGGACGAGCGTGGCCAGGAAGAGCATCAGGTAGAAACTGAGACGGTAGACCGCATAAAAATTCATGGTCGCGGCTCCATTTCGTCTCGCGAACCGGGCGACACTCGACCCGGCCGTGTCGCGATCGGGGGTTCGCCAATGGAACTCGATGGCCTCGCGGCTCGCAAGGGCGTCTCTACGAGATCGGCGGGGCTGTCGGCCTGGCCGACACGGGTCAGACCCGACTCACCGAATTGGATCAGGTCTGTCAGATCGCCACGCGAGACGTCGAGCAATGTCACACGGCCGATCACGCCTCGCGCGGAGGTCTCCGAGAGCCTCGACGACTTTTCGGCCTCTTCGTAGAGATTGATAGGCCGCGTCGAGATCACGACGATGAGCGACTCTCGGAGGGTGGACGGCGGAAGGGCGTCGAGCAGCGGGGCGAGGCCACCCTCAGCCGAGGGACGCATCGTCGCGAGTTGGGAGAGAAACTCGTGGAGGATCTTCACCGAGCCCGGCCCTTGTCTGACCCCCGGCACTGCCCCCGTCCATCCCAGGAGGATTCGACGCCCGGCATGTCGACACGTCTCGTAGCATAGGGTTGCGGCGAACTCGATCGCCTTCTCGACGGCCTCACGTTGCTTCGGATCGACTTTCGTGCGCGGGAGCCAGGGATCGATCAAGACCGCAATGTCTTGTTCGTGCTGCTGCTCGAACTCCTTGACCATCGGCTGCCCGAGTCGGGCCGAAGTCCGCCAGTGAATCCAGCGAGGGCTATCGCCGGGGCGGTAATCACGCAGGCCGTGATACTCGTGCTGCTGGGCCGACCGCTCATGCCGCCGCCCGCGTCGCGTCTCGCTCGCTTCGCGCTCGTAGAGATGCCAGCGGCGGGTGAGGTGCCCGATCCGAGGATAAACGAGGAGGGAATCGGCCTCGAACAGCGTGACTCGACGCTCAAGCAGGCCGAACGGCGCTCGCGTACCGAGGTCGAGCGATTTGAAAATGTAACGACCGCGCGAGGGACCGACACCCTCCCAGCGGATCTGCGACCGGTCTCGACCGGGAACCCTCGGGAAAAAGACGCGAGGGCTCGTGTGCCCCGCTCCCGCGATCGACCGATCAACGGGCGTAACGTCGTCCTGAACGATCAGCGCGAGGGCGGCCGTCCAACGTCGGTCATTCTGGAGAACATAATCGATCCACAACGACTCGCCGGCGAACACATAGGCCGGAACCCGTCGCGTGATCTTCAACCGCCGCAACATCGCCGCGCTCACGAAGATCGAGGCGACGACCGGACCGGCCGCGAGCCCTGCGACGAGCAGGATCAGATTGATCTGCTGATAGAGGCCCGTCGCAAGCAGCCCGAACCAGACCACGAGATAGGAGATCCCCTCGCGGGTCCACCGGAGTCGCTGGTTGGGCCAGAGGCTCGACACGGCCCAGCGTGTCAGCCGAGTTGTCGAACGTCGGGAGTCTCCGGGTCGGGTCCGATGCTCGGTCGTCATGGGCGGGCGAAGCTCGGAGGAGACGCGGTTCGGTCAGTTCAGGTGGGCACGCGGAGGCGTTCGACCAGGTTGGTGATGATCTTCTCCGCCGCGCCAAACTCGCCGGCCTGGAGGAACGACTTGCCGACGACTCGGTGTGCAAGCACGGGCGAAGCGAGCGATTTGACGTCGTCAGGCGTCACATAGTCTCGGCCCGAGACGAGGGCGAGGCTTTGAGCCGCGCGATAGAACGTCAGGGCTCCACGGGTGCTGACGCCGACGTGGAGGTCGTTCCCCTCTCGCGTCGCGTGGACAATATCGAGCAGATAGTCCGCGATCGCGTCGTCGACCCGAACCATCCTGACGGCCCTCTGAAGATGAAGCACGTCTTCGGCCGTGAGGACTGGCCGGAGCGACTCGACGGGTTCGCCGGTCCGGTGGCTTGAAAGAACCCGTTTTTCTTCCGTCCGGTGAGGGTAGCCCATCGAGATCCGGATCATGAAACGGTCGAGCTGGCTCTCCGGAAGAACATACGTCCCCTCGAACTCGTGGGGGTTCTGGGTCGCCATCACGATGAACGGAGGTGCGAGAGGAAACGTCTTCCCCTCGACCGAGACCTGGCCATCCCCCATCGCTTCGAGAAGCGCGGATTGAGTCCGTGGCGTCGTGCGGTTGATCTCGTCGGCAAGGATTACGTTGGCGAAAATCGGCCCGGGCTTGAAGATGAACTCGCCGGAAACCGCGTTGTAGACGCTCGACCCGAGAATGTCCGACGGCAAGAGGTCTGGAGTGAATTGGATTCTCCGAAACGAACAATCGATGCTTGCGGCCATCGCCCGGGCGAGCAAGGTCTTGCCGACGCCCGGCACGTCTTCGATCAAGACGTGCCCCTCGGCAAGCAGGGCGACGACCGCGAGTTCGATGGCTTTAGGCTTACCTAGGACAACCGATCCGACGTGATCGATGAGCCGATTCAGAAGTGACAACAGCTCTCGAAGCGGCGGAGCGGTTATCTCAGCGGGCGGCGATGAGGTCATGCATAATCCTTCGAAAGTCGGACTGGCTTCCGACGAGGAAGTGCCTGTTCGCGCTCCCAGTATAGGCGACCCGTAAGCCCATGCCAACCGACAGGTCACGTCGCGAGGAGGGTTTGAGGGCCGTCGGAATTGAGATCGATCTCCGCGCTCATGGGCCGTTCTGATACGGTACGTGGATCGCCCTACAATCGCTCGTCGCCAGGGGACTCGCAGGTTTCATGGTGGGATCGCCTCGACACGTCGTTCTACTCGCCGATCGCATCGCCAACCCGGACCAGATCGGGTCGGTCAGTGCCTTCGTTGAGCGACTGTCCAGGCGGGGCCTGGTCGCCCGAGTCCTCTGCTCGTTCTGGGGAGAGACCGCCCGCCGAGGGTTTGCCGTCACCGAAGTCCCCGGCCTGGGCGAGCGATTGCGGCTCCCTTGGGCGATCCGAGGCCTGCGACTCGATGAAATGTCGCCGCCCCCTGCCCTCCTCCATGTCATGCAGTCAAGGATGGGGCCGGCGGGCCTTGAGATCGCAGAACGGTGGCGCATCCCTTACGTCCAGGGGGTCGAGGAGTTTCAGTCTCCCGGCGATCGACTCCGCCTGAGCCGGCGCTGGTGTCGAGGACTCTTGGCCACGAGTCGCGAACTCGGCGACGACCTCATCCGCAATTATGGGATCCCTCCCGAGTGGGTCCGAGTCGTCCATCGGGGGATCGCCGGGGCCGGGTCGACGAGGATGTCGAGCGGGGATAACCCCAACCGGGTCTCGGTCGTGGGCTCGGCAGGTCCACTCACAATCGGCTCAGGATTCACGACCTATCTCAACGCGGCGAGGCGCGTCCTCGACGCAGGAATTGATGCCGAGTTCATCCTCGTCGGCCAAGGGGACGAAGAGGGGGAACTGCGTCGACGGGCTGAGCGGCTTCGGATCGCCGATCGAATCACTTTCGCGGCCGACACGGCCGTTGGGCTCTCATTCTGGGATATCCTCGACGTCTATTGCCAGCCGTCGATCGTCCCGACGGTCGGGCGCAACCTCGCGAGGGCGCTCACGCACGGTCTGCCCGCCGTTGCGTCCGACATCGAAGGGCTGCGTTCGCTCGTGGTCCACAACGGCACGGGCCTGCGCGTTCCGCCCGGCGATACCAACGCCTTGGCCCGGGCGATCCTCGATCTCCTGGCCGACCGCGAACTCGCGCAACGCCTGGGCGATCGTGGCCGGGAGATCGTCTCACGCGAGTACGACCTCGACCGAGAGGCGGTGTCTCTCTCCGAGCTTTATCACTCGCTCATCGATGCCGAGGCGGGTCTCGCAGGCACCTCGGCTACGGCGTCTTGAGATTCAAACGAGGATCGGAGACGGTTCGGTCGTGAGGACGGGCGGCGAGCCGTCTGCCTCTCGAAGACGTTTCTCGTAGAGGTTCGCCGAGGCGAGGAAGTCATAGAACGCCAGGAGCGAACAGAAGACGAAGCCGGGGCGTCCGTCGAGAAATCCGAGTCGAAACAGGTACGAATAGAGAAATCGAACCAGCGGCCGACATGGCAGACGCAGATAGATCTTCTTAAGCATCCGCTTGAATCGCTTGCCCGGTCCGATCGTCGTCGGGATCGGCTCGCGGAGGAATCGGTCAAACTGCTCGGCCTCCCAGACCGCATAGCGATTGTGCTTCTCGACCCAGACGTAAATCGTCGGATAAGCAAAGTGGTCGAGCTCGTGGACGAGTCGCGCCGCCCGGCCGTTTAACTCGACATGCTCATGCGCCTCGTTGTCGCCTGTCGCCGCGCCTGCGGTCACGGGCATGCGTTCGTAACGTCCGAGCTTGTGCTTGAAGAGTCTGAGGTTCCAGGCTTCGGAATAGCCGCAATGCTTGATCCGTCGTCCCAGGAAGAAGTATTTCATGTTCAGGTAGAAGCCGTCCGCCTCGTCGGCATCAGTCCTCCGACGGATCTCGTCCGCGAGCGCCGGGATCACGATCTCGTCGGCGTCGACGATCAAGACCCACTCGTTCCTCAGGGGGAGGTTGTCGAGCGCCCAGTTCTTCTTCTTGGGATAGCTTCCATTGAAGTGAAACTGGACGAGCGCGGCACCGTGCTCGGCGGCGACCCGTTCGGTCTCGTCGGTACTCTGGCTGTCGACGACGAAGATCTCGTCGGCCCAGGCGAGCGCGGGGAGGCAACGACGGAGGTTTCCAGCCTCGTTCTTGACGGGGACGATCACGCTGACCTTGGCCCGGTTCTTGTGATCCGTCATCAGAAGCCTCCCGCCATCTCGACCGCCTCGGGGGCCGTCCCGCCGCCCGCGACCCACCGATAGACGGCGGACAATCGTTCGGCCTGGCGATCCCAGGTGTAATGCTCCTCCACGAGCGACCGACCTCGCTCAGCGAGCGAGCGACGCTGGTCAACCGATCGCTCGAGCAAATCGCGGAGCCCCTCGGTGACGCCCGACTCGGTGGGCTCGACCACGATGCCCCCCCCAGCCTTTGCCAGTTCTGGAAAATGACACGCAGTCGTCACGACAACCGGAAGCCTCGCGGCGAGTGCTTCAAGGATCGCCATGCTGAACCCTTCGGAATAGCTCGGGAGGACGAACGCATCGGCGGCGGCCCAGGTGCGTCTCGACTTCTCACCGGAGACGTGACCGACGTAAGTTACCCGGTCTGCCAGGCCGAGCGACTCGACAGCAGCCCGGAACGGGGTCAGGGCCCCGTCATCGTTGCCGGCGAGGGCGAGATGCAGTGTGGGATGGCTCTTTGCGAGAGCACCGAGCGCCTTCACCAGCAGGTCGAGGCCCTTCTTGGCGTGGAGTCGGCTGTAGAAGAGGAGGACGAACTTGCCGACCACTTCGGGGTGCTCGGCCTCGAACTCGGCGCGGTCGGGCAGATGATCGAATGGGGCCAGATCGACGCCATTCGGGATGAGACCGATCGGGGTTCTCGGTGCCAGGGCGCGGAGATGTTCGATCTCGGGCCGAGACAAGGCGTGAAGGCAGGCGGCCCGACGCAGGTTTTTCCCTTCGACGAGCGCCGTGTAGACCCTCTTCTTGAACGCCTTATGGCGAAGCGCCCAGGGCTCGGCCATGCCATGAGCGGCGATCAGATAGGGCACTCCCGCCCGACGCGCCTCCTTGGCCCCTCGCCTCGTGTGACCTTGCCAGAGGCCGTGGAGATGGACGACCTCAGCCGATCGAACCGCCGCTTCCAGGTCGGTCTCGGGTCCTTTCAGGTCGATCCCCTCGGGGAGACTCGTACCGTCGAGGCGTGACAGGGTGGGGGTCACGATCGTGATCGGCGATCCGTGCCGGGCCAGCGAGCCAGTCATGCCGAGGATGCTCGGGACCATCCCGCCGTCGCGTCTCGGGTCGAGACCGTTGCAGAGATGGAGCCAGCCTGAAGAGGCCGCACCGATTCGAGGATGGTGGGGTTGGGTCCGGGTTTGCATCGAATTCAAGACACCAACTCCACATAAGTAACAGCCTTCGTCGCGACTCGACGGCCTCGGCGGGCCTCGCGAGCGTGGGCCAAGTCCAACGCGGTCAGCATCCCCGAGGCGAATCGACCCGGTCCCCACTCGGAAACCACTGCAAGAGCACGTTGGCCGATCTCAACCCGCTCGGTCTCCGACAACTCCGCAACCCACAGAAGACAATCGGCAAGGTCGCCAACGGATGTCGGATCGAATCGACGGCCGGTCGTCTCTGGCGAGCCGGACACAAGTGTTTCGGCGCATCCGGCGCGGTCGGAGATTAGGAGCGGGAGACCGCACGCCGCCGCCTCGTTCGCCACCAACCCCCACGGTTCCATCAGGCTCGGATGGACGAAGGCCGACGCATGGGCAAGCCATCGCGTGAGGTCTGCCGTCTGGAGAAATCCGGGCAAGTGAATCGAAGTGGGATAACCGCTGGCGCGGATGCCCGCCTCGATTTCGGGCCGCGACTCTCCGTCTCCGCAGAGCACAAGGTCCCAAGGACGAGACCGGGCCTTCGAGCGATACCGGCTATAAGCCGCGACGAGACTCGTCAGGTTCTTCTCGGGCACGAATCGGCTGACAGCCAGGAAGTAAGGGGCGTCGGGTAAACCCTGACGACTGGCGGGATCGAGGCGAAAGCGCTCGGCCAGCCGCGTGAAGTGGTCGTTGTCGACAGCGTTATATCCATAGGCGATACGATCGAGGGGAAGCCCAAGTTTACCGAGGTAATCAGCGTGCCTTCGGCCACCGACAAGCCCTGCCGAAAACCGGGTGACTCGACGACGCTTGATCGCTTCCTTCCACCAGACGCGCGGATGGTCGATCTCCTGGCTCTCCGACATCAGCACCGTCGGACGCCGATTCCTCCGCGCCCATCCAAGCATCGCCATCGACTCGGGTCGCGAGTAGCCGACAATCCCGAGGGAGTCGGGCTCGTCGCGGTCGAGGGCGTCCGTCATCGCCCGTCGGCAAGAGGCACCCGTCAACGATTCGAGATCGCGGTCGGGGAAGAGCGTCACCCAATGGAACGGCTCCCCGGCGACCGATCTCAACCAAGGGTAGCGACGTTCATTGCCGGCGGTCTCGTAGGCGATCAGCTCGTCACCTCGGGCCGCGAGCGACTGGGCGAGGGCACGCAGCCGCGCGAGGTGATAGGGACCGAAGTTGGTGAACGAGAGGGCCAGTTTCATCGGACGCCGGACCTTTGAGGAGATCGAGGTGACTATCTCAGGTTCGGAATCGGGAGGATCGGGCCGTCACCCGCCGGAGAGGTCAGCGCGTCAGGCGGAGTCCACGGGGCATGATGATCGATCGGAGCCGCCGCCGATCCGCTCACCTTGAGTCGGTTATAGACCCAGAGGAACACCATCGTCGGCAGGATCGTGTAGCCGTAGATGTAGTAGAACCACACGAATGGGTCGTCGTTCACGGTCATCAGCCAGGCGTTATAGAACGTCAGTGCCCACCAGGCCTGTGCCCAGGGAGACGACTGGTGACGCCGGAAATACTCGTAGCCCGTCCTCAGCAACAAGGCCAACCCGGCGAGGACGATCACCGTCGCCACTGCCCCGCCGTTGAGATGGGTCGCCCCCAGGATACCGATCGCCGGGCCGGTGAACGTCTTGTCGCGTTTCATCTCTGAACCCGCGATCCAGGCGCTGACCCATTCCTCACGGCCGAAGATCGGCTTGTCCGGCCAGATGACCCGGGGGATAAACGTCGAGAAGATCCGCAGGTAGGATGAACCGAAGTCATGCGGCGACTTGAGCGGGACCGTGTCGAGCATCAGGAGATAGCCGCCAATCTCCTCGGTCTCGTGGCTGACCTCTTTCTTCGCGTCGCCACCCGTATCCTCATGCTCGGCCAGGTTGACGTTCGCGAGGATGTCAGCGGGGTTGAAGTCGCCGAGATATTGGACGAAACCCGAGGGCGATCGCTCGTATTTCGGGTTATTCCTCCATCCGACCGCCAAGGTGAGCACCACCATACCGATGACCGCGACGCCGCCCAGCACCGCGAACGACGGCCGCTTCCCTCGCGTGCAATACCACGCGCAGATCGTGGTCAGCACGCCGAAGAGCGAATGCGACCGCTTGCCGTTGAACATCCAGATGATGATATAAAGGATCGACAACGTGAGACCAAGGAGGGCGATCGCGGGCCTCGGATGCGCGACGTTGCGACCGGTGACGATCAGGAGGATCGCCGCCACGAGCATCATGATCGGAAATTGGAGCAGGATGAACGCTTCCTGGCTGACCTCGATCCCCTGCTTGGTATTATCGTGCGAGATCGCGAACGCCCCGACCAACCCCCAGACGACCAGGATCGGTGTCAACCAGGCCATCACGCCGACGGACCATTCCCCCGGTGCCTTCGGCAGCTTTGCCGCGAAGAGGCGGCCGATCGGCACATGATAGACGAGAAGGAACCAGCAGAGGGCCCAGAGCGATCGGGTATTTGCCAACGTCGTCACCTCGACGCCGCGGACCCGAATCGCATATTCGTGGTAAGAGAGGGCCTGGATCACGTAGATCTGGAAGTAGCCGAGGAGGAACATCCAGACCGGCGCAAACGGATCAAATCGCTTCCGCGCAACCTCGATGAAGAGGTACGCCGCCATGACGCTCGCGGTCGCGATGACATAGATTCGCTCGTCCATGATGCCGCTCGCTTCCTTGCAATCGATCCGCGATTAGTGGCCGAGCAAATTCGTCACTTCACCGAGCACCGCTGCGCGATATCGGGGCCAGTCGAACGCCTCAGCCCGCTCTCTCGCCGCGATCGCCATCTCGGCCCTCAGCGACGGATCACCGCCGAGCCGGTCCATACGCTCGGCCAGGGCATCGACGTCTCGACTCGGGACGATAAATCCATCGATCCCGTCGCGAGCGACGGTCCCCGAGGCTTCAGTCGCGATCGACGGCAGTCCGCACGCGAGGGCTTCATAGGTCACGACGGCCGAGCCTTCGAACAGAGAAGGGAAGACGAAAACGTCGGCAGCGGCCATCCTCGCCGGCATCTCGGCGTGGCCGACCCGACCGAGATGTTCGACCCCTTCCACCTTCAAGTCGTCAGCGAGCGGGCCAAGGCGACTCGGGAGGGCACCGAGGAGCTGGAGCCGCCAGCCGGGACGCTTCACGCGCCGCCATGCCTGGAGCAGATAGCCAATCCCCTTCCGTTGCGTGATCCCCCCGGCGAAGAGAAAGGTGCAACCGGCACCGTGCGTCTTGCCATCGACAGGGCGGAATCGACCAACGTCTGCCGCATAGGGAACGACCGCGATCCGCTCCCGAGGCGTTCCGTAGCGGGCCAGGGTGTTCGCAATGTGCTCTGACGGCACGAGGATGCGGTCGGCGAGGGCGATGTCGCGGAGTCGCCGCTCGTGGAGCCAGTCCATCGCCGCCCGATCGAGCTGACCATCGCCGAGATAGAGGGGGAAGTAGTCGGGTGACTCAACCGCTTCGCGCGCCAAGACCTCGCGCTCTTCGCGAACGTCGCCGTGGACCATGCTCAGGATCGTTGGGATGCCAAGTCGTCGACAGGCCGGGAGGGCGAACTCAGAACCGACATCGCTGAACAGGAGGGCGGCGTCGGGGCGATCGCGTTCGATCCGCCGCGCGACAGCCCGATCGAATCGGCGAGTCCGATGTGCTGCGACCCACCTCCGAGCGTCAGGACGACCAGCGAGCCGATTCTCGATCGCCAGCGCGACGTCGAAACTCGGGGATGACACGACCCGATCCGGGGGGATTCGTCGGTCGTTACGGCGAAGGAGCTGGCGTCTCAAGCGATGGAAGTGGCAAGGCGCGTAGCGTCGGGCCAGCTCGGAGACCGGGCCGTGCCCGCCGTAGTAATACCCGGTGACGAACCGGTCGAGGGTGGTCGCCTGTGCGAACCCGATGACGGCCTCGTAGGCCGGAGGACGGGCATCGGGACAGGCCACGAGGACCGACGTCTTCGGGACCGATCGGGACGAACCGCGACTCTCGTTGGCAAGCAAGGTGGGCGTCACGAGATCAATCCTTGATCGTGGAGGCCAATCCATGAAGTCAAAGCATCGTAGATCAATCGCGGACGGTCGTCAACGCGCCACGGCGGCCCGAAGACCGCCGTGGGTGAGCGACGTCGTGCTGGGGTCTCGCCGAACTCAGCCGCGATAGCCCTGGGCGAACTTCTCGCGTTTGGCGAGTTCAAGGTCGTGGTCGAGCATCATCGTCACGAGGCCCTTGAAGCTGACTTCCGGCTCCCAGCCGAGCTTCTGCTTGGCCTTCGTCGGGTCTCCGAGAAGGACATCAACCTCGGAGGGGCGGGTGTACTTGGTGTCAAACTCGACGTACTTTTCGTAGTCGAGATCGAGGTGGGAGAAGCAGAGTTCAAGGAACTCCCGAACGGAGTGAGTTTCGCCCGTCGCGACGACATAGTCATCGGGGGTGTCTTGCTGCAGCATCAGCCACATGGCGCGGACGTAATCGCCCGCAAAGCCCCAGTCACGCTTGGCGTCGAGGTTGCCCATGACGAGCTTCTTCTGAAGCCCTTCCTTGATCCGCGTCGCGCCGAGGGTAATCTTTCGGGTGACGAAGGCCTCGCCACGTCGCGGGCTTTCGTGATTGAAGAGGATGCCCGAGCAGGCGAACATCCCATAAGCCTCACGATAATTGATCGTCTGCCAGTGGGCGTAGAGCTTAGCGCACGCATAGGGACTGCGCGGATGGAAGGGCGTGTTGAGACCTTGCGGCGGGGCGGCCGAGCCGTACATCTCTGAGCTTGAAGCCTGGTAGAACTTGACGGGGTGCGTGCGGTTGAGTTGACGCGCCGCTTCGAGGACGCGCAGTGTGCCGAGACCGACGATGTCGGCGGTATAGAGCGGCTGGTCGAATGAGACGCGGACGTGACTCTGCGCGCCGAGGTTGTAGATCTCAATCGGTCGGATCTGCTCCATCACCATCGCCAGGCTGGAGGCGTCAGCGAGGTCGGCATAATGAAGGTGGAACCGGTCGCCCATCGACGCATCCCTGCCAAACAGGTGGTCGATTCGCTGGCGGTTGAGGCTGCTCGACCGCCGCACGAGGCCGTGGACCTCGTAATCGGGCTTGCCGAGCAGGAACTCAGCCAGATAAGACCCGTCTTGTCCCGTGATGCCGGTGATTAACGCACGCTTCATCGGACACTCCCTTGATCGACGCAATTCATCTCATCCGCGCTGGAATGCGTCCGGATGCCGCGAGTCATTTCAATGTTATAGGACGGCCTACCGTGGCCTGCCAGTCTTACGAACTTGATCGGAGACTCAGGGGATGTGATAGGCGACGCGATCGCTTGGCAAGAGCGGGTCGAGTACTGCCAGAAGCGCGGCCGCGAACTGCTTAAGGGCTTCACCTTCGGGGTCCACGTCACCGGGACAGAAGACCTCGACCGTCAGGCCCGATCCCCTCGTCGTCCGTCCGTGGCTGCTCCGACTGGTGATCGGCAACCGACGCACCCAGCGCTCGACTTCCCCTTCACCGAAGATGTAATACCAAAAGCCAATGCCTTGGACCAGTTCTCCTTGAGAATAGACAAGCCGGGTCGTCTTTACGCTCGGCTCGCCTGAAGCCCTCAACTCGATGACCCGCGTAGCGGCCTCATTCTTGGTCCAGCCGCCGGCGGGAAGGCAGACCTCGGGCGAATGCCTCATGTTGAGGCCCGTCTTCGAGTAGTTGATCCAGAGCGAGAGCTTGCGATCGGGCCGAGTTGTATCCTCATAGACGCGGTTGATCCAGTCGTCCGTCTGCGACCGTTCGAGGATGTCGTCGGCGACCACTTCATCGCGCCCGACCCAGTTTCCCAGGGTCATCGGGATCGTTGCGAGTTTGCCCTTGAGGTCGGGACGTTCGCACTGAGTGAACCGCTCCAGTCCCGCTTGTGCGGCGACGCCGGAGCCGAGCAGGCCGAGACAGAGGACAACGCGGCGGAGGGGAGTCATCTCGTTTCAACCTCCGACGACGGGATGGGCGATTCTGAGTTGGGTCGCTGTTTTCGACGTGGCGCGACCCCGGCGATCCGATCGAGCACCCAGCAGCCGCCGTAGAGCATGACAAGCCCGAACGCCATCATTAAGAGACCCTCGACCGTGTGGAAGGCCCCCGAGGTGAACTTGGGATCGATGCGATACGAGATCACCCCCGTGAGCGTCACTCGAACGATATTCGCCGTCATGGCGATGGGGATCGAGGAGGCGATGAGGACCATGCGATACCAGCCCGGTCGACGGACAAGATAGGCCCAGGCGGTCGTCAACGCGAGGAATCCGGTCAGTTGCCGCATCCCGCTGCATGCCTCGGCAACGAACATCTTGTTGTCGCCCGGGAGCGTGATCATGTTGCCTTCGCAGAGCGCCGGGATACCCGAAAAGTTCAGCAAGACCGTCGCCACCTGGCTGACGGCGAGCTGAAGCGGCGAGGCAATCTTGGCATAGAGCGCCACTGGGAGGGGGATCATGAAGACCAGGAACGCAATCGCGAAACCATAGCGACAGAGAGCCGCGCGACCGAACAGTAACGCAACGATCCCCGCGATCCCCAGAAGAAGCGAGAGATCGCCGGCGAACCCGACAGGCACGACCACCGTCGCCAGTCGTCCCAAGATCGCAAGGGCGATCAGCGTGACCCCGATCGCCGTGCCGGACGTCATCGCGATCGCGCCCCGACGCGCGGCCTCGTTGGCGAAATAGAGGCTGATCAACGGGACGAGGAATCCATGGCTGTAATTCTCGTCGATCGACCAGATCGAGACGAAATGGCGAATGTTCGGCCAGAACATCGCGATCAACATCCCGAACGCCACCAACACGCCGAGGAGCGTCACTCGGCCCGCCGGGTCGTCATACCCCGCGCGAGCGAGGGCGACCAGCGGCGTCGGAGCGCCCTGAGTTCGTGCCGAGACTCTTGATGGCGTTACGAGCGGACTGCTCGACATCACGGGTTCCTCGATCGAGAAGATCCATCGTCCGGGTGAGGTTTGTTGCGATTAGCGATCACTTCAGGCCGGCGCTGTTCTGCGCATCCATCGCCTTGCGGGTGACGTCTTCGGTCGGGTCGGTCCCTTTGGCGGCCTCGAGCAGTTCAGCGCGTTCTTTGGACGCACCGAGGGTCGAGAGGATCTCCGCCAGGCCGAGCTGCCACCGTCTTCGAGTGGTCTCGTCGGTCGCCCGATCGATGGCCCTTCGATAACCCTCGGCGGCCTCGGGCTTCCGCTCCATGAAGGCCAAGGCTTCGGCCTTCGCGGCGAGATTCTCGGCGTGCAGTGCGGGATCGCCGGGGAGATTGGCGTCGACGGCGAGATCGAACAGCTTCGACGCGTCGACGTTCCCCTTCTCTCTGAGCACGCGGGCGACGGCGAATCGGGCCAGGGGGCTCGCGGGGACCACACTCGACCAATCCGAGGAATCCCATCCCCCGGCGTCGAGCATGTCCGTGGCCACCCCCTGAATTAGGGCCTCGTGAGGCAGGCGGAATCGGCGGACATGGGGGTCATCGTCGAAGACCGGAGTCCCGAGCGTCGCAGGTTGCGAGTCGGTCGCCATCTCCATCGCGTGGCGGTAGGCGTGAATCGCCGCCTGCGACTTCCCGGCCTTCTTCAGAGTTCGAGCGGTGTGCGTCAGCGCGATCACGTCGCGGCTCAGCCCGAGAGACTGCGTAGGCTCAGTCGTCGTGCCGAGGGTCGACTTCCGGCCGAGAGCGAGCCTGATCTCAGGCTGAAGCGGGGACGCTCGATTTGCGGCCGACAAGATCTCATCAACCTCACTAGCCCGTTCGCTTGCCTCTGGCGAGCGTTCAATCGCGGCGGCCCAGAAGGCCAGATGCCCAGCGGTCGTCGTCCACCAACGCGTCTCGGGACGGACGGCGGGATCGATGGACGCTGGGGACTCGGTCTCCGATCGGAGTGCCGACCTCACGGCCCGGCCCGCCTCCATGTTGTCCTTCGACCAGGACAGGCCCAGGAACAGTCCGACAGTCATCAGCCCGAGCGAAACGATCGCGACCGGCGGTAGGGCGAGCCAGGTCGCCGAGCTCCATTCGGCCGGCCCTCGCGGATCGGTCGGTATCGGTCGTCGCTGCTTACCGCGTTTGGTCTGAAGTTCGGGAATGGACCGGGTCCCTTGCGCGGCGAAGATCGCGGCGGCGCTCGGGAAGTCGGCCTGCTCTTTCGTCGAAGGTCGAGGTAGGACGGTCACTGGCTCGCGGCGCGGCGGCTCCGGTGCGATGACCATGTCGTCCGGCGGTGAGACAGCCGGTGAGGTCGTCGCATCGACATCACCCCGCGCATTATCCCAGATCGGGTCGGCCCGCTCCGACTCCGCGAGGATCAAGGTCTCGATCGGAAGAAGGAATCCCGACTCGACCTCCAGCCCGTCGATCGAGGCCAAGTCGGCGTCAGGCAGGTATCGCTCGATCGGAAACACCAGCGATTCGAGGGACGTTTCCGGACCGACGTCGGCCGAAACTTCCTCGAATGAGCTGGGGACGACCGGTGGCGACTCGATTATCGGGATCGCGATAATCCGAGGCTCGACGGGAACGATCAGGGCATCGGGCGGGATGACGGCGAGCGAGGTGGATTGCCCGGATGTCGCTTTCGGAGCGGAGCCTCCGGCGGGGGCCGTGCTCCGTTCAGAGAGGGGACGGGCAACGTCGTTCCGCGATGTCGGCGTGACCGGACGAAGGGGCCTGAGGGAATCAGTCGGCGTTGGCCTGGCCGCCGGAGGACGAGTCGAGGCAGCCTGCAATCCGGTGCCGAGCGTGGGCGACTTGGACCGAATTTCCTCGCCCGCTGCCTTCCACCTCGCCTCCCACTTCTTCTCTTCCTGACGAGACTTGAGCCACCGCTCCCGCTGTTCGAGGCGGGCCTGCCATCGCTTGAGGCGTTCGACTTCGGCCTGGGCGGAACTCGACTGGGGTGCCACGGGTTCGGGGCGGGGAGTCGGCTCTGACGGCGTGGGAGTCAGTTTCGGGTCGACGGATCGCCTCGCGTTGAAACGTTCGCCGACCTCGAACGGGGCCTGATAGCTGCCCCATTCGCCGGGCCGGATGACGAGCCGGTGGCCGCCGACCTGGAGCGGGACTCCGAAGGGCAACGCACGCGGATGTTCGACGGGTTGGCCTTCGATCGTCAGCAGGCTTGACGGGCCGACCGGCTGGATCTGCCACGTGTCGCCCCGCCGACGCAGGAGGCATTGGACTTCCGCGAGGCCGGGTTCGCTGAGACGAACTTCGCACTGCACGCCTCGACCGATCCGGACCGCCGCCCCAGGCATCGCGACCACTCGCGTCGGGTCGGACTCGCGTCCCTGGATATGGAGATACGTGGTGTCGGGCATCGCGCGTTCGTCTCCTCCCTGAGCCGAGTTGATCCGTTCGAAAGTCGAGCGGGCGGTCCTAGCCACGCTCCACGAAGAGGTCTGTGCCGCCCGCGAGCCATCGATTGCAGGTGCCCGCCACTGCGCTCGCGGCAAGCGCGACGGCGAAGAGTTCGACCGTCCAGTGTAACGTCGAGACAATCCCGAAGCAGATCACGGCACCGATCAATCCGAAGGCCAGCGCCCGGTCCGCAGAGCCGACCCGCCGGATCGCGCCGGGGAGCCGAAACAGGACCCAAAGTCCGCCCAGAGCGAGCAGTCCCATCCCGACAAGACCCGACTCGGCACACCACTGAAGGAGGCTGCTCATCGCAGTCGTCGAGGCGGCGTCTCGCGTTTTGTAGTAAGGCTGGATCGAGGAGAAGCTGCCGAGTCCGGTCCCGATCAGGGGGAAATCCTTCAGAATCGGCAACGCGTCCGACCATACTCCTCTCGACCTCGCGAAGTCAACCCTGGGGGTGGGATTCGCCGACGGGAGCCATTCGCCCCATCGATCACCGAGCACGACTCCGCTTGCCAAGGCCCCCGTGCAGAGCGCGATGAAACAGAGACCCTTGAGCCGGAGGCCGCTCCCGAACAGGCTGGGCAGCCCGACGAGCAGGATCGCCACGCCGAAGGGAAGCCCCAGGACCGGCCCGGCGAAGAGGCCGACCAGGCCCGCGCCGAGGAGCGTCGAGAGATAGAGCAGGACGAGCAGGCTCCCCTGCCCCGTCTGCGAAAGTCGGGTCCAGAGACCTTCACGACTGCCGCGCGGGGCCATGAATTGCAGGGTCATCGCCACGGCAAGAGGCAAGCCGAGAGACGCGAGGGCCAGGAACGCTCCCGGCCCGCCCATCATCGTCCCGATCGACGGCACCAGGACCGGCTTGGCGAGTGACCAGGAGAGGCCGGTGGACTTGGCGACCGCAACGGTTCGGAGGACGGTTTCCCCCGGTGCCTTGAGTGCGTCAGCCATGTTGGGAGCCCAGTTCGGCCCGCTCCCCGGCTCGATGAACCCGTAGAGTCCGTCGGCCTGTCCCACAATCTGGACCAGCGCGATCGACGCATTGAGCAGGAAGGCCGCGACCACGCTCCCCCAGACGAGATAGAGCCGATCGAGACGGTCGACGAAATGCGAGACGATCGAGAACAGCGCCAGGCAGGCCACGGCAGCCGCGATCCATCGGAGCGTCGCGGGCCGGTCGATCGTCATGGGGACGCGGGCTGACTTCGAGTCAATCAGGACAGCTTCCGGATCATCGGCATGGACGAGATCAGGATGGACGCCGAGGGATTGGATCGCGTACGTCTTGGGAGAGACCCTCGCCGAGACCCGATACGGCACCGGGACTGACTGGAAAACCGCGAGCCCGATCGCAAGCGCCCCGAGCGCCCCGAGGGGGCTCTTCAAGACCCGCCACCTCCCCGACGTTCCGGCCCGTAAGAGCCAGACCAAGAGGAGCAGGGTCATCAGCACCGCGACCGCCGACGGCATCCACCAGACCGCCCCGCCGAAGGCGAGCGGGGTGCCGACGAGCAGCACCGCGAGTCCGATCGCGAGGCAACGGTCGAGGGCCATCTGGATGCGGACCCGGGTGGTCAACAACGTCAAAATCTCCGTGTGATGTCGCTCATGTTGCGGTCGTATTTCAGGTCTTACGCGGTCCGAGGGGAAGTCGCCGTTTCGATGGCCCGGGCAGGGTCGACCGCCGTCGGACCTGACGGCGCGGAGGTTGGTCCATAGCTCGACCAGTTGTCGAGGTCGTCGGAGAGGCCGTTAAAGACCACGCCCGCCATCTTCACCTGAGACTGTTCCAGCATCGCCTTTGCCCGGCGGAGCGGCCTCAACTCCATCGTCCCGCTCCGCACGACCATGATGGCGGCATCGACAATCCGCCCGAGCATCCGGCAGTCGGCGAGGCCAAGGATCGCCGGGCCATCGAGGATAACCCGGTCATAATGGTGTTGCGAGAGCGAGAGCAAGAGCTGACGCAGTTCGAGGCTGCCAAGGATCTCGATCGGCACGTCGCGCGTTTCACCAGTCGGGATGAAGTCGAGGTTAGGGAGGTCTGAGGGCACGACGACCCGTTGCCACGGGAGGTCACCACGGAGCACGTCGACCAGCCCCAGGTGGCGGTCTTCGTGCGGGAACACCTGGGCCAGGCTGGGACGACGGAGGTCGACATCCACGAGCAGCGTCCGTTCCCCGGCGCGGGCACAGGTGGCCGCCAGGTTGAGCGCGGTTGTGCTCTTCCCCTCGCCGGCCTTGGCACTGGTGACGAGCAGCGTGACGATCGGCCCATGCGAACCGGCCACTCCTAGCAGGCTGGCGCGGATGTTCCGATAGGCATCGGCCTCGATTGAGTCAGGGAGCCCGGGGGTCCAGAGATGACCGCCCCGCTGAATCTTTGCCGTCCGCCTGATCCGAGGGACCACACCCAGCAAGGGGAGCGCAAGGCCCGAGGTGAGGTGCTCGGGAACCTTGACGCAGTGATCAACGTGCTCGAGCAGCATAGCGAAGCCCATCCCGAGCAGGAGCCCAAAGATGACGAATCCGGTGATGTACAGCCCCCGCTTCGGCCGGTCGGGCATGACAGGCTCGACGGGTGGGACGCGGATGTTGACCGGCTCTCTCTGCGTCTTGGCCAGGGCGTCGAAGGCGGCGTAGTTTTGCGTCACCGTCGTCATTTCTCGCTGCTTCTGCTCGCGCTGGAAGACGAGGTTTGCGAACTTGTCGTAGTCGGGGAGCGACTCTTGCATCTCGGTGATGAGCCGCTTTGACTCCTGTTCGTGTGCCTGGATCTCCTCGCGGGCGGTGGCAAGCAAAACTTCGGAATCGTCGGTCCCGGCCAACTCAGCCTGAGCGATCGGGCGACTCAACTTGGCGATCTTCGCGTCGATGTCGCCGGCCTCAGCGCGGAGGTTTCGGAGGAAGGGGTCGTCGCGATCTCGCGTGTTCATCTTGGCCCGTTCGTATCGCTTGACGATCAGACCCCGCTCTTCTTCGAGGGCGGCGATCCGATTGGCCCGCGACTCAGACCTAGGGTCGCTGGGTTGGGGACGGAGCGATTCGAGTCGGAGCGTGCGCTGGAGGTCTCCGTAACGCATCCGCTCCATCATCAGGGCCTGATTGACCTGCTGGAGCCGCTCCTTGGGAAGGCTCGACCCGTCGGGGCCGATCGACCCGGTCGTCCGCGCAACCTTGTAAATCTCATCGTGGAGACCAGACAACTCCTTGGTGAGCTGTCCAATCTGGTTCATGGCATGCCGCTTCGATTCGAGGAGGACGTCGGTACTCTCGATCCGCGCCTGGGCCTTGAATTCCTCCAGCAAGAGATGCAGGGTTCGCGTGACCTTCGACGGATCGCCCCCTTCGAGCGAGATCGAATAGTAGTGCGTACCGGGCTGGTTGCGCGTGTAGAGGTTCTTGATCACATCGGCCGAGGGGTCATCAAGCGGGCTGGGCGTCTTGCCACCGTTGAGGGCAGGGTCGCGGACGACCTTGTCGACGAGCGACTTCGATCGCAGCATTGCGAGCTTGTCCGGGACATATTTCTCCGTCTCCTCGTTGCTCGGACGCAGGAGGGACGTGTCGGATCGGCTGATGATCCCTGTGAGGTACTTGTCGACGCCCGGAGGCTCGATCGTGACCTCGGCGATCGTCCGATAGACGGCCGGCATCCTCAAGACGAGGAGAGCGCCGCAGGTCGACACCAACACACCGATCGCGAGGACCAGCCAGGCCCGCCGCTTGATCGCCCGCAAATAGTCGGCGGGCGTCTTGGACGGGACCGCATCAAGCGTCCCGACATGTGTCAAGGGCGGCCCGAATCCGAACGCTTGGGGTGAGTGCGTCGTGTAAGTTGCGGGGCGAGGTGCTCCCGCATAGGGCTGGATTCCATCCATGGAATGCGCGTCTCCTGCGGCGGCGTCGATGTCGGCCCGGCAGATTGCTTCTCGCCGAGGGAGGTGTTCGGGTCAACGGTTGCGGCGGGCCAACCCGTCATGTCGAATGATCAGGCAAAGCTGGGCCGGGTCGTCGCGGCATCGGCCGCAAGTCCCTCTTTAGACTCGGCATCGGGATCGGATAGTGACGACACCACGGGCAAACTCTCAGGACGGAGGTCAGGCTGAGCGGTGACACTCGACTCGTCCTTCGCAAGCACAGGGGCGAGGAGTCGTTCGAGCCGTTCCGCCGTGGCCAGAGAGAGGCGTTGCATGAAGCGGAAAGCGATGTCGGCCGCAAGTGTCGTCTCAACCGATTGGAGCAGGGAGACCGTCAAGACTTGATCCTGCCCACTCGACAGTCGGAAAGTCGCCGTCGGTCCCGACAATTGGCCCGTCGCGTTGGTATCTGAGGACGTCGGAACGCTCTCCAGCTTGAAGATCACCCGGCCGTCACGGTCGCAACGGAGCGTGAGCCCATCGCAACCGAGCATGGCGGTTGTCGACTCAACGATCCGCCAGATACTGTCGACTGTCTCGCAGAGTTCGACTCGCTGGATCGCCTCCCACGTCACCTTGGCGGCGAACCGCTCCTGCTTGCCCCGGGCTAGCCGGGCACCCAGGTCGGATCGGAGCATCGCCAGCTCGTTTCGCCGGCTCATCAAGATCAGAAGGAACGCGAGGCAGCCTGAAAGCCCCAGAATCAAAGCCAGAAATTCGTTCTGCAAGGCAACGCCCAGCAAGACAACGCCACAGAGGAACCCGGAGAAGCAATAGAGCAAGATCGCAGCCTGACGCGGGTTGAGCCCGAGACCGATCAGGAGGTGGTGGACGTGGCGTCGGTCCGCCGAGCTAAGGGGGAGATTTCGGACCCACCGGCGGAAGATCGCCATCGCGGTATCTGAGATCGGCAGCCCCATCGCCAGGATCGGGAAGAGCATCGAGATCGCCGACGGAGCCTTGAGAGACCCTTGCACGCCGATCACCCCGATTAAGAGGCCGATCAGCAGGCTCCCGCTGTCTCCGAGGAAGATACACGCTGGATGCCAGTTGTAGAGGAGGAATCCCGCCAGACTTCCCGCCAGGGCGGCGGCCAGGAACGCGACACCCGAGTTGCCGTGGTGGATGGCCACCAACATCAAGGTGCCACTGACCAGCAGGCCGACGCCCGAAGCCAGCCCGTCCATGCCGTCGATCAGGTTCCAGATGTTCATGCACGCCAAGAACCAGAACATCGTCGCCAGCAGCCCCAATATCGCGATCGTCTGCTCGTGGCCGAAGAGATGGAACGTAAAGCTCGGCTCATCCAGGCGGATCGGCATCCCGAGAATCACGACGTTGCCGATCTTGATGCCCGAGAGGTATAGCACCATCACCGCCGCAGCTTGCCCGAGCAGCTTGACCCTCGGACCGATCCCGCGGAGGTCGTCGACCGCACCAATCAAGAGCACGATCGTCCCAGCGATCGCCACGGGGCCGAGCTTCGCCCACCACTCGGCGAACGGTTCCCAGCCACGCAGATAGCCGCCGCACACGACGAGGACGATCCCAAGCATCAACCCGAAGGCGAGGCCCAGACCCCCCATGCGTGGCGTGGCCCCCTTATGAATCCGACGGAACTGGTCGGGCCTGTCGATGGCACCGAACCAGATCGCTAGACGGGTCACCGCCGGGGTTGCGAGCACGCAACCCATGAAGGAGATGGCAAAAATGAGCAAATAGATGTTCGTGGTCATCATGGATCGGGCAATCCTCAGCAGCTCACGCCGAGCAGGACGCGAGGCGGGAGTCAGCAATCAGATCAGCTACGATCGAAGCGGAACTGAGTGACGCTTTTGTCCGGGTCGATTTCGATACGGTGCGAAAAGAAATAGACTCGTCACTGGGGGCAGGGAGTTTTCCAGGACAATCTCTTGTAGGCAACGCTCGAGAAAAGAAAGAAAGTCTCGTGCCAACCTTAGAGATTCTTACGTCATATTCGAGTCGCTCGAACGGCTTTCCGCGAAGAATTGTATCAGGTGAGGGGTGTGATCAGTCAAGCGACAAACCCGCATTTCGGCGAGAAAAGATGATGAAGATTGACATGCAGTGTCCTTTCTATCCCATTCTTTGGAAAGGGTTTACGATAACGACCGAGAAACCGGCCTCGTAACGAGTTTCGTGCTCAGTTCGCGAGTGAATCCGTAAAAATTCATTCCTTTTTTCTAGCAACAGATCCTCCTGCCACATCACACCGGTCGTCCCTGATAAGCGAGATCCCAATCTAATGGTCGCAAGCGCGTCGGTGATGGCGACAGCCCGATGGCTTGAAAAACATGCAAACTCGGCGCGGATCGAAGACAGTCTCGTAAAGATCGTCTGCGTGCCGAAGGTCGCCTCAATCGGAGTTCTCGGCCGAGGCATCGGATTGAGAATCCGTCGCTTAAGAGGTATCTTGGGCCGACTCTCGCGGGGGCGCGGGAGGCCCAACCCGGGACGCTTTCGGGAGTTCACAGCATGCGACTCTGCCGGTTCAGCCTTGACGATATCGTGCTCGCCGGCATCTATCGCGACGACTCAGTAGTCCCGATCGACCAGGCCTGTGATGCCTGCTGCGACGCCATCGGGGTCGACCTATTGCTCCCCTCGACCGACAATCTTCTCGATCTGCTCCCTCCAGACGGCGAGTCGTTCCACGCCTGTTGCGAACTCGCACGATGGATCGACGGCCTTGAAGACGACTCCGCTTTGGCTGAGATCTCGATCCCGATCGGCGATGTCCAGCTCCTCACGCCGATCGCCCAACCCAACAAGATCCTCCTCCTCGCGGGCAACTATGCGGCCCATGTCGTCGAGCGCGGCGGCGTGGCGGCCGAGCGGGAGGAGACGTTCCCTTACGTCTTCCTCAAGCCCCCGTCGACGACGCTCACGAATCCGTTCGACCCCGTCGTCATCCCCAGGACCTCCCCCGACCATGTCGACTGGGAGTGCGAATTAGGGGTCGTCATCGGCCGGACTTGCCGGGACGTCGAAGAGTCGGAAGCCCTCGACTATGTGGCCGGATACACGATTGTCAACGACGTGACTGACCGCAAGTTCACCCCCAACCCCGACCGCAAGCCACGGGAGCGGGATAAGTTCTTCGACTGGCTCCACGGCAAGTGGCACGACACCTTCTGCCCGATGGGGCCTTGTATCCTCTCGGCCGACGAGGCCGGCGACCCGCAGGGCTTTCGGCTCACCCTCACCGTCAATGACGAGGTCAAGCAAGACGGGTCAACTAGCCAGATGGTATTTCCCGTCGCGGCCGTCATCTCATTTCTCTCGAAGTTCGTCACCCTCGAAGTGGGGGATGTGATCTCAACGGGGACACCATCGGGGGTCGGATCGGCGAAGGGGACGTATCTCAAGCCGGGGGACGTGGTCGTGGCCTCGATTGATCGAATCGGAAGCCTGGAAAACCCGTTCGTCGCCCAGGACGATTGAGACCGGCGACCAACTCTCTCATTACAGACACATTTTCAGACGCCTCGGGGTGGAATTGTCATGGCCGAGATTCAGAAGCTGCTGGTCGCCAATCGGGGCGAGATCGCGATCCGGGTCTTCCGCTCGGCTCATGAGTTGGGCATCCGCACGGTCGCCATCTATTCCTACGAAGACCGATTCGCCCTCCACCGGCTCAAGGCGGACGAGGCGTATCAGGTCGGCAAACCGGGCGAACCGATCAAGAGCTATCTCAACGTCGAGGCCATCGTCGCGCTCGCGAAGGAGAAGGGCGTCGACGCAATCCATCCCGGCTACGGGTTCCTCTCGGAGAATGCCACCTTCGCGCGGGCCTGCGAACAGAACGGGATTGCGTTCGTCGGGCCTCGGGCCGAACTGCTTGAACTCCTGGGCGACAAGGTGGCGGCTCGCAAGATGGCCCGGGCGGCGAACGTCCCGATCCTCTCCGGGGGAGACGAGCCCACGCTCCCCGGCCCGGCAGCCCACGCGCTTGCCGAATCGCTCGGCTATCCGGTGATCGTCAAGGCGTCGATGGGCGGAGGTGGCCGTGGGATGAGGGTCGTCGAGTCGGCCGAGGGGCTCGACGATGCGATCGACCAGGCCCGCAGAGAGGCCGGGGCGGCGTTCGGCGTGTCCGATGTCTTCCTCGAAAAGTTCCTCAAGCGTGCCCGCCACCTTGAGGTCCAGTTGCTCGGTGACCGACACGGGCATCTCGTCCATCTCTATGAACGAGACTGTTCGATCCAGCGCAGGCATCAGAAGGTCATCGAGATCGCCCCCGCACCAAACCTCGCGCCCGGGGTCCGGCAGGCTCTCTGCGACGCCGCTGTTCGAATCGGGCGGCATGTGGGTTACGACAACGCGGGGACGGTCGAATTCCTCATCGACACGGCCACAAACCAGTTCTATTTCATCGAGGTCAACCCACGCATCCAGGTCGAGCACACCGTTACCGAAATGGTTACGGGAGTCGACCTCATCAAGAGCCAGATCCTCATCACACAGGGGGCTGACCTCGCCGACGAGGAGATCAATCTCCCGAGCCAAGAAGCCGTGCAGACCCAGGGGTTTGCCTTCCAATGCCGGATCACAACCGAAGATCCGGAGAACAAATTCACCCCCGACTATGGCCGGATCTCGCACTATCGGTCGGCCGGCGGCCTTGGCATCCGGCTCGACGGCGGCCCAGGCAGTACGGGCGGGATCATCACCCCGTTCTATGACTCTCTGCTGGTCAAAGTCTCGGCGAGCGGCCGACGCTTCATCGACGCCGTGCGTCGGATGGAACGCGCCTTGATGGAGTTCCGCGTCCGAGGGGTAAAGACCAACATCCCCTTCCTCGTGAACGTCATCAATCATCCCGACTTCGTCGCCGGCAAGTGCACGACCCGCTTCCTCGACGAGTCGCCCGAACTGTTCCGCTTCACCCGCACTCAGGACCGCGCCAGCCGGCTGCTGACCTATTGCGGAGAGGTGACCGTCAACGGTCTCCCCGGCGTGACCAAGCCGCCGAACTATATCGCGGTGACCGAGCCCGAACCGCCCCGGTTCGACAAGTCTGCGACGATCGCCGACGGGTCGAGGCAGACCTTTCAGAAGCTCGGTCCCGAAGGCTTTGCCCGGTGGATTCGGGACCAGAAGCCGCTCCTGCTGACCGACACGACCTTTCGTGACGCCCACCAATCGCTCTTCGCGACCCGGTTCCGCACCCGAGACCTCCTCCGCGCCGCCGATGCCTACGCCCGCCTCTTGCCGAACCTGTTCTCGATCGAGATGTGGGGCGGGGCGACCTTCGATACCTCGATGCGGTTTCTCAAGGAAGACCCCTGGGATCGCCTCTCGCAGCTCCGCGAGAAGGTGCCGAACATCCTCTTCCAGATGCTCCTTCGGGGGTCGAACGCGGTCGGCTATACGAGCTATCCCGACAACGTCGTCCGAGCCTTCGTGGCCGAGTCAGCGCAGGCGGGGATTGACCTCTTCCGCGTCTTCGACTCGCTCAACTGGGTGCCCAACATGGAGGTGGCCCTCGACGCCGTCCGCAACGCGGGCATGCTCTGCGAGGCCGCGATCTGCTATACCGGCGACATCCTCAATCCCGCCCGACCCAAGTATGATCTGAAATACTACGTCTCGATGGCCAAGGACCTCGAAAAACGTGGGGCGAACCTGATCGCCATCAAGGATATGGCCGGGCTCTGCAAGCCGTACGCCGCGAAGAAGCTCGTCGAGGTGCTCCGGCAGGAGGTTGGTATCCCGATCCATTTTCACACGCACGACGTCGGCGGGGCGCAAGCTGCCAGCGTGCTCGAAGCGGCAGGGGCTGATCTCGACATCGCCGACGGCGCGATCTCGTCGATGTCGGGCCTGACCTCGCAGCCCAGCCTGAACGCGATCGTCGAGTCGCTCCGGTTCACCCCGCGCGAGACCGGCCTCGACCCTGCCGCCTTGATCGAGCTGAGCCGCTACTGGGAAGAAGTCCGAGCGATGTACGCCCCGTTCGAGAGCGGCCTCAAGGCCCCCTCGGCCGAGGTCTATGCCTACGAGATGCCTGGCGGCCAGTATTCGAACCTGTTCCAGCAGGCCAAGGCGCTCGGGCTCGCGTCGCGTTGGGGCGAGGTCTGCAAGGCGTACGCCGACGTCAACATGCTCTTTGGCGACATCGTCAAGGTCACGCCGTCGTCGAAGGTCGTCGGCGACATGGCCCTCTTCCTCGTCGCCAACAACCTCTCCCCGGCCGATACGGTCGACCCTGAGCGAGAGCTGGCGTTCCCTGAGAGCGTCGTCGAGTTGTTCGAGGGTCGGCTCGGCCAGCCGCCGGGAGGGTTCCCGCCGATCCTTCAGGAACGGGTTCTCAAGGGCCGTCCATCGATGACCGAACGCCCCGGTGCCGGTCTACCCCCCGCCGACCTCGCTGCCGCAACCGAGCAAGCGAACAGCCTTCTGGGACATCAGGGCACCTCGCGGGACGGGCTTAGCCTGATCCTCTATCCTCGCGTCTTTCCCGAATACGCAGCGCACGAGAAGACCTACTCCGACACGTCGATGTTGCCGACTCCCCTCTTCTTCTTCGGCCCCGAACCGGCGGTCGAGAACCTCGTCGAGATCGAGCCGGGCAAGACGCTCATCGTCAAACTGCTCGCCGTGGGCGAGGCCCACCTCGATGGCAAGCGGACGGTCTTTTTTGAGCTGAATGGTCAGCCTCGCGAGGTCGAGGTCGTCGACCGTTCGCTCGCCTCGGCCGTCCGGGCGACACCCCAAGCCGACACGAGCGACCCCGACCAGATCGGCTCGCCCCTGCCGGGACTGGTCGTGGGCGTCGCGGTCGTCGTGGGCGATGCCGTCCGCAAGGGACAGAAACTGCTGTCGATCGAGGCGATGAAGATGGAGACCACCCTCTATGCCGAACGCGCAGGGCGGGTCGCCGAAGTGCTCGCCGAGGTCGGTCGCCAGGTCAAGACCGGTGACCTGCTCGTCCGGTTAACCAAATAGGCCCTCGTGTCTGACACCTACTCAAAACAGTGGAAGGTCGAGCGTTTCGACACGCTCGACTCGACGAACGACGAGGCCCGTCGACGGGTGCTCGCCGCCGCCCCGTCGGGACGGACCGTTATCTGGGCCGATCGCCAGACCAAGGGTCGTGGGCGGGGCTCGAACGTCTGGTGGTCGGACGAAGGGAGCCTGACCTTCACCCTCGCGATCGACCCCAGGCACGAGCGGATCGAGCCGTCCCAGGAACCGCTCATGGCCCTGGTCTCTGCGTCGTCCTGCGTCCGGGTCGTCGAGAGGCTGCTCGGCAGGGCGATCTCGATCCGCTGGCCCAACGACATCGAGATCGACGGCCGGAAGCTAGCCGGCATCCTGGTCGAGCGTGTCGAGACGCCAACCGGGCCGTGGCTCTTGATCGGGATCGGCATCAATGTCTCGTCCAACCTCGACGTGGCTGGAACCGCGATTCGCACGCGGGCGACCTCGCTCGCGGAGTCAGGGTTGGGGCGTATCCGTCCCGATACCAGGCGTCGCTGGCGTCTCTATGTGTTGTTGAAGTTGTTGAGCGAAGTCGCCTATCAGGTTGACGGCCTCTCGAACGACTCTGATCCGCTCTGCGACTTTTTCGAGCCTCGGGACTCTCTGGCCGGACAGGCGGTCCGGATCCAGCAGGGCGAGAAGGTCATTGAAGGCAGAGGCTGCGGGATCAACCCCGACGGCTCACTCCGGCTCATGACGGACGGGGGATTGACGGCGATCTACGGCGGACAGGTCCTCCGCGACTGATCGGACGACCCGTCTCATTCAACGAAGAAGGGGCGCGGCGATTGCCGTGCCCCTTCTTTCGACTGTTCTCGATCCGACTCGCCGTCAACGCGTGCTGGCGAGCGTCTTGGCCTTCGGGGTAGGCGACGTGGGGGTCTGTTTCCCTACCCAGTCGATCAAGATCGGGCTGGCGATGTAGATGGTGCTGTAGGTTCCGCTCAGGAAGCCGACCGTGAGAGCGAAGGCGAAACCGTGCAGTCCCTCGCCGCCGAAAACATAAAGGATGACCACGACGAGCCACGCCGTCAGCGAGGTGAGGATCGTCCGGCTTAACGTCTGGTTCACGGCGTCGTTGATCATCTTCGGGGTGAGGACGGCTGTCTTCCCCTTGATTTCGCGGATACGGTCGAAGATCACGATCGTGTCATTGACCGAGAAGCCGATCAGCGTTAGGAAGGCCGTGATCATCGGCAAGTCGACCTTGAGCTGGTCGATAAGAAGGAACTCTCGGACGCCCGGAATCAAGGCCAACCAGTAGGTGACGGCAACCGCACCCAGGGTGACAAGCACGTCGTGAATGACCGCGATGATCGCCGCCAGGCCGTACGTGAACGACTTGAACCGGAACCAGAGATAGCCCGCGATGATGAGCCAGCTCGCGATGGTCGCGATCACCGCGAGGATTCGCGTCTCGCCTGCGACCGTGGTGCCGATCGACTCCGACTGCTCGAAGAGAAGGCTGCGGTCGGTCTTGACCGCCAGGGTGAGCGCCGTGAGGTCTTTCTGAACGGCCGCGTCGTCAAGGTCGGTCCGGAGAGTCAGCGACACCTTCTTCGCGTCTTGCTCCTTGGCGTTGCTCGCTGTCGCCGTCGGGGAGATGACCTCGAAGCGGGTGTCGGGGTTGGTGATGCCCGCTTCGGACAGGACACGGCGGAAGAGGGTGGCCACCTTCGACGAGGTGATCGTCGGCCCCTCGAAGGAGAGGGAATACTGCCGACCGCCCGCGAACCGATCGATCGGTGACGTTGACGCGGGCTTGGCGGCCGCGTCGACGGCAGCCGTCGAGGTGGCCGGGGCCGCGATCGGCTGAGCCGCACCGACAGTCATCGAAACCTGAGAGAGCGTCGAGCCAAACGCCTTGAGGATCGCGGGCTTGACCTTGCCGTCGATGTCCTTCTGGGTCGTCCGGATGTTATACCTGGCCCCCGCCGTGGTGCCGCCGACGTTGAGGCTCTCGACCGTAACGTCGGGCAGGTCAGGCTCGGAGCCGGCTGTCTGCCGCACGAAGCTCGATCGCTGCGACTCGCTAAGCGCCTTGATCTTGGGATCTTGGTCGTTGAGCGCGATCGTCACGAGCGTGCCGCCGGTGAAGTCGATGTTATACATGCCGATGCCACGCTTCAAGAACGCCCCCAGGCCGAGGACGATCACAATCAGCGAGATCGTCATGCAGATCTTGCGGGGGCCGATGAAGTCAATGTTCGTCTTGGCGAACATCTTCATCATCGTCAGCTTCTTCAACCATCCACGGTCATAGCAATAGTCGAAGATGACCCGAGAGACGTAGACCGCCGTAAACAGGTTCCAAATCATGCCGATGATCAGCGTGAGCGCGAAACCCTTCACTTCATCGGTGCCGACGAAGTAGAGCACGAGGCCAGAGAGGAAGATCGTGATGTGCGAGTCAAAGATCGTCAGCCAGGCCCGGTTAAAGCCGTTGCGGATCTGCTGAGCCATGCTCGCCCCGCGTTCGGCCTCTTCGCGGATTCGCTCAAAAACAAGCACGTTGGCGTCGACCGCCATGCCGATCGTGAGCGCCAACCCTGCGAGGCCGGGGAGCGTGAAGCTCGCCTGAAGCAGGCCCATCGAGCCGAGCAGCAGGATCATGTTCAGGATCAGCGCGACGACCGCCACAAGGCCCGCAAAGCGGTAGTAGACCAGCATGAAGATCGGCACCACGAACATCGAGATCGTGATGGCGTTCACGCCCTTGGCGATCGTGTCTTCGCCGAGCGTCGAGCCGATGTTCTCCTCGCGGAGCGGCTCGGGATTCAAGGTGGCGGGCAGCTTGCCGGCGTTGAGGATCGCGATCAAAAGCGCGACCTGGTTGCCGGTCGTGTCGCCCCGGCCGAACTCGATGATGCCCTGGTCTTTGATCTGACTGTTGATCGACGGGGCCGACTGCACCTGGCCGTCGAGCAGGATTGCCAGGCGATACTTGAACGCCCCTTCTTCCTCGGGCAGGTGGTCGCCGGTGAGCTGGCCGAAGAGCCGCGAGCCGCGACGATCGAACGTGAAGCCGACGGCGGGCTGGAGCCGCTCATCCTGGGTCGGGTAGACGCGGGCGAGATAGGCTCCGGTGACGGTCTTGTCGGGGCGATCCGCGTTGCAGAGGATGTAGCGGGCCGTGCGGCCGGGGCTTACAACGTCCTCGCGGACGATGTCGTCGTCGGGGCGCTGCGATCCGGGCGGAGGCCCTTCGAGCTTGCTCGGGTTGTCCTCAATCCGATACGTCGAGACCGTGGCGAGCGACGTCGCCTTGGTCAGGACCAGGGCGTTTGCGGAGTTGGATTTGACCTTGACTGTCTCGGACTGCTCGGTGCCGCTCGCTGTCTTGCCGGTCAGGACAACCGAGACGTGCGGCTTCACGTAGGCATTTTTATCCCACGATTGCGACGGGTCTTCGAGCCTCGTGCGGTCGGAAGACAAGGTCGGGTTCTTGCCCGCCACGACCTCGCCGAGCTTCGCCCAGACGTATTTGTTGGGGATCTTCGTCAGCCCGTCTTTGCCGAGCGCCCGATCCATCACCGACAAGTCATGCTTGCGGTTGGCGAGGATACGGAACTCAAGCGAACCGACGTTGGTCATCTTCGCTTTGACGTCTTCGATCTCCTCGGCCGTCGCCCTGGGGAGGATGATCTCGATCCGGTAGTCGCCAAGCTTACGGATCGGGATGTCGAGCACGCCCTCGGGATTCACCCGGCGCTTGAGGGCGGTAATCAGCTCGTCGAGGTCGAAGTTCGGGGGGAGGTGGCCGGCGCTATCGCGTTTCAGCTCATAGACGAGAATCGTCCCTCCCGAGAGGTCGATGCCCGTTTTCAGCTTTTCCTGCGGCGGGTAAAACGACAGGAACCCGCCGATGGTCGCGAGGCCGATCCAGAAGAACTTCCAGCCATACTTTTTCATGGTTGATCCTTGCGGCCAGTCGGTCGCTTATGCGCTGGACTTGACCCGATGACGATCCGTGGCCGCCCTAACTCCGCTCAATATCAAAGCCCTTCGGGGAGCCACCGCACGGCGGTCCCCGACCTGTCGTTTCGCTCTGACGAGACTCCCTCCGCACGGGCTGCCGTCGTCCCGATCGATCGCGGTCCGTCCCTCAGACCGACTCTTTCTTATCCGCCGAGGAGATTACCCGGACGATGCTCGCCTTCGTAAATTCAACCTTCACACCGGGGTCGGAACCGAGGCGGACCGTGACGGTGTCGCTCTCCGCATCGACCCCGACGATCGTGCCGTACATCCCCCCAGCGGTGATCACCTTGTCGTTCTTCTGCATCCGGCTGAGCAGCTCTTTCCGCTTCTTTTCCTCGTTCTTCTGCGGTCGGAACAGCATGAAGTAAGCGAGGCCACCCACCATGACCAGCGGAAGATACTGGATGAACGGGCTCGCCTCGGGCTTGACGGCACCACCCGCTGCGGGGGCCTGTCCCGGTATGGTCTTAACCTCCGGGACGGTCGCGGCCGGAGCGTCCGTTGTGACGGCCGGCTTCACATCAGCGGGAACCGTCTGTGCTTTCGCCGGTTCAACCGTGGCCGGCTTCGGGGCGACGGGGGTGGCGACCGCCTCTTGTTTCGCGGGGGTGGCTACCGGCGGGGTCTGGAGGAGCATCAGCGAGACGATAAGGCCGAGCATTGAGCAAATTCCGAGTGATGGAGGCGGGTGGGAGACGGCATGATCTGAGCCCGCCGGTCGGGGCGGGTCGCGTCGATGGTTGCACTTTAACCTTTAGGGACCCAAGGCTTCAAGCGCCCCCGCCCGGAATGGGACAAACCGACCCTCGCGGATCGCTTCGCGAATTTGCCCCATCAGTCGATGCAGGTACGCCAGGTTATGCACCGACGCCAGGATCGGCCCCAGCATCTCCTTGGCCATGAACAGGTGACGGATATAGCCTCGGCTGAACGTGCGGCAGGCCAGGCAGTCGCACCCCTCCTCGATCGGCCGGGGGTCAACCTTGTGGCCGGCGTTCCGCATCTTGACCGTTCCCCGGGCCGTCAGGCAGGTCGCGTTGCGGCCGTTGCGTGTCGGCAAGACGCAGTCGAACAGGTCGATCCCAGTGGCGACGGCGTCGAGGATGTCTTGCGGCCGGCCCACACCCATCAGGTAGCGCGGACGGTCAAATGGGAGCAGTGGCGTCGTGACCGCAAGGGCCTTGCGGACGTCTTCGCGACTCTCGCCGACCGACACTCCGCCCACCGCGTAGCCGTCGAAATCCATCGCGACGAGAGCCTCAGCGCACTCGGACCGGAGGTCTTCGTGACTGCCCCCCTGCACGATCCCGAACAGCGATTGGTCCACCCGCGTGTGGGCGTCTTTGCACCGTGAGGCCCAGCGGATCGTCCGGCCAACGGCCCCGGCAATCGCCCCCTTTTCCGCGGGCAACGCGGGGCATTCGTCGAGGCACATCGCCACGTCGGCCCCCAGCTTCTGCTGGATCGCCACCGCGCTCTCGGGGCTAAGTTCGAGCAAGCGGCCGTCAATATGCGAGCGGAAGGCGACTCCCTGCTCGGTCAGCTTCGATCGCCCGGCAAGGCTAAACGCCTGAAATCCGCCCGAATCGGTGAGGATCGGACCGTCCCATCCCATGAACCGATGGAGGCCGCCAAGCGCCTCGACAACCTCTTCGCCCGGCCGCAGCGCCAGGTGATAGGTGTTGGCGAGGACCATCCTCGCCCCCGCGTCCCGGACCATGTCGGGAGTCAGCCCTTTGATCGTGGCCTGGGTGCCCACGGGCATGAACGCGGGGGTTTCGAGCGACCCGTGCGGTGTGTCGAGTCGCCCGAGCCTCGCTTGGGAGCCGAGGTCTCGGACGAGGGCTTCAAACCGGACAGGCCGGCTCACTCGTTTTTCAGCTTCAGGCTGAGAGTGGTCAACTTCTCGCGGACCTCGTTGAGCGAGGTCACACCGAAGTTCTTGCATTCGAGCAGTTCGTCACCGGTGTGGATCAGCAGTTCACCCAAGGTATTGATGCCCAGCTTGCTCAAGCACTTTCGGGCGCGAACCGAGAGGTTCAGGTCGTTGATCGGCTTGGCCAGCATGGCCTTGTCTTCGGGCGAGAGGTCTTCGACGGGGTCGTGGAAGGTCACACCCGCCGCACCCGCTCCGCCGCTTCCCTGAAGGCCTGCTTCGAGGGCCATACCGAGCCGGAGGTTCTTCGAGGTCATCATCTCCTTGATCTCGGAGAGAGAGGTCTCGCCGAAATTCTTGGAGGCAAGCAGCGCGGCCTCGGTGGTCCGGGTCAAGTCGCCGAGGGTCCGGATGTTCATCTTTCGCAGACAGTTCCGCGATCGGACCGACAGTTCGAAGTCGGTGACGGGGATCTCCATCTGGCGGCGGATGATGTCGTTCTGCTTCTCGAGCGACTCATCGATATACATGCCGCGACTGGCCAGGCAATCTTTGAAGAAGAGCGTGGCGCGGGGGTGGCTCTTGTCGAAGTTGAGGACCTGCCGGTAGCAGTTCTCGGCGTCGCGGAACTGCATCCGGTCTTCGTAGAGCACGCCCAGGTTGATCCACGCGGCGAGCGGTACCGGCGGCAGTTTGGTGCAGCGCGAGTAATAGTCGACCGCCACATCGTCGTTGCCGAGGAGGTCGTTGATGTAGGCCGTCTCGAACAGCGCGGCGTTGTGGGTCTTGTCGAGGTTGAGGGCCTTCTCCAGTTCGACGGCGGCGGCGATCAGCTCGCCATCGGCGGCGAGGAGGCTGCCCTTCTGGTAGTAGAACTCGGCCGTGGTGCCCGCCGTGGCTTCGAGCTTTTCGAGGATGCTCTTGGCCTCGTCGACCTTGCCACCGCGTCGGAGGGACCCCGCACGATGCAGTTCGCTCGCCTTCGCGTTGTAGTCCGAAGCGACGGCCGCGGCGAAGGCATCGCCGGCGTTTGCCCAACGCTGAAGGTTCTCGAAGGCGATGCCGCGATGATAGTGAGCCATCCCCTGATCCCCGGCCTTGACCAGGAATTCGAGGCTGGACTTGTAATGGCCGAGCAACACCTCGCCCACGCCGATTCGCAGCATCGTCGAGGGGTCGGGCGGCGTGAGGCCCTTGGACCGGTCTCGGAGGGCGCCGACCGCTTCGCGGAGCGTGGTGTACCGCGACGGGTCGCGGCCGAGGACCTCGCGGAGGTCAGCCACGGCCGTGGCGTCGAACGGGGTCCTGTCCAGCAACGCGCGAACGTCGGTCGTCATCAACTCGGCCATCCGTCACTCTCCTCGACAACCCGCGTCGAGGGCCGTCAGCACGACCCCCGGATGCATCGAAACGAACGAATCCCGCCAGACTCTTATCTCGGCCATGCCGGCCGATCAAGGCGAATCGTCGATGATAAATAATCGGTCCGACAATTGCAACTCCAAGCGTCGTGAACACTTTGCGAGGTGGAGTCCGCCGTCTCAAAGCTTGCCTGACCCTCTCCCCCCGACTAGGATAGTCGTGATTCCGGGCTCGCGGGTCTCGCGACCCCCGCGAAGATGACGGTCGGTAGATCGCGCACGGAGGGCGAGATGCCCGATCGATTCGAGGGTGATGACGTTGCGGTGATGGTCAGCGGGGGGATCGACAGCACGGTCCTCGCGATCGACCTCCTGCGCCGATTTAGCCGAGTCCATCCCATTTACGTTCGCTTCGGTCTCCGGTGGGAGGAGTTCGAACTCTCCAGCCTCCGGGCCTTCCTCGCTGCCACCGCTCGGCCGGGGCTCATGTCGCTGCAAGTCCTTAACGAGCCGATCGCCGACATCTACGGCGAGCATTGGAGCACGACCCGGCCCGACGTGCCGACCGCTGACTCCCCCGACGAGGCGGTCTATCTCCCAGGCCGGAACCTTCTGCTTGTCGCCAAGGCCGCGATCTGGTGCCGGCTCAAAGAGGTCTCTGACCTCGCCCTCGGCTGCCTGGCCTCGAACCCGTTCCCCGACAGCACGCCCGAGTTCTATCGGGGCTTCGAGGCCGTGTTGGAGAAGGCCCTTGCCTCTCGTATCCGGCTGCTCCGACCGTTCGAGGGGCTGCACAAGGCCGACGTCCTCACACGAGGCAAGGGTTTGCCTCTCTGGCTGACCTGCTCATGTCTAAAACCGATCGAGGGCCGGCACTGCGGCCGGTGCAATAAGTGCGCAGAGCGTCGACGCGGGTTCGACGATCTGGGCCTCGACGACCAGACCGTTTATGACTCCGAACCCCTCGCCCCCCGGGCGGCCCAGCACGGCGGGAGAACACGCGTCCCATGTATCGAGTAAGCCGAGAGATCTCCTTCTGTTACGGACACCGACTCCTCAATTATGAGGGCAAGTGCCGCCATCTCCACGGCCACAACGGCCGCGCCGTCATCACTCTGGAGGCGTCCCAGCTTGACGCCAAGGGGATGCTGGTCGACTTCGGCGAGATCAAGCGGAAGGTTCAGCTCTGGATCGACGACAACCTTGACCACAATATGCTGCTCTGCAAGGACGACCCGATCCTGCCGATCCTCCGGGCGCAAGGCGAGCGGGTCTTCGTCATGGAGACCAACCCGACCGCCGAGAACATCGCCAGGCTGATCTACGACCACGCTCGTGAGGCTGATCTTCCCGTCGTCGAGGTGCTCCTCTGGGAGACCGAGAACTGCCACGCCTCGTATCTCGGGCCAGACGCCTGACGGCCGAAGCCTCCCGCACGTCCCCGGCTTACTTCTTGGGGACGTGAGGAAATTGGACGTCGCTGATCATCCAACCATAGCCGGGAGCCTGGACGTTCCCCTGGAACTGCACAAGGACATACTGAGTGTCTTCGGGGAACGTCTCGTTCTTCCCCCCGACGATCTTGATCAGGGCGGAGGAGTGCAGGGTCATCGCGTCCAACTGGTTCGCCTGGATGCCTACGTACTCGACGGTGCGCGGCAGGCCGTTGCTCAATCGCTTTTTGAGGGTGATCGCGGGGCGGTTCGACATCTCGAACTCGCGAGGATCACGCGAGCCGGCGGTCATCTCCTCGACAACCTGCTTCGACGTCTTCCCCGCCCGGGCGGCCGAGTTGGCATGGAGCGCCATCATATCCTCGTAGCTGCCTGTATCGAGGACCTTCACATAAGCACGAGCAAACTTCGCCGCCTCGTGGCCGTAGATCCAGGTCTGCACGCTCGAGATCGTCACCGCCATCAGGGTGAAAAGCAGCGCGAGCGCGATGCCGGCCTTGGCCAGGTTGGTTCCTGTGAGCACGTCGGGAAGCTTGCGAATCTGTCTCTGTGCGAGCAGACCGACAGCGATCGCCGCGACGCCGCACACGATGAAATTCAGGTGCGTGAAGGTCAGGATCGACGCAATGCCTAGAATCAGGCTCACGATCGAGAGCGGATTCAACGCCCGATAGGTGGCGACCTGGTTCTCGATCGGCGAGGTGTCGTCGTCTTCGAGCGGCTGGACCGGCGGACGGGAGTCGATGGCCACGAAGAGAGCTCCTGAAGACGGTCGGCCCGGCGTCGATTGAGGGGGTCGATGATGACGGATAAGTGAGGGCGATCGGATGGGCGGGCCGGGCACCCCGCGCGTGCCATCGAAGCTAAACCGTCGCCCCTCGGCCCGTCAAGCGTCCCGTCCGATCATCGGGCAAGGGCGAGCAAGTTGCCAGCGGGGGCCATCGTCCAGAGACCCATGCCGACCCAGAAGAGGCCGAGCAGCCAGCCCGTCACGTTTGTCCACGACCAATCCTTCGACGCCGACCGCCAACGCCATCCCGCGATCAAGACGGCGAGGATCGTCAGGCCCATCGCCTGGTATCCCAGGGGCGTCGTCCAGGCCAGCCCACGCCACTCCCCCCGCACGACCGCCGCGAGATCGAAGATCCAGACGATCAGCCCGCCCGCCATCCAGAGCAACTCGCCGAGCCCCCCCTCCCCTCGCCCCTTGCGGCTCGCGAGCAAGATTGGCCCGACCAGCGCCAGGCAGCCGGCCACCGTGAACAGGCTCGATAGCAGTTGCGTCGGCGGCCACGAGACCCGGCCCCGCACCACCAGGGTCCAGAGCCCCAGCCCCAGTGCCCCAGCGAGCAGAAGCGACGTGACGATCGGCGAGGTGACGGACGGCGACGCCGACGTCGGCGACTTCGCCGTGGCTCGTTTGCTGGCCATGGGCGGACGGTCTCGAAGTGGTCGATTTGGCGGGAATCCTCCCTCCTACTCGACCATCACGGCCTCCCCCATTGAGGCCGATTTCTCTCGCAATTCAAGCTCGGACCCGGTTGCGACGATGCCCCGGATTGCGCCGAGCCAACCATCAATGAACACCTCGACCTCAGAGGCCCGCCTTCGAGGGTTCGGCGGGCATCGGCGTGACGACGGCATGGTGGCCGTCACGCGGGCCGGTGTGGACGTGGCCCTCGACGACGATCGATGCGTAATCGTCGATATGGGAGACGTCGCCGACAACCTGCTCCCCCTCGTCGAGCCCCTCAGTCACCTCAAGGAGTTCCGACGTCGACTGCCCCAGCTTGATCGTACGGCGTTCGAGCTGCCCTTCGGCCGACGCGACGTAGCAGACGTCTTTCCCCTCTTCGATCGCCATCGCCTCGGGAGGGATCGCGATCACGTCAGGGCGGCTGCTGAGGTCGATCTCAACCGCTGCCGACATCTGCGGCCGAATGCCCTGGGGGACTTCGTCGAGATGGATCGTCGCATTGAAGAACTTGGTCTCTGAAAGCCAGCTCGAACCAGTGTCGGGCAGAGGGTCAATCTTGACGACGCGCCCCGTGATTTCGCGGTTCGATAGGCCTTCGAGCCTCGCCCGCACCTTCATCCCCGGCGTCACCCGCATGGCCACTGACTCATGCAGAGGCGTGACCACTTTCATCCTGTTGAGGTCGGGCAGGTAGAACAACGACTGCATCTGGCGGACCTGCGAACCGGCCTCGATCTTCGAGGTTGTGCTGAAGAAGCGGTTGGAATTCGCGTAGATCACAAACCCGTCGTGGGGGGCCTTCACGGTGCAAAAACCGACCATCGTCTTGTAGTACTCATACCGCTCGTGGAACCGCTCGAACCGCATCTGGTTATAGATCAAATCAGCGCGGGCCGACTCGACCTTGGCCTGGAGCGACTTCAGCTCGAGCGGAGCACCGAACTTCCGAAAGAGGTCAAGCGCCCACCGAGCCTTGACGATCTCAAGCTCACACCGTTTCAGGGTCTGTCGGTCCGAAGCGAGCTGGTCAAGCGACGCATAACCCTTGGACCGCATCCGCTCGGTCCAGGCGAGCCGGTCGACAGCACGTTCGCGGTCGGATTCGGCGAATTTGAGCTTCCCTTCATCCTCTTGCAGCGTTTGCCCCTGAAGCCCGTCGCGGAACTCGGCCACACCCATCTGTGTCGTCTCGAAGTCCAGCCTGGCCTTGTCGAGATCAGCCCGGCCGCGATCGACCTTGATCTGCTGCTGCCGAACGAGTTCCTCATATTCAGAGGAGTCGAGCGAACAGAGGAGGTCACCTTTCTTGACAGAGGTGCCGTCGTCGATCACCCACAGAATGGTCGAGGCCCCGCTCGACATCGTCGATCGCCCCTCGCTGCGGCTCTCCAGCCGTTCGAGCTGGCAGTCGATGATCGTGTTGTTCTCGCTGTCGGTCGTCCCGGCCGCGCGGAGGATCGACTTGAGGTCGGCCCGTCGTGCGGAGACGAGCGTCAGGCCTTCAAGCGTCGGCTTCGGCGGCGTGTTCCAGACCTGGAATGCCCAGACACCTCCGCCCGCCATTGCTATCAGGACCAGCGAGATCGCCAGCCGCATCAGCCGCGACCCCAACGAGCGACGGCGTCGGGGCATCTTGACGACTCCCTCAGGCAAGAGTCGGGACGACGTAAGCCCAGGGTGGAAGCCCGGCAGGGGCAGCCCACTCGTCAATGGCGCAGGACCGGTGTTGACAGTCGGATTCACGGTCGTATGAACTCGCGGCAGGCGTGGGTGAAGCGGGATTCGGGCGGAGGAGAGGCGGGATTGAAGGCGGAAAGTCGGCAAAGTTTCTTGCCAGATCAATCCCTATTTTGCTCGATCCTGGAGCGGGGTCAACCCACTGTCCCCGTTATCGAACAGAAGGCGGTCTCTGTCAATTGTCACAGTCGACAAATTGTAAAATATTTCTTGGAGCCGGTCAATCCCGAGTCCCTATCCACGCTCGGCGCGTACCTTGGGCGCAGGCCCCTCGTCGGAGAGCCTTATCGACGCTATTAAGGCCTCTATCGATCGACTATCGCCGATCTTTGCGGTCAGGATCGACGGTCATGAACACCGGAACGGTCGCATATTGGCCCTTTGACGACTCGACCGGGCTCACCGGCGAGGTGGGCGGACGCGAAATG
>JANXSY010000005.1 GCA_025356435.1 Isosphaeraceae bacterium | reverse complement strand
GCTTGCGGTCGGTCACCTGGATCAAATGGAGGCCGTATTCGGTCTCGACGGGGTCAGAGGTCTGCCCCTTCTGCATCGCAAAGGCGGCCGCTGCGAACTTCTCGATGAACTGGCCCTTGCGGGTGAAATAGCCGAGGTCGCCGCCGTTCGGGGTGGTCTTGTTGGCCTCGTCTTCGGAGTTTTTATTCGCGGCGTCGGCGAAGGAGATCTTGCCCGAGTCGACCTGCTGCTTGATACCGATCAGCTTCTGTCGCGCGGCTTCCTTGGCGGTTGCCGGGGCGTCGGGGGGCACGAGCACGAGGATGTGGCTGGCCCGCACCTGGGCTCGGGTGAAGAGGTCTTTGTTGTCGTCGGCGAATTTTTTGAGGGCGGTATCGGTGGCGGCAGCGTTGACGTACTTCTCCCAGCCGAGCTGCCAGGTGAGCTGCGTGCGGAGTTCTTCCATCGTCGAGTTGGCCTCGGCGAGCACGACCTTGAGGTCGCGGTTGTCGTCGGCCTTCACCTTCCGCTCGATCTCGGTCACCTTGGCCGAAATCTCCTGGTCGCTGACCGGTACGCGCTGACGGGTGAGGAACTGGCTGAGGAGCATGTTGTTCGCGAGATAGTCGATGCCGAGCCGGAAGGTGTCCTTCTCCTCGCCGGGCGGGAGGGGCACCTTGCTGATGAAGTTGATCAGCTCTCCGCGCGTGATCGGGGCACCGTTGATCGTCGCGACGACCTGTTTGAGGATGGCGGGACTCGGCGGAGTCGCGGTGGTTGCGGCCGGTGCGCCTGCACGCGGGGCCTGCTGCGCGATGGCCACTCCGGTCGAGGCCAGGGCCAGGGTCGCCAGCAGACCGAAGCGGAGACGCTGAAGCATCGGACGGTTCTCCCTAACGAGGATTTATGGCAGGCGAACCCACGACCGTCCCACGGCCGCTTCGGATTGCCTGTTCGATTTTGACGATTATACGGACTATGCCCAGCCTCGCCGCGCCAATCCTCGCGAAATCGCCGCAAGGGAATGGGATACGGTCCCTACGGACGACGCCCTGAGAGGTTTGCCCCCTGTCCCGGCAGCTTGAGCGAGGGGAAGTCAGAGAGACTGTCAAGGATGTCGGCGTTGTCCCCCGGCTTCGATCGGGCGGGCGGGACGGGATTTCGCACCTTCGCGATGGTCGATTCGAGCCATTTCGGCTTAGGCCAGCTCTCCGGCCACCTCGGCTTCGGCCAGTTCGCCGGCCACTCGGGCATCCGGATCTCGACATTTTCAGAAAACGGCTGGTCGGGCCATTGCTGGATCGCCTGCCAGGTGAGAAAGGTCAAGAGCCCGTACATCGCCAACGTCGACCAGATCGAGGGGGCCCAAAACTTCATCGCCGTGCCAAACGCCTTGTTAAGCCTCGCCCCACGGAGGTCGACGCTGCACATTTCGTCGAGTAAGAGATGCGAAAAAAAGCCAACTCCCACGGCAAATGCCATCATGAGCCGGATGATATGGCTCTCAGACGGATAGTGGAGATAGACCAGCTCGGTCCAGACGGCGAGGGTTGGCAGGCTGTGGCTGATCCCCCGGTGGACCGTCAGGTGTCCCATGATCCGGCTCAAACCGTGACGGATCAGGAGGAAGGTGCAGACCATCGCCCAGAGATGGACTTCAAAGACCGGAGGCGGGTGGATCTGGCCGACTTCCTGCCAGACGATCAAGGCGCCGAGCACCCCGAGAATCCCCGTGAAGCCTTTCAGCTCGATCCCTGACGGCGAGTCGAGGTCGGGCAAAAGGCCGCCGAGCGTGGCGAGCAGGATCGCCACCGAGCCGTAGAGCCAGTGCAGACCGGCCAGAAAATAGGCCAACGCGCTGTAGCCCACGCCGAGGGTCGAGGCGAACGCAATGTGTTGGCGGTAGTTGCCCATCGCGGGTGAAGGGTCGCCTTTGGGGCGTCAATGTCGGAAGGCTCCTCGTCGTCTTCTTCGAAAACGGCCGGATTTCTCCGACAGGCGTCACCTTCGATTGACATCGACACCCTGACCGGATAGGAGATCGACCCGAGACGTCAACGATCCCACGGAGGGGATGGCCAGCCCATGCGCACGCAACCGAAATCCGACCTCGCTCCTTCAGAGTCACTCCCCTGGAGACGCGATGCGATGATCCTCGCCGCGATCTTCGCTGTCGGAGCCGCGTTGCGGTTCGTCGCCCTCGGGAATTTGAGCTTCTGGAGTGACGAGGTCGTCACGATGATGCTGGCCAAGCGAGACGGCCTCGCCTCGCTCGTCGACGCGATCCAGCACTGGGACGCGACGCGCGCGGTGCTGCATCCCTATCTCTTGCACCAGTGGATCGGCGTCTTCGGAGCGAGCGAGGCCGCGGCGCGGTCGTTCAGCGGCGTCTGCGGAATGGCGACGATCGGGCTCGCCTATGCGATCGGCCGCCAGACTTCGGGCCGATCGGTCGCGCTCTGGGCGGCGTGGCTTGCCGCGATCAGCCCGCTCGACGTCTTCCATAGTCGCGAAGTACGGATGTATTCATGGCTGGTGATGATGACCTGCGCGTCGTGGTCGCTGCTGCTCTCGTTCCGCAAGTCGGCCCCCTGGTGGAAGTGCGGGGCGTTCGGGCTGAGTCTCGTGGCGCTCGTATATTCGCACCCGCTCGGCACGCTGATGGTGACGGCCCTGGCGGGCGGTTATCTGCTCAACCTGCGGGATACCAAGCTCCGATGGCCGGCGTGGCTGGCCATCCAGGTTGGCGTCGTGCTCGCCTTCCTGCCCTGGGCCGGGCGCTATCTCGACCATAACCCTGAGGTTTTCGTCTCTCGGCTCAACGCCTGGTATCTCTTCGAATGGCCTGAAGCCTTCACGGGTGGGCGGGCCGAGATGGTCGCGGCGTGCCTTGGCGTGATCGGCTGGGGGCTCTATGCGAGGCGGAAGGATGAGGGCCGCGGGGCGCTGACGCTGCTCGCGTGGTTCCTGATTCCGACCGGTCTCTTGCTGGTCTACTCGTTGACGCGGCACCCGATATTCGGGCATCGCCGCTACTTGCTCTTCGTCAGCCCGGCGTACTTGCTGCTCGTGGCTCGCGGTGTCTCCGCGTTGCCGAGATGGCCTCGACTGGCGTTCGGGTTGGTCGGTGCTTCAGTGGCGCTGGCGGCGATGCCTTCGCGAGTCTTCGATCTCGATCGGAGCCAGTACCGGCTTGCCGCCGCAGCGATCCGCGCAACCGACCCCGGCGCGACGATTGTCGTGCCTACCCACGGGACGCGGGTCTGCCTTGGCTATTATCTCGACGGTTGGGAGTCGATGCGGCTCGAAACCGAGATCGACAACGGTCAGCCGCCCGAACGGATCTGGCACGTCTCCTGCACGATCCTCCGGGGAGAGGCCGCGCCTGCGGCAAGGATCGAGGCCGAGTATGAGCCCGACGGGTCGCGGAGAGTGCCCGGTATGCGTCTGAGCCACATGCGACGCAAGGCGGCAGTCGCGACGGCACCGGGTCGCATCCAAAAGTGAGGAGGACGAGCCGTGCCGTCGGTGCGAACTTTAGGGCTGGTTGTCCGGACGGTCGACGTCTTCGAGACAAGCCTGATCATGACGGCGTTCACTCGTGACTTGGGGAAGGTCTCCGGGCTGGCGAAGGGGGCGAGGCGGCTGAAGTCGCCGATGCAGGGTGGGCTTGACCTACTCGGCGTTTCGGATATCGTGCTGCTGCACAAGGCGTCCGATGCGCTCGACCTCGTAACAGAGGCCGTGCCTGTCGAACGCTTCGCTTCCCTCCGCCGCGACCTGGCGGCCCTGTATGCCGGCTATTACATTGCCGAGCTGCTGTCGGACCTGACCGACTTCCATGACCCACACCCGAGGCTCTTCGACGCAGCGACGGTAACGCTCCGGCACCTGGGCGAGCCCCTGTTGCGATCGAGGCGAGTGCTCCGTTTCGAGCTCGCTTGCCTGAGGGAGTTGGGACTCATGCCCGTGCTGGATGCCTGCGCCCACTGTGGTGTTGAAGTCGAAGCTGAGGGTGACTCGTTTGCCTTCGGCCTAGCGACCGGCGGCGTCCTCTGCCCGAGCTGCCGCACGGGCCAGCCCCATGTGGCAACCCTCTCCGGACGGACCCTCGGCGCAATCCGTGCCCTTGCCTCGCCCGGTAATGCCTGGCGTGACCCCGAACTCGGGCCTGGTAGCCTCGGAGCTGTCCGCGCGACGCTCGGCGCGGTGATCAGTCACCACCTCGGGCGGCGTCCGCGACTTCTGCCCTTTCTCGGAGCCTGAACTGATGGCCAAGGCCAAGCCGTATTCTTCGCCCGCTCGGTCCCGACGCCGCCGCCATGCCCAGCGGGCGTTCGTCGCAACCGCGGCGCTGACGTCTTGCCTCGCCCTCTCCGGGTGCCAGTCAACGATGGGCAAGAGCCTTCTCGCGAGGATCTCTCCCCGTTACGACGAGTCGCTCGCGACAGGCATGGTGCGTCCTGAAGACGCCACGCCCGGTCGCTACCTCACCCGCTATCTCAACCCGATGACCACGCCCCACGCTTCGGCCGCCAAGGAGTCGAAGTCGCTCACGCTGAGCAACGAAGGCTGGAAGCCGGTCAAGGTCGACCCTGACCCCAAAGCCGACGCAGCGCTCGAGGCCGCCGTCGCCCTCTACAGGCAGGGCAAATACTCCGAGGCCGACCCCCAGTTCGTCAAGATCGCCAAGGCCCAGAAGGGCAAGCCCTGGGGCGAGCGCGCTCAGTTCCTGCTCGCCGAGTCGTACTTTGAGCAGAAGAAGTGGAACTACGCCAACGACGCCTACGAGAAACTCATCAAAGACTACCCCGGTACCGAACACGTTGACCGGATCGTCTCGCGTGAGTTTGCGATCGCCCAGAAGTGGCTTGCCAACTCCGAGGGGACGGCCAAGCCCGAGGATAAACTCACATGGACCGACGCGTTCACCGGGGGAGTTCCCCTGGTCGACTCCTCGGGCTATGCGATCACCGCGCTCGAACACGTCCGGCTTCACGACCCGACCGGCCCCCTCTCCGACGATGCCGTGCTCAGGCTCGCTGACCACTATCACACGTCCGGCGACTACGAGACGGCCGCGACCTATTACGACCAGCTTGTCAGCGACCACCCCAAGAGCGAGCACCTTCAGAAAGCGCAGCTCGCCAGTATCGACTCGAAGCTCAAGGCCTACAGCGGCCCCGAATACGACGGTCAGGGCCTCGACGGCGCGAAGGACATGATCAAGCAGACCATGGCCACCTTCCCCGAGCGGCAGACCGGCTCCGACAAGCTCTATCACACGCTCGACGTCATCAACGACCAGTACGCCGAGCGGGCCTACACCACGGGCATGTGGTACAAAAAGACCGGCAAGATCATCTCGGCCGAATACTACCTGGGCATGGTCTCGGCGAAGTGGCCGAAGACGGAGTGGGCGAAGAAGTCAAAGACCGAACTCGGTCTGCTCGCGAAGCTCCCCCGCAAGGAGAGCATGCCGAGCAAGATCATGACCACCCCCGGCTCCTCCGACCCCTTCAGCGGCGGCGGCGGCAGTGGTGGCGGCCTCGGGACCAACGGCGGCGGCACCCAGGGCGGCATGGGCGGGAACATGATGGGCGGCATGGGCGGCATGGGCGGCGCAGGTTGATGGCCGCCCCAGCGATAGGTTTGATTCCTCGGTCCGGAAGGCGAGGTCCGATGCGTGACTCCCGCGTTCGACGGTCGTTCCTGGGCGCGACGATCGCCCTGGTCACGCTGCTCTGTTTCGATGGCTGCGGATATACCGTACGGCCCCCGTTCAACTCCAATATCCGGACGGTCTACGTCCCGGTGTTCCGCTCGATCACCTTCCGACGCGACGTGAACTTTCAGCTCACTGAGGAAGTTATCAAGCAGATCGAGCGGCGCACACCGTTCAAGGTCGTTGGCAAGCCCGAGGGGGCCGACACCACGCTCGAAGGCGTGATCAACTTCGCCGACAAGAACCTCATCCTCGAAAACCCGTTCAACCTCCCCCGCCAGCTGACCGCCAACATGACGGCCGCCGTCACCTGGACCGACAACCGCACCCAGAAGAAGGTCGGCGAGCCGATGACGGTGACGGCGACGGTAAACTTCTTCCCCGAAGTGGGCGAGACCTCGGCCGCCGCCTTCCTCAAGGCCAATCAGCGGTTGGCGACGGATATCGTCAACGCGATGGAGCAGAAGTGGTGAGCGTTCGGTACTATCAATTCGACGCGAACGACTTCTTCTCGCCATCCTCGCCGATCTGGACGGTATAGCTCTTGCCATCGGGCGTGACCGAGACGTGGATGAACTGACCGCCCTTGGGATCGGCGTTGGCGATCAGGGCGGGGTCGGTGTTGTCCTCGGGGCCGGTCTTGGCGTTCTTATGGAGTTGGTAAGCGGCCTTGATCGAGGGGATCGATCGGAGCATCTTGACGGTCGCGGGCGAGCCGCCCTTCTTGGAGCCGTTGTTCATGATTGCGACCGTCGGCTTGATCGTCTTGACGAGCACCGAGTTGTTCGAGCTGTCCAGCCCGTGGTGCGTGACCTGATAGAGGTCAACCTGGCCGACGCGATCGAAGGGGCAGACGAGATCCTTCTCGATGTTCCAGGTAAGGTCGCCGCAGTCGAGGAAGTCGAACGAGCCCAGGCTGAACTTGATCGCGAGGCTGCGGGCGTTGTCGCTCGGATCATCGGGGTGCATCGTCGCCTCGGCGCAGAGGGGGTTAGCCGGTCGTCGCTTGGGGATCTTGCGGACCTCGGTGCCCGAGGCCATCACGATCGCCTTGAGATTGCCCTTGAGCGTGATCGAATCGTTCGCCCCGAGCGCCTTGCGCTTGCCCTCTGACGCCTTGCGATAGGCGATGCCGAGCGGGTCGTCGGCCTTCGGGCCGTCGGGATATTCGGACGCGGGGCCGTCGATACCGGGGAGGCCGCGATCCCAGAACTTGCCGATGGTGACGAGCTTCGAGAGGCCCTCGACGCCGCCATAGTGATCGGTGTGCCAGTGGGTCGTCACCAGGTGGTCAAGTCGTTCGAGCTTGGCGACGTCTTTCAAGACATGCACGATCCGTTTCGGGTCACGGTCGTCGTGGCCGGGCCAGCCCGAGTCGATGAGGATCGACTCGCGTTCGGGCGTGACGATCAACGTCGCGGCACCGCCGTCGGCGTCGATGAAATAGATGTCGAGCCCCCTCTCCGATTGGGCCGAAGCGGTCCCGGCGAAGAGGGCGATCGTGAGAGCGGCGGCAATGCGGATCATGGTGACAGTCTCGGGGTCGGTCTGTGGCGGAGGTAGTCGATGATTGTCCCCGACGCCCGCCGCAATGCAAGATCCTCGACGAGATCAAGATTCACTCCCCCCGCCAGCCCGTCGGCCAGCAGCGCTGCCCCCTGTGCCGCGTGCTTGACCCACGCGCCAGGCAGTGAGGGCAGGGATGGCGATCCGACCAAGCCATCCAGAGCCAGCGTGGTGGCCGCGCGGACCTCGGCGCGATCGAGGCCCGCGCCCGAGAGATAGGCCGTGTCGAACGACGTGACGGCTCGCAGGCCCGCGACGTGCTTTCGGAGCGATTCCGCAAAGGCAATTGGGGCGAACTCCCCGAGGTCGATCCAGCCGCCCCGGAAGATGTCAGACTTCGCGAGCGGCGCGAGCCAGTACGCCGCCTCACCGTCCCACGCGCCTGATGATTTCAACCCGATCGGCCCGCGCGATCCGGCCGAGGCATCCACGATCGCTCGGTCTTGGATGACCATGACGGCGGTGAAGGCTGACCCGACTTCGACCACGGCGAACGCGCGGTTCCGGCCCGCGTCGTGCCGGACGGCCAGAGCGACGACAGCGACCTTGTCGGCCGTGCCCATGTCGATTGCGTTGAGCCTGCGATGGGTCGGGATCGTTGGCAGGTGGAGGCCTCCAGGGAGGAAGACCGTGGGCACGCCCGACGCCAGGAACGCTCGGACCCAGCCCCGGAAGCCGATCACGCCCGAGTCACGACCCCGCTCGTCGGGCCGGGTGAAGCTCATCAGATCGATCTCGGCCTCGGTCACGTCGCGGCCGTCGATCAACGGAAGGCCATATCCCGACGGCCCCGCGATCAGGTCAATCGGTGCCCAGGCCGTCAGTCGATTGGCAAGTGCGAGCGGGTCGTCGCGGAGTGTCCCCGGAGCGAATCGATGCTGGGCGGCGACACGTCCGTTGTCGAGGAGCAGCAAGTCGAGGCTGCTCGTCCCCGGATCGACGCCAACGACGCGCGGCATGGTTGTGCCTTCGGGATTATGCCCGCAGCGATTGGCCGATCGCGAGAGCCTGTTCGGCGTCGATGATCGCGTCGTTGGATTCGAAGAGACGTTTGAGAGCGGCCTTGTGGATCTTCATCTTCGTCCCGCCGACGCCGAGAGCGCCCCAGGTCAACAGGCCGTCGCGTTCCGTCCGCTTGTCCATGACCTCGACGCCCTCGATGCCGAGCGGTGGCACGGCGTTGAGATCGATCAAGACTTTAAGGCTCGAAAGGCGGTCGCGGACCGACCTCGGTAGCAGGACGACTCCGGCCGCACCGGCGGCGACCACGGCTGAGGCCCCGTCGAGGCCCGTTTCAAGCGACTCAAGATCGGAGGTGCCGAAGGAGTCGACGAGCGTGCCGACGCGGGCCTTGATCGTCTCGGCAGCGGCCTTGGCCCGCTTGGGGTCGCGGGAGCCGAGCGTGACGTTGGCCCCCAGTCCGGCGAGCAACCGCGCGACCCGGCCGCCGACCGGCCCCGTGCCACCGAGGACCGCGATTCGCGTCCCTTCGACTGAGCCGCCGAGACCTTCAAGGGTCGCGAGCACGGCGGCGGCGGCGGTAGTGTTCGCGCCGTTGGGGTCGAACAGGACCGAGACCTTGAACGGGCCAAAGAATGACGACTTCACGGCATCAAGCACCGCCTCAGCGCGGGCCGCATCGGACCCTCCGACGAAGATCGCGGTCGAACGCAGGTCAGCGGGGCCTCGGGTGAAGATCGCCCCATGCACCAGGTCTCGGACGGTCTCTGGGGTGATGCCGCCGTGGCGGAAGAGATGGGCAACGCCCGTGTCGACAGCGACCACGCCGTCGAAGACGCTCGGCTGCGGATCGACGTCGAGCTGGATGAGGATCGTCGGCTTGGCGAGGACTTGTGTTTCGGCCATGTGGGAAATGTTCAGAGGTAAGAGCATTCCCGCAGGGTGGGACACGGCCCACCCAACGGGAACAAGAAGTCCGGTCGGGGGCTTATTCGCCCGCGAACGGGTGCTTCGCCGCGTCTTTCTTCGAGATCACTTCCTGGGCGGAAGGCTCGTTCTTCATGGCCCGCTCGATCGAGAGCTTGGTGGCCTCGTAATTGAACTTGAGGATCTTCGCGTTGTCTTCCGCGCCGGGATGGATGAAGACGCCGACGATGACGACAAGGTTCTCGGCCTCAGACTGCGGGATCGTGCCGTTGCCGAGGCAGTCGGCGACGGCTTTGGCGACGGCGTATTGGGCCGGTCCGAACATCTGCACGGCCTGACGCATCCCCTTGATCGTGACCTTGGTCACGAGCACGGTGGCGGGCTTGCAGAGCAGGTTGGGGGTGAGGACGGCGAGCAGATTCGAGTGTCCGGCCGACTGGTTGGCCAACGCATTCGCGAAGGCAGTGCCGACCGGGCCGTTCTTTGAGCCGATCAGCAGGTCAATGTGGGCGATCTCGTTGCCGTCGCCCACGAGGGCTTCGCCGATGTGCATGGTGTAGTCGGCCATCTTCGTTCGTCTCCCGAACCGTACTTGGGACGGTCACTCATCGAGCTTAATACCCGCGGACGTAGGGCGAACGACCGTCGCCAGGCCCCCGCCGCGACAGCCTCGCATCATATTCAGGCCAACCCCCGACCGCAACCCCCGGTCTGACCTGGGTTGCCTGATACGAAATGGGCATCGAACGAAAAACGACCGAGTGATCTACTCATGGATCACGATCCGCGAGACCGTCCCCGGCTTGCCCCGATAGTGAATCCGCTCCCCCTCGCCGACGGCCAGGCCACGGACATCGCCCCGCCAGAGCGGGCTGTCGACGTCAATTACCGCGCCGACCTTCTTGGTGAATGACTGGAGGTTGTCAACCGAGAGGTATGCGCTCGCGTTGTGGGGCAAGATGTCACGCAGGGTCAGGACTGGGATGGTCTCGCCGACGGTGCCGAGGAGGACGTCGGTAAGCCTCAGCGACGTGGCGGGGGCGTAGGGGTGCGACTCGCAATAAATCGCGGTGTGGGCATAGGTGCTGCCTTCGTAGTCGACGATCAGGTGATCGAAGCTGTAGTTGCCGCCGTAGTCTCCGGCGTGAATCTTGATGGTTGACTGATTGCCGGGGGCATAGAACGAAACCATCGTGTTCTCCATCCGAACGACCGATCCGACAAACCGCATCGTCGCGCGGCCGGCGGTGCCGAAGACGACATTCCGCGCCCAGAGCATTTGATCGAGGGCGTAATACCCTGCGTCGTTGCCCGAGAGGTTGCAGTCTTCGAGCTTGACCATGTAGTTAGCCCCGTGATTGATCGAGCCGACGGCGTGATAGGCCCCTGACGACCGTACGCCGGTGATCTTGAGTTCGAGCACCTGGCCGACGGCGATGTTCTGGCCATAGAGATGGCCGCCGACAAGATGGATGTCGCGGATGGCGTTGTCGATGATCCCGCCCTGGCCGTTCGAGAGCGAGTGCTGCAGGATCGCCATCGCCTTGTGATTCATCGAGGCGGGGCCTCCCTGGATCGTGAGATACCGGCCTGAGGTCGCGGGGTCGTCGGTGAAGGCGAGATGGCCGATGTGACCGGGGTCGTCGTCGGGTGCGGTGAAGTAGCGGTAACGGTCGTCCAGCTTCGCGCCGGGACGGTCGATCCTCCGTTGAAGACGCCCCGGCGCATCGTCGGCGTAGCGGACCGTCCGCGAGAGGAGCAGGCCGTAGAGGACCCAATCGACCCCGTTAGCCGATCCGAGCGCCGGGCGATCGCCGCCGTGGTCGGCGATCAGGAGCGGGAAATAGTCGTTCTCGGCGAAGTGGAGCCCCGGGCGGAACTCGGGGCCTAGGAGGATCGAGGTGGCAACCTGGACGCCATCGACATAGGCCGAGACCTTCGCGGCCTTGAGGTCAAGCTGCACGGTCAGCCGTCTCACCCCCTTGGCCGGGGGGACGCGAAAGGTAAATTTGCGGGCAGCGATCGGCCCGAACGGCTCGGCCTGCGTTGCGAACTGGACCCAGACTTCCCCAGCCTCCTCCCCTGTATAGAGCAGGAACGGCGACGGCCGGTTGTTCGACGCCACGCCCATCCCGAAAAGGGGCAACCCCTTCGGTAGCGTCTCCCCGGCGACTTCGATTGCGGCCTCGATCGTGAGGGCGGGGGTCTCGGTCCAGTGGTCGGTGGTGTAGTCTCCCCGCGAGTGCCGAGGCCCGTCCGAGAGCGGCCCGGCCTGCGCCTGGATCAGCGTCTCGCCTCGCGTCCGAAACCCCCATCGCGTCCGGGGCGCGGGGACGGCTGAAGCGTCGAGCCGACCGAAGAGGTCGACCCGATAGTGACCGTCGGCGACGAGCGACACTTGCTTGCCCTTCAACGGGACAGTCGAGACCCGTCGTAGCCCAAAGATGAAGAGCGGGTGGTCATCCCCCGCGAAGACCTCGATCCGCGACCCCGACCCTTCGCCCCGAATTTCGATTAAGGGGTGATCGACCCAGACCGGCCGCGCGAACCGATAGACGTCGGTCGCGGCGGGCACGAGCACAAGGCCGATGGCATTGCTGTGCGGGGGGAGGAGCTTCGTCATCCGCGCCGCCAGCGTGTCGACGGCAAGCTGGAAGGCTGGGGCGCTATCCGTCTTACCATCGGCCCTGGCCCCGAACTCGCGGACATCGACGACGAACGGCCGGGGCGAGGCGGCGGCGCGCGCGGGCGAGGCGGCCTCCACTCGCTGGAACGCCTGCGAGCGCCCGCAGAGACACAACACGATCGAGGCAGACACGAGGGCGAGAGATGTTCTAAGGTGCATCAGGGGTCGGCTCCGTCATCGACGCGGGTGCGGTCGCGATTCTCGATCTGCTCATTGTGGCGTTCGATCGACGAGCGAACTAGGTGCCTGGTTACAAGGGCTCGTTGCCAATTCACAACCGATCGGTCGCCTGATGTTGATTTAATTCGCGTGCAATGTATGTCTTGTTGACAAGGGTTTTTTCCTCTGCTATCACTGGATCTGAAGCAAATGGGCAAAATTTCTCTATCGGATTCGGCGATGATCTCCAGACGTTGGATCGTGCATCGGGAGCATTTCGTGCACTCGTGGAAGACGGCACTTCGCCGAGAGCTGGTCGCGGCGTATCGGCGGGGGACGATGGATGCAGGGCGGTGTCTGGATACCTATGTAAACCATGGGGAGCCCGACATCCTCCCCCGCGAGGCCGTGGTCTTCCTCGCCTCGATCGTCGCGGCCGAGCGGGCCGAGGTCGAATGGAGTGCCCTCGGGCTGGCCAACGACATGGCGTCCGTCGAGACGATCGAAGCCGGGCGTGAGTTTTTCTTCCCGAGTCGATAAGCGATCGGGTAGACTCACCTCGATCATGCCCCTGACGCTCCGCTGGAAAGACGCGACCCGCCTCCCGGTCGAGGCCGAGACGCTCAGGCCCGACGCCCTGATGGGGCTCTCGGCGGACGAGATCGCGCGGCTGCGCCTTCCGCTCGGCAATACGTCGGCCGAGGTCGGCGAACTCTTCACCGTCGAGGGAAGTCCAGACGATGGCCATCTGGTTCTCGAAGGAAACCTGCGCCCGGTCCGAGGCATTGGAGCGGGGATGGCTTCGGGTCGGATCACCGTGACGGGCGAAGTTGGCCCGAGGGCGGGCCTGGCGATGTCGGGCGGCGAACTGCTCATCGACGGCTCAGCCGGTGTCTGGGCCGGGGCCGAGATGACGGGCGGCTTTCTGCGGATCACCGGCGACGCGGGTGACGGCCTGGGCTCGGCGTTGCCGGGAAGCCGAATCGGGATGCGTGAGGGAGTGATCCTCGTAAACGGATCGGTCGGTGAGGAAGCCGGCCTGGCGATGCGCCGCGGACTGATCGCCGTGCGAGGTCGTGCGGGGCTCGGGCTGGGCCGGGCGATGGTCGCGGGGAGCGTATTCGCCTTCGGGCCGGTCGCAGACCTCGCCGGGATGGGGATGAAGCGAGGAACGATCGCCCTCTTTGGCCTTAACGATCCTACAGACCCGAATCTCTTGCCGACGTTTGCCCGGAGTGGTCGCGAACGGCCTCCGTTCCTGACAATCTACTTGAAGCAGCTTCGGGCGTGGGGCTTCAACGTGCCCGACGCGGTTTTCTCGGGCCAGTTCGCCCGCTACAATGGAGACCGGGCCGAAGGCGGGCAGGGCGAAGTGCTCGTCTGGGGATAGGCCGCGACCGATTTTCCACCTTGACTTGAGGATGAGCACTCGATGCATCTGAATGGCCGTTCGCTCAAGATCGTCGAGGCCATGCTGACCAAGGCGCAGGAACGTCGGGTGGCGCTGCATCCGATCGAAAAGGGGGGGCGGTTCATCGATTGCGGGATCGACGTCCACGGCGGATTACGCGCCGGGATTGAACTGGTGAAGATCTGCATGGCTGACCTCGCCGACGTCGCGCTCGTGCCGGGCACGGTTGGCGGACGTTCCTGCCCTCATGTTCAGGTGAGCACAGATCATCCAGTCGCCGCCTGCCTGGCGAGCCAATATGCCGGGTGGCAGATCAGCGAGGGGAAGTTCTTCGCGATGGGCTCAGGCCCGATGCGTGCGGCCTATGGCCATGAGCCGGTCTTCGCCTCGATCGGCTACAAAGAAGCGACGCACTCGGTCGTTGGGGTGCTTGAGGGACGCAACCCGCCGACCTCGGGCGTGATCGCCAAGATCGCCTCAGCGTGCGGGGTGCCGCCGTCAAGCGTCACGCTGCTCGTCGCGCCGACGGCCAGCATCGCCGGGGGCCTGCAAGTCGTGGCCCGGTCGGTCGAGACGGCCCTGCACAAGCTGCACGAACTCCACTTCGACATGACGCGGGTCATCTCAGCACACGGCGTCGCCCCTCTGCCGCCGGTGGCCAAAAACGACCTCGCCGCGATCGGCCGCACCAACGACTCGATCCTCTACGGTGCCCGCGTCGTCCTCTATGTCGAGGGCGACGACGCCTCGATCGAGGAGGTCGGCCCGAAAGTGCCGTCATCGTCGTCGAAAGACCACGGCGAGCCCTTCGCTGCGATCTTCGCCCGATACAACAACGACTTCTACGCCGTCGACCCCCACCTGTTCAGTCCTGCCGAAGTGGTGATCCAGAACGTCGAGACCGGAAACGTCTTCTCATTCGGCGCAATCGACGACGCCGTCCTGACGCGGTCATTCTATTCGGGCTGAGCGAGCGGGACCCGGAAGCCTCGACCGATCGTTGGGGCACACTCCGCATCCCGAATCGAGGGCGTCACTCGATTTCGATTTCCCGACCGATCAGCCCTGCGATTGACGGACTGGCCTGATTCGGCTATCCCATCGGCATTCCACGTCTCCGGAGGATGTCTATGCGCACGGATCGGGCGAGCTTGTTGTCCAGGGCGGTCGGGAAAGCGCGTCGACTCTCGCGACGGTTTGGCGAACGGGTGACGAATGTCCCGATTCGCGCGGCCAATCGCGGACTCTCGCTGCCGCCGTCTCGGTTGATTTACCTCGTCGCTGGGACGAACGACCTGAACTGGTTCCTCAACTCGGGGGCCCAGGCCGCCGCGAGCATTCGCGAGACGCTCGACCGTAACGGATACGACATCAACCGGATGGGCGCGATCCTCGACTTCGGATGTGGGGCGGGCCGGACTTTGAGGCACTGGGATACGCTCAAGGGACCGAAGGTCTGCGGGTCTGACTATAATCCCAGGCTTGTGAACTGGTGCCGCAAGGCGCTCGGGTTCGCTGACGTCCGGCTTAACGGACTGACCGGCGGCGTGGCGTGGCCCGACGCGACGTTTGACCTGGCCTATGCACTCTCGGTGTTCACTCACCTGACCGAGCCGGTTGGGTTCGCCTGGATTGACGAGATGGCCCGCGTGCTTAAGCCCGGTGGGCTCTTGCTCATCACCACCCACGGCGACCACTACGCCCAGAGCCTGCCCGAACCGGAACGAAACCAGTATCATGCGGGAGAGGCGGTCGTTCGCCTGCCGGGTCGCGAAGGGACGAACGACTGCGCGACGTTCCACCCGCCCCGCTATGTCAAAGAACGGCTGTCGCGCGGGCTTGAGGTCGTCGACCATGTGCCCGAAGGGGCGCTGGGGAACCCTCGACAAGACCTCTGGCTACTCCGCAAGCCGAGCTGAATCCCGAACGGGGCCAATGCCGATGCCGACCGTCGCCGCCCTTGTCTCCGGCTTCGGTTGGCATGTGCAAGACCTCCGACGCGCGGCGGCCTCGCTCGACATCGAGTTCCGACCGTTGCCGTTCCCAAGCGTCTCGGGACAGGTCGGCACGGGCTCGCCGAAGATCGAGGCGAGCGGCGTCGACCTGACGAGGGTCGATGGTGTGCTCTTGCGGATGATGCCGCCAGGGTCGCTCGAACAGGTGATCTTCCGAATGGATGCGCTGCACCGGCTGGCGGCCCTCGGTATCCCCGTGCTCAACCCGCCCCGCGCGATCGAGGCGAGCGTCGACAAATATCTCGCGCTCGCACAACTCGAAGCCGCCGGGCTGCCGGTACCGCAGACGTGGGTGGGCGAGTCTGCCAACGAGGCCCTCGACGCTTTCGGACGGCTCGGGGCTGATGTCGTCGTCAAGCCGCTGTTCGGCTCGGAAGGGCGCGGGCTCGTGCGTGTCTCGGATTACGAGCTGGCGCGACGCACGTTTCAGACCCTCGCGAGATTGGGCGCGGTGCTCTACGTCCAGCGATTCATCAAACATCCCGGTTATGACATCCGGGCCTTCGTCCTTGGCGATCGCGTTCTGGGCGCGATCCGTCGTGAGGCGACCGGCGGCGATTGGCGGACGAATGTGTCGGTCGGCGGGGTCGCGACGAAGTTCAAGCTTGACGACGAGACCGAGGCCCTAGCCCTCCGCGCGGCGAGGGCGGTGGGTGCCCGCGCCGCTGGTGTCGACCTCCTGCCCGATCCGAAGAGTGGGGGCCTCGTCGTGATCGAGGTCAACGCCGTCCCGGGCTGGAAAGCGCTCTCGGCGGCGACCGGGATCGACGTGGCTCGACTGCTGCTGCTGGATCTAATCGGAGAGAGTCGATGAACGTCGGCCTGCTGGCGCAGGTTGCCTGCATCCTCGAAGTCACGGCGAGGAAGCCCGGCAACGTCCACCGCTTCGCCGATTTTCCCGGCGATGCCCATTACCTTGACTTCCTCCTCAGTGCGGCCGCCATTGCCGGGCCGATCGAGCGAGCCAGTGATGTCGGAGTCGGCGGGACCGTGCTGGCGGCGGTTGAGGCCACTCGGAACGTCGTGCGGACCAATACGAACCTGGGGATGATCTTGTTGATCGTCCCGCTGGCGTGCGTCCCCAAGGGGATTCCACTGCGTGACGGAGTGAGCGATATCCTCGCCCGGCTCACGGTCGACGATGCCCGATCGGTGTACCGGGCGATCCGACTCGCTAAACCCGGCGGGTTAGGCTCGGCCGATGCACAAGACGTTGCGAATGAGCCGAGTGCGACGCTGCTCGAAGTGATGCGGATCGCAGCCGACCGCGATCTCGTCGCAAGGCAATATGTAACCAGATTTGAAGATGTGTTTGAGATTGCGGTACCTGCTCTATTGGATGGACGCGGAGAGTCCGCACTGTGTCAGAACGAGGGGCTTGAAGGGCGGATCATCGACGCCTTTGTGACGATGCTGGCGGCCCGGCCCGATACCCTCATCGCGCGGAAGCGTGGTGTTGACGTGGCCGAGGAGGCGTCTCGACGTGCCTCGATCGCGCTCGCGTCGGGCGATCTCGACGCCCTTGATGCCTGGCTTCGCGAGGATGGCCACGCCCGCAACCCCGGCGCGACTGCCGACCTCATCGCCGCCGCCTTGTTCGCCGCGCTTCGTGATGGGACAATCGCTTTGCCTCGACCGGTGGGGGAATGGCCTCTGCATGTGTCGTAAGCGGGAGGATCTCGCCTTGTCAGGCTCTCGATATACGGTTCGAGTCACCAAAGACACGCTCGTTTTCAGTTCGGGTCATTTCATCACGTATGACGGGGACCACTGCGAGCCGGTCCACGGCCATAACTACCGCACGGCCGTCGAGGTCGACGGTGAACTCGACCAAAATCACTACGTCTTTGATTTCATCGCCCTCCGCGACATGACCAAGGCGATTGTCGACGAACTCGACCATCGGATGTTGCTGCCATCGCGGAGTTCGCTGATCCGCTTGCACGATGACGGTTCGAACTGGCTGGTGCGTTACAAAGAGCGATACTGGAGCTTCCCGAAAGAGGATTGCGTCGTCTTGCCGGTCGCCAACACGACCTCAGAATTGATCGCGGATACCATTCGCAATCGCCTCTGCGACGAGATCACTGCGCGGGGGCTGCCGATGCCGGCCCGGATGAGGGTGCAGGTCGAAGAATGCTTCGGCCAGTCGGCCGAGGTCGAGTGGATTCGAGACGAGACCCAGGCCCAATGAATCCCGCTGGAGACCCCTTCCGCCAGAAGCTCGCGATGCTCGACCCCAAGAGCCATCGTCATGTCGTCGAGGTCGTGGATCTTGCGATTGAGGAGGCGAGGACGGTCGGGGCGAGCGATATCCACCTTCTTCCGGCGGCCGACGGGCTAGAGATGCGCTGGCGAGTCGACGGGGTGCTCCAACAGGTCGGCACGCTGCCGCTCGCCGTCGCGCCCAATGTCGTGGCTCGCCTCAAGGTGATGGCCGAGTTGCTCACCTATAAGACCGACATCCCCCAGGAAGGCCGCGTCAGGGGGAAGAGCGGAGACGGCGAATTGCGGGTCAGCACGTTTCCGACCTTGCATGGCGAGAAGGCGGTCGTTCGCCTCTTCGCCGCGACCGGGCGGTTTCTGCGGATCAGCGACCTTGGGTTGCCGACCGAAGTGAGCAACACGCTCGGCCGGCTGCTCGCAGAGACTTCAGGGGCGATCGTGCTCTCGGGTCCAGCCGGGTCGGGCAAGACGACGACGATTTATGCGTGCCTCCGCGAACTCGTCGAGACGACGGGCGGCAGGCGTAGCCTTGCGACTCTCGAAGACCCGATCGAAGGGGCCGTCGCGGGGGTCTCGCAGTCGCAGGTGAACCTCGCGGCGGGGTTTGACCTGCCGACGGGGCTGAGGTCGCTCTTGCGGCAAGACCCCGAGGTGATCGTCGTCGGAGAAGTCCGCGACCGGCCGACGGCGGAGATCGCGTTCCAGGCGTCGTTGACTGGACACCTCGTCCTGACGACCTTCCATGCCGGGAGCGCAGCGGGGGCAGTGGGACGGCTCGCGGACATGGGGATCGAGCCTTACTTGCTCCGGAGCGGTATCCTCGCGGTGGTCTCGCAACGCCTCGTGCGGACGCTCTGCAACTGCGCGGAGTGGTCTGACGATCCGCGTGGTCGGCTTGGGCTCGCTGTTGAGCGGTATCGCATTCCGGTCGGGTGCGAGGCATGTCGACGGGTCGGGTATCGCGGCCGGATGGTGCTCGCGGAACTGCTCGTCCCCGAAGAGTTGCGGCTCGGGCAGGCGATTCTCGACCGCGTCGATATCCACACGATCGAGGCCCGAGCGCTCGACGCGGGGATGGTCGGCCGCTGGGAGCGTGCCCGGATCGCGGTGGCCGAAGGGATGACCTCGCCCGCCGAGATTCGCCGGGTCTTAGGATTTTCGGACGACCCGCTAGACAGTCTATGACAGAAGTCGTAGAATCCCGTCTGACAGTCGTCTCAGGGGTGCGGACGTCTCGATGATAAGGAGCGGGCCTTGTCGAAAATGGATCCGAGGCCCGGGGCGGCGATTGGGATTGATCGCTTAATCGCGCTGAACGACGAGATTGCAGCGCTGGTCCATGCTGGAGTGCCTCTCGATCGCGGCCTGACTGCGGTTGGCCGAGACACGCGGGGGCGACTCGGCCATCTCGCGACCCGGCTCGGTGAGCGGCTCGAACGGGGAGAGAGCCTCGACGCCTCGCTCGAAGCCGAAGGGAAGGCAGTGCCGTCGTTCTACCGGTCGGTAGTCGCGGCGGGCGTCCGCTCGGGACGGTTGGCGAGCGCTCTGGAGGGTCTGGCGACCTACGCCCGGAAGTTCGCCGAGACCCGCCGGGCGATCGGTCTGGCCCTGATCTATCCGATCATCGTCGCGATGCTCGCTTATGTCCTGTTCCTCCTGTTCGTTATGCTACTCGCGCCCCGGTTCTCGTCGGTGTTCGCAACGTTCCGGTTCGAGCGGCTCGGATCGATGACCTTGTTCGACTGGCTCCACGACCATCCGGTTTACTGGGTGCCCGTGGTGCCCGCATTGCTCCTGCTGCTGCTCGCCTGGTGGGTGCAGTCGGGCCACGCGGCGGTGCTCCGGCCGCGACGCCTCGGGGGGGTCTTCAGGCTGGTACCCGGCCTGGGTACGATCCTGATGCAGGCTCAGGCGGCCGACTTCGCCGACTTGCTCTCCCTCATGGTCGACAACGGCGTCTCGCTCGACGAGGCGATCGTGCTTGCTGCCGATGCGACCGACTCGCCTGCGCTCCGATCGTCGGCCGTACATCTGGCCGAAGGGATTCGGCGCGGTGACTCGCTCGCGGCCCTCTCGAAGGAGAGCCGTTCGCTGCCGCCGATGCTCGCCTGGGTGCTATCGACCTCAACGACAGTCGGATCGCTCGCCCCGGCCCTGAAACACGCCGCCGAGACCTATCGACAGCGGGCCGGTCGAGGTGCCGAGATGCTCAAGACGACGTTGCCCGCCGTGCTGTTATGCGTCGTGGGGGCGGTGTCGGCGATTGTCTTCATCGTGGCTGTTTTGCATCCCGTGCTCAGGCTCTGGTACGACCTGGCCATCCCGATTAACGATTAAACCTCCGTCTCCTGTCCTTCAGAAAGATTGCAAAGTCGCGCCTCTTGCAAGAGAAGCCCTTGAGTTGGGTGGCCCCGGTTTGCGAACTGGGGAGGTGAAGTGACAGGTCATCGGCCGACCGTGCGGAGGACGATCCTCACCGGTGCGACCCGAGATCGCCCAAGAAATGATCGCTTTGCAATCCTCCTGTTCCTGTTGCATTTACAGGGTGGCTACGCCAATGTCGATTCACGAAGAGGCCGAGCCGGTCGCGACCCCCGAGGTCCCGTGGGTCACGCAAAGGGTCGGGCGCGCGACGGTCGTTGAATCGGCCGAATTCGTCGAGCATCTGGTCACGCTGACTCGGACCGGGCTCCCGCTGCCCTCGGGTCTTCGCGCCCTCGCTTCCGAGTTGCCGTCGAAACGGCTACGTCACGCTCTCGTAGCGACCGCCGACCGGATCGAACTCGGTACGTCGCTCGATGCCGCCATGATCGAGCTGGCCGACCGGTTTCCTGTCCACCTCCGCGGGCTGATTGTCGCCGGAGCCGAGTCGGGCAAGCTCGCTGATGTGCTCGGGCAGTATGTCCGATATGCGAGCCTCGGCGAGAACCTCCGACGCCGATTCCGGCTCGTGATCGCTTATCCGGCCTTCCTCGTTTGCGTCCTGGGGGCGCTCTACTTGTTCCTCTGCCATTCAATCGTCCAGGCGTTCGAGTTTATCCTCAAGGATTTCGGCATCAACATTCCGGCGATCACGTCGGCCCTATTTCTTCTGGCTCGCGTGACTAGAGAGCGCGGCCTGGGGCTCTTGATCGCGGTCGCGGTGATCGGTGGGATCGGGCTCGTCTCGGCCCGATTCCTGGCAGGCCCGATTGATCGTCGCCGAATCATTCTGGGCATCCCGCTTTACGGGCCGATGCTCCGTTGGAGCGTACTGGCCGAGTATTGCCACATGGTCGGCCTGCTCGTCGAGAGCGAGATGCCGCTTCCCGAGGCCTTGGAGTTGGCGGGGCAGGGGGTGAATGACCCCGCATTGGCGAAGACGGGGATGGAGCTTCGGCGATCGGTCGAGCACGGGCGCACGCTGTCGGAATCGTTGGTTCTCTGGCCCAGCTGCCCGGCGGGCCTCCGCGAAGTGCTCGACGGTTCCGAGGATCGCGGAGACCTCTCGCCGTCGCTTCACATGGCGGGCGACATGTTCGAGGCCCGCGCCCAGGCACAGGCGTCGTTCGCGTCGACCCTGATCGCCGTGTTCACAGTCTTGTTCGTGGTCTGGGGAATCGGATTCGTGATTACGGCCCTATATATGCCCATGATTAACCTCATTTCGAGGCTCTCCGGATGACGTGGGTTGAACCGTGGGAGGGCGAGGTTGGCCTCAAGGGGCCGACCGACCTGCCGCCCGAATTGCCGGTCCCGCCGCCTCCGCCGAAGCGGAGCCAGTTCGGACTGCGGCACATCATGATCTTGTCGGCGGTTGTGGCTGTGGTGATCGCGGCGATCGCGCAGTTCCTCCGGTCGGGTCGGGCAGACGACTTGCTTCTCGCGGTCCTGACGACCGCCCTCACTATCGTCGGCTCGGGCTTCTTCCTGACGCGATGGCAGGCACGCTGGTCGGGTCTGGGTTGGATTGTCGTCGTCGTTGGACTGACGGTGTTCTCGATCGTGTTGACCGGCTGGCTTACCTTATTGATTATGCCGATCGTGATCGGCGGGCTCGTCTTCGTCGTCCTCCGTCGACGAGCCGTCGAGCAGGATTCACTTCTCTGGGTCCTGGCACTCGCCGCCGAACGAAATCGCCCGCTCGGCCCGGCCGTCTCGGCGCTGGCGCAGCAGACGAGCGGCGTCTATCGCCTCCGCGCCCTGCGGCTTGCCGAATGCCTCAACTACGGGATGCCCTTGCCCGACTCGCTCGACTTCGTGAGGACGTCGACCACCGCGACGGCGAAGGTGATGGTTCGCGTCGGCCACGACTCCGGCTCTCTTGCCAAGGCGCTTCAAGATGCGGCCCAGTCACGATCCGCTCGCCCCGCCGGCTGGCAGAACTTCGGTGCGAAGGTGGGCTACTTCTTCATGGTGCTGGCCGTTCTCCAGGTCGTCACGGGGATGCTCCTCTACTTCGTCACGCCAAAGTTCGAAGCGATCTTCAAAGACTTCGGTATCGGCCTTCCTTCCATGACGATCTTGGTTCTCACTCTGAGCCACTGGCTGACCAAGTTCTACGTCCTGCCAGTCCTCATCATGGTCCAAGGGTTGTTCGTGCTCTACACCGCGTTTGCCTTCGCCGGCTACGGCAGTCTCAAGGTGCCGTTCATCGACCGGATCTTCCTCCGGCGTCACACGGTGCTGATCCTGCGATGTCTCGCGATGATCGTCGGGGGGGACCGGCCGATCGGTGTCGGCCTTCAGATCCTGGCGAGGTGGTATCCAACGTCATGGGTCCGCCAGCGGCTCGCGGGGGCCTACCTGGCAGCGACCCAGGGGCTCGACTGGATCGAGGCGCTGTCCCGATTCGGACTCATCACTCGGAGCGACGCCGCCCTGCTCGAATCGTCTCGTCGTGTCGGCAACCTCACCTGGGCACTCCGAGAGCTGGCTGAGGGGAGCGCCCGCAAGCTTGGCCACATCATGCAGATTGTCAACCAGGTGCTCATGTCGTTCCTCTTCATCGGAGTCTGTGGCCTTGTCGGCGTCTTCGCGGTCTCCTACTTCTATCCGCTGGTGATCCTGATCGAGAGGCTGTCGTGATGACTATCAACCCGTCGACTCGGACGAAACGGCGAGGGTTCGGCCTCGCGGAGGTCGCGGTCTCTGCAATCCTGCTCATGGTCGCGCTCGTGCTGGTCGCGCAGATCGTCATCGGCCTCGCCGCCGAGCGGAAGGCGGCCGAGCAGCGTCAGCGCGCGTTCCAGGAGGCTGCAAACGTGATGGAACGCGTGACGAGCCGGACATGGGACGAATTGACGCCCGAGTACGCGAAGGGGATCACCCTCGCCGTCCCCACGTCATCGGCCTTGCGTGGCGGCTCGGTTGACGTGGCGATCGCCCCGGCGTCGGGAGAACCTCCAGCCAAGAAGATCGCCGTCGAGGTTCGTTGGCGCGACAGGACAGGCGGGCCTGAGGCTCCGGTCCGGCTGGTGAGCTGGGTCTATCACCAAGGAGCGACCAAGCCATGAACATCAAGCCAAGAAAACGACGTGGCTATAGCCTGATTGAAATGATTACTGTCATGAGCTGCATGACGGCCATGCTCACCCTCACCGCGGGCCTCATCGGCTCGATGCTCCGGCTCGAACGGGGCGAGCGCGGCCGGGCCGTTGCCGCGTCGAGTCTCGAACGACTCGGCTCAACGCTGCGGTCTGACGCCCACGCCGCGACGGCGCGGGTCGAGGTGACCGAAGGCAAGCTGATCGTCCCTCTCGCAGACGGCCAATCGATCGAATACCTCGTCCGCGAGGATGATATCCTTCGCACTGACCTCCGCAAGGGCAAGCCGAACCGCATGGAACTCTTTCGCCGCCCGATTCGCACTTCTGCGCGATTCGAATTGGTGCAGGAAGGGGCGGTTCGGTTGATCGTGCTCCAGCTCGCAACGATCAACGGCAAGCCCTCCGACCCCGTCTATCGCGACTATCGGATCGAGGCCGAAGTCGGGCGGAATGCTCGGCTGGGCCGGGAGGTGAGGCGATGATCGTATCGAGTCCAGACCGCCGACGCGGCTTCATCGCCGTCGCGCTGGTGATGACGCTGGCGGTCGTTACGATCCTGGGCGGGTCACTGTTCCGGGCCGTCGTGCTCCGCCGCGCCGACCTGAGATCGGCCGAGCGCCGGCTCCAGGCCGAGTGGCTCGCGCAGTCAGGGATGGGCCGCGCAATGGCCCGACTTGCGAAGGAGCCCGACTACGCAGGCGAGATCTGGGAACTCGCCGCCGCCGAGTTCGGAGGCCGGGGCGACGGCGCGGTCGTGATCAAGGTTGAGGCCGTGACCGGCAAGCCGAGCCTTCGACTGATCCGAGTCCGTGCCGACTATCCCAAGGCCGAGGCCCGACGCGCCCGCGAATCGATCGAACAGACCATCGAATTCTCATCCGCTCGCAAGGGAGAAGACCCGAAATGACCTCTCAACGTCGCGTCGAATCGACCCGTCGGCCCAGTAGGGCCTTCACGCTCATCGAATTGCTGGTGGTGATCGCGATCATCGCCGTCCTGGTCGCCCTGCTATTGCCTGCCGTACAAGCGGCCCGCGAGGCTGCGAGGCGAGCCCAGTGCGTGAACAACCTGATGCAGATCGTGCTCGCAACCAAGAACTACGAGACCTCGCATGAAGTGCTCCCTCCCGGTTCGATCAACCCGACCGGGCCGATCAATAATATGCCGACTGGGTATCACCACAACTGGGTGAGCCAGATCTTGCCGTTCCTCGAACACAAAAACGTGTACAACCACTTGAATTTTAAGGTCGGTGTCTACAGCGGGGAGAACGCGACCGCCCGCGCGGTCACGATGAGCGTATTTCTCTGCCCGAGCGATTCCCAGGGAATTTGGAGCGTCGGCACGACCAACCCCAATCTGCCTGCAAACTCCTCGGTCGGACCGGCGGCCAGCAACGCGTATGCCGCCTGCCATCACGACGCCGAGGCTGCCATCGACACGACGAACCACGGTGTCTTCTATCTCAATAGCCGCGTCCGCTATGAAGATATCGAAGACGGCACCTCGCAGACGATCTTCTTCGGCGAGCTCTTCCAAGGCCCTAGCCAACTGGGCTGGGCCTCGGGCACCCGGAGCACCTTGAGGAATACCGGCGACGCCATCGGGCTCAATCGCCCGTCATTCCTGACCGTCAGCCCGCCGACTTCGGCCTCTCTCACTGCCGAGAAAGCGGCTGAGGAGGAGGCTAAGGCAACGGGCAAGCCAATCCCCAAGAAGAAGCCCGAGGCCCCGGCCGACCCGGTCGGCGGGTTCGGCTCCTATCACGCAGGAGGCTCGAACTTCGCCTTCGGAGACGGGTCAGTCCGGTTCCTCAAGCAGTCGATCACCCCGCGTGTCTATCAACTCCTCGGTAATCGTGCCGACGGCGAGATGATCAGCGCCGAATCATATTGAGGTTGGAAGGAGGGAGATCGAGCCCGATCGCCCGGCGCTTCCTCCGACTTATTTCGCCCTCGGCCCGCCCAGAATCACCGCCGTTCCGGCGATGCAGATCATCGCGCCGAGGAAGTCCCACCGGTCGGGCCTCGACCGCTCGACCGCCCACATCCAGACGATCGACGCGAGGATATAGATCCCACCATAAGCGGCGTAGGCCCGACCGGCGAGTTCGGCTTCGACCCGTGTCAGCGCCAGTGCGAATGCCGCGAGCGAGACCATCCCCGGGACGACCCAGAGGCCACTATTGCCCGTCCGGAGCCAGGCCCAGAACGAGAAACATCCAGCGATCTCGGCGAACGCGGCGATCAGATACCAGCCGAGCGACTTGAGCATTACTCGTGCGCGGCCTTCGGGGCCTTCTCGAAGTTGACGGGGCCGCCGGGTTCAGTCGGTCCCTTGCCCGTCACTTCGGGCTTGAGCGAGGCGTCGGCCATGCCCGACCCGCACCCCGTGAGGCTGCAAGCCAGCAGGAGCGGGACGATCCGTGTGAGCGACTTTCGCATCGGCGGCTGTCTCCGAGGTCGCGGGAAATTCGAGCTATCATCCGGTTGGAGTTTAGGCCACCGGGCCGTCGAAATCCAGGCGCGGTGCGCGGCCGTCGGGGCGAAGGGCTTGAACCGGGGGGCCTCGACTCGCGATGATAGACGGATCGCCTGCCGCCGCACCCCGCCTGGCCCGAGGAGTCCGCCGGATGAACTTACTGGTCCTGCCGACCCGTCCATCCCTGTTGACGGCATACCTCACGTTCGTCCTCGCGACCACAGCTGCCATCGCGGCCGATGGGCCGGTCTCTCCTGACCATGCCCGCGCGATGGCACGCGGCCTCGATCTCTTCAAGGGAGGCGTGCGAGCGACGCTCACCGATCACTGCCTTGGCTGTCACGGCGGCAAGACGACCAAAGGTGATTTTGACCTCTCCACCCGCGAGGGACTCTTACGCGAGGGGAGCGAAGGGCCGAGCGTTGCGCCTGGGAAATCGAAGGAGAGTCGTCTCTTCCGGATGGTCTCTCACCTTGATCGCCCCTACATGCCACTCAAGGCGGCCAAACTGCCCGACGACGCGATTGCGAAGCTCGGGCAGTGGATCGACGCCGGTGCGCCCTATGACCGGCCGCTCGTCGAGAAGGCGGTCGTCGCGACCAAGGACCGTTCGGTTGTCACCGACGCCGACCGCGCGTTCTGGTCGTTCCGCCCCCTTGCCCGAGTTGAGCCTCCGAAGGTGGCCGATGCCTCTTGGGTGAAGACGCCCATCGACCGGTTCATCCTGACGAAGCTCGACGGCAAGGGGATCAAGCCCAACCCCCTGGTCGATCGTCGGAGACTGATTCGTCGCGCCACGTTTGATCTCACCGGCCTGCCGCCGACTCCCGAAGAGATCGACGCCTTCGATGCCGACACCCGGCCCGAGGCCTATGAACGGCTCGTTGACCGCCTGCTCGCCTCCCCCCGCCTCGGCGAGCGATGGGCGCGGCACTGGCTCGACCTGGCCCGATATGGCGAAAGTCACGGTTACGAACAAGACTATGATCGGCCGTTTGCTTACTATTATCGCGACTTTCTGATCCGTGCGTTCAATGAAGATATGCCTTTCGATCGCTTCGCGAAGCTTCAGATCGCGGGCGACGAGATCGAGCCCGAAAACCCCCAGGCCCTCATGGCCACCGGGTTTCTCGGCGCGGGAACGCACGCGACCCAGATCACCGCGAACCAGGTCGAGAAGGAGCGGTACGACGAACTCGACGACATGGCCGCGACCACCGGCACCGCCATGCTCGGCCTGACTATCGGCTGTGCCCGTTGCCACGACCACAAGTTCGACCCGATCCCCACCGCCGACTATTATCGGATGATCGCGACCTTCACCACGACCGTCCGGAGCGAGATCGACCTCGACCTCAACCCCGAAGCGACCAAGGGAGCCAAGGCCGACTACGAGATGGCCCACGCCCGGCTCGTTGAGGCGCGAACGACCTTCGAGCGCGACACTCTGCCAGGACGGTTCAAAGGCTGGCTCGACTCGAAACCCCGTCTTCCGAAACCGCCGACAGGACCGGCGCAGGCGGTCGTGGGCGCGGTCGACGGGTTGCTCGCCCTTCCCATTGACAAGCGGACACCCGCGCAGACGTCGATTCTCGCCGCCTGGTATCGCGCGACTGATAAGGACTGGACGGCACTCGACCGCCTTGTCCGCGAGCACGAGAAGTCGGCCCCGAAGCCTCTGACGGCGAAGGTGATGGTCACAAGCGAGGGCGTCCCCGCGATCCGGTTTCACACCCAGGGGGGTGACTTCTTCGAGAAGACATATCTCCTCAAGCGTGGCGACCTCGCCCAGAAGCAAGGGGAGACTTCGGCAGGCGTCCTTACCGTGCTGAACCGAGCCTCCGACGGCGAGGGCCACTGGAAGGCGAGCCCGCCCAAAGGTTGGAGGACGTCGTACCGCAGGCTCGGCCTGGCGAATTGGATCGCCGACACGGAATATGGCGCGGGGCACCTCCTGGCCCGAGTGATCGTCAACCGGGTCTGGCAGGCACATTTCGGGCGGGGGATTGTCGGCACGCCCAGCGATTTCGGTGCCCAGGGCGAACGCCCTACCCATCCCGAACTGCTTGACTACCTTGCTGCCGAATTGGTCCGGGGAGGATGGCGGCTCAAGCCGATTCATAAACTGATGATGACAAGCGCCGTCTATCAGCAGACGGCCGACGACGACTCCGTCCGCACGAAGATCGACCCCGATAACACCCTCTACTGGCGACATTCTCGCCGTCGCCTTGAAGCCGAAGCGATCCGCGACTCGATGCTCGCGGTATCCGGACTTCTTGACTCGACGATGTACGGGCCGGGCACGCTCGACGAAGCGATGCGTCGTCGGAGCGTCTATTTTCAGATCAAACGATCACAACTGATCCCGATCATGAATCTATTCGACGCCCCCGACAGCCTCGTCGGAATCGGCAAGCGGTCGTCGACGACTGTCGCGCCCCAGGCTCTCGCGCTGATGAACAACGCTCAAGTGCGGGCCTACGCGAAGGGGCTTGCCGTGAGGGTGAGGTCGTCGGCGAAGGACTCTCCGGCTGTTGCCGTGCAGCGTGCCTATCGCCTGGCCCTGGGAAGAGCACCCGAGGCCGAAGAGTTGGTCGCCAGTCTCGATTTCCTGCTCGCGCAGTCCGAACGCTATCGCGCTGAGAACAAGAGCGATGCCGTTGGCTTGGCATTCGAAGACGTGTGTCAGTCGCTGATGTGCTTGAACGAGTTTGTGTATGTCGAGTAGGGAGCGGCCTGCCCATGTCGATCACGAAGGTCTTCGCCACGCCCGACCCGTCAAGGGCGACCCGTCGCGAGTTTCTCGCTCGCGCTGGGAACGGTGCGGGGTTGCTCGCGCTGGCGAGTATGATACAGCCCGAGGCGATCGCGGCCGATCCGAGCCTGAACCCGCTTGCCTCCCATCCGGGGAACTTCCCGGGCAAGGCCAAGTCGGTGATCTGGCTGTTCATGAACGGTGGGCCGAGCCAGGTTGATACATGGGACTACAAGCCCGAACTCGCACTGCGAGACGGTAAGGAACTGCCGGGCTTTGACAAGAACACCGGCTTCTTCACAGGCCAGGTCGGCCCGCTGATGAAGTCGCCGTTCAAGTTTGCCCAGCACGGCAAGAATGGAACCTGGGTCTCGGAGATTTTTCCGAGCCTCTCGAAACACGTCGATGATCTGGCGATCCTCTATTCGTGCTTCACTCACACGAACAACCACTCTCCCGCGCTCTTCGAGATCAACACTGGAATGAGCCGGATGGGCTTCCCGTGCATGGGGGCGTGGGTCACTTACGGCCTCGGCACTGAGAATCAGAACTTGCCGGCGTTCGTCGTGATGTATGACACCCTCGGCCGGGGCATCCCCAAGGGCCACGCGCAGAACTGGGGTACGGGGTTCCTGCCGGGCGTGTTTCAGGGGACGGCCCTCAATGCCCAGGGGGCACCCATCAACAACCTCGACCCCGGCCGCGAGCGCAGCGCGATCGAGCAACGAGCCCAGCTCGACCTGCTCGGTCGGCTCAACAAGCGTGACCTCGCGAGGCACCCACAGGATGCCGAACTCGCCGCGCGGATCGAGAGTTTCGAACTTGCCTATCGGATGCAGATGGCGGCCCCGGAGGCGCTCGACGTCGCTCGTGAATCCAAGGCGACGAAAGAGCTTTACGGGCTCGACGACAAGAAGTGCGGCCACTTCGCCCGCCAGTGCCTGATGGCGCGGCGGCTGGTCGAGCGCGGGGTCCGTGTCGTCCAGATCTACAGTGGCGGGATGGAGAATGAGCGGAGCTGGGACGGCCATGCCAACATCGCGGACAACCATTCCGGCTTCGCTCAGGAGACCGACCGGCCGATCGCCGCTCTTCTGACCGACCTTAAAAGTCGAGGGCTGCTCGATCAGACGCTCGTCATCTGCAACGGCGAATTCGGCCGTCTGCCGATCGTCCAGAAGGGTGGTACCGGCCGCGACCACAACCCGCACGCATTCACTACCTGGATGGCGGGCGGCGGCGTCAAGGCGGGTGCGCGTTACGGCAAGACCGACGAGATGGGCCACAAGGCCGTCGAGAACAAGGTCAGTATCAATGACCTCCACGCAACGGTCCTTCATCTCCTCGGTATTGACCACGAAAAGCTGACCTACCGCTTCAACGGCCGCAACTTCCGGCTCACCGACGTGGCTGGGCAAATCGTGAAAGAGGTCGTAGCATGAATCGATTTGCGGTCCTGGCGGCGAGCTCTCTCGTCCTCGTCTCTTTCGCCCCTGCCGCTGATCATAGACCCGGCGAACGTCTGGCCCGGCACGGCGATGAGATCGTCGTCTGTGGCCAATTCGTGCATACCGGGACGCCGGTCGTCACCTGGATGGACCCCGGCGGATATGACGCCTATCGCGTCGATCGGCGCTTCGTCCCGATCGAAAAATCGACCTGGAAGGAGCGAGTGTCCGAGAAGAAAGACGCCTCGCCGAGCCGCTTTGGCCTGCGCCGCGTCGGCCTCAACCCCGAGCAGGTTGAGCAGGTGCGCGGCGGCGGGTGGGACCTGGCGACGCTCCAGTCTGTCGTCGACCAGTTCGTGCTTCACTTCGACGCCTGCGGCACGTCTCGCAAGTGCTTTCAGGTGCTCCAAGACGAGCGTGACCTGAGCGTTCACTTTATGCTCGACCTCGACGGCACGATCTATCAGACCCTCGACCTCAAGGAATCGGCCTGGCACGCGACGAAAGCCAACGGCCGATCGATCGGGATTGAGATCGCCAACATCGGCACCGCCCCGGCCGACGGCCCGAATCGTTTCGATCGCTGGTATCACCGCGAGGGCGACAAGACCACACTCACGGTCCCCGGAACCGCCTCGACGAACGGGATTCGCGACAAGTCGATCGCCTTGAGCCCTGCGCGACCAACTCCCGTCGTTGGGATGGTCCAGGGGCAGAACCTCACCCAATATGACCTGACGCCCCAGCAATACGAGTCGCTCATCAAGCTCACGGCAACTTTGCGCTCGGTCTTTCCGAAGATCCGGCTCGAATATCCGCGCGATGAGGCGGGGAAACTCCTACTCAAAAAGATGCCGGACGAGGGGTACAAGACCTATCAAGGAATACTTGGGCATTACCATGTTCAAGCGAGCAAGGTCGACCCCGGTCCAGCGTTCCAGTGGGAGACGCTGATCGAAGGCGTAAAGGCGATCGAGGCCGTCAAGTGAGCCGGGGCCTTGAAGTGCTCGTACTCTCGGTCGGTGGCGTCCTAGGAGTCAACGCGCGCTACTGGTTTGCGACATGGATGTCAGGCTGGGTAGGGACCCGATACCCTTGGGCGACGTTAACGATCAACGTCACGGGCTCGTTCGCGATCGGGTTTTTGTCGATGATCCTGGCCCGCTGGCTGCCGCACCCGAGTTCGCGGCTGTTCTTCCTGGTCGGCTTTCTTGGCGGATATACGACGTTTTCGTCGTTCGCGTTCGAGGGGCACGTTCTCTGGGAACGCGGGGAAATCGGTCGTGCGCTCGCCTATCTGGCGGGGAGCGTCGGGGCTGGATTCCTGGCGGTTGTGCTGGGGGTGGCGCTGGGCCGGGCCGTCGTGGGACCGGAGCTACTGCGGAGCGAATCGGTGCAGGCTCTGAGTGAATAACGAACCGAGGATGGCGCTTCCGCGTCACCCTCGGTTTGCAATCAACCTTCGAGGCCGTTGAGCCGGCCTTTCGAATCGCCGAGTGCGGGGATCTTGACGTCGAGTCGGTCAAGCATTGAGAGGTAGAGGTTGTTGAGCGGCGTCTGGCCAGGGTAGACGATGTGACGGCCGGTCTTGATCGTGCCGTTGCCCTTGCCGGCGACGATGATCGGCAGGTCGTCGTGGTTGTGACGATTGCCGTCGGAGATGCCTGAGCCGTAGACGATCATCGAGTGGTCGAGGACGGTGCCGTCGCCTTCACGGATCGACGCGAGCTTGTTGAGGAAGTAGGCGAACTGTTCCATGTGGAAAAGGTTGATCTTCTGGATCTTCTCATGCTTCTTGGGATCGCCGGCGTGGTGCGAGAGGTCGTGGTGTCCTTCGGGGACGCCCATGAAGGCGTAGCTCTTTGTCGAGCCCTCGTTGGCATACATGAAGGTTGCGACCCGGGTAATATCGCCCTGGAACGCAAGGGCCAGGAGATCGAACATCAGGCGGATGTGCTCGGCGTAATCTTTGGGGATGCCTGACGGGGCGGGATAGTCAGGGGCCTTGGCGTCGGCGACACTGCCCTGTTCGACGCGGGCGAGGCGGACTTCGAGATCGCGGACCGAGGTCAGATATTCGTCAAGCTTGCGCTGGTCTGTCGAGCCAAGGCGGTTTTTGAGGCGCTGGGCGTCTTCGTTGACGAAGTCGAGGATGCTGAGGCGATATTGGTCGCGCTTGGCACGATTAGCCCCGCCGTCGGCGGCGAAGAGGCGTTCGAAGACGAGCCGGGGGTTAATCTCCTTGGCCATCGGGGTCGACGCCGACCGCCAGGAGATGTTGGCCGAATAGGCGCAGCTATAGCCCGAGTCGCAATTGCCAGACTGCGGTCCGCGATCGATGCCGAGTTCGAGCGAGGCGAACCTGGTCTGCTTGCCGATCGCCTGCGCAGCGACCTGGTCGGCCGAGACGCCGACGCGGATGTTTGCACCGTCGGTCTTGAGCGCCTGCATGCCGGTGAGAAACGTCGCAAGCGACCGGGCGTGGTCGCCGGGTCCGTCGCCGTTGCCGAATGCTCTCACCTGCGCCAGCCCGCTCAAGACGAGCAGGTCGTCTTTCCGTGATTCCAACGGCTTGAGGATGTCGGGGAGGAGGAAATCCTTACCCTCAGTCTTCGGCTTCCAGGCCGACATGTGGACGCCGTTGGGCACGTAAAAGAAGGCCATCCGTCGAGGGGTCGCCTTGGCGAGACGGGCTGAGTCGCCGGCGCGGGCGATCGCGGGGGCCATGGCTTCGAGCCACGGGAGGGCGAGCGAGGCACCGACGCCCCTGAGCACGGCCCGACGATTGATTCTTCGTGTCATGCTCATTTTTCGGTCCCTTTAGGTCGACGCTTCTGGAACGAGTCGCTCTTGACGATTTCGCTCATCACCCGGTTGAATTTATAACCGTCGCCCGCAACCGCCACGGCGATCCGGTCAACACTGCATCGGTCGTTATAGTCTAACCCTCTCCCGAGGGCGTAGGTCATCATTTTCTCGACGAACCCCTTCGTGAAGTCGTCTTTCCTCTCCATGAGGATCGACCGCAACTCCTTGGGGGTCGAGAACGTTTTGCCGCCCGGCAGCGCGCCCGCCGCGTCAACGGGGAAGACTCCGTCTTTATCACGCCAGGCCCCGATGCCGTCGAAGTTTTCGAGGCCGAAGCCGAGCGGGTCAAGCTTCGCGTGACAGACGGCGCAGTTGGGGTCAGCGCGGTGCTGCTCCATCCGTTTGCGAAGCGGAGCCGAGAGCACGACCTCGCTGCCTTCCTTCAACTCGGGGACGTTCGGCGGCGGGGGAGGGGGGGGCGAGTTGAGGATCTGTTCCAGGATCCACTTGCCGCGCTTGACGGGAGAGGTTCGCGTCGCGTTCGACGTGAGCGTCAGGATGCCCGCCTGGGTGACAAGCCCGCCACGACGACCATCAGTCAGCGTCATCTTGTAGAACTTGTCATCCCGGCCGCCCCGGAAGTCATTGATCCCGTAGTGACGTGCGAGCCGGCGGTTGAGGTACGTATAGTCGGAGTCGAGAAATTCGAGGATGCTGCGGTCTTCATTTTTAATCGCGTTGAAATAGTACTCGGTCTCATTGATCATCGCCGCACGCAGCGACTCGTCGAACGTCGGATAGGTCTTCGGGTCGGGTGTGACCGTCTTGAGGTTGCCGAGCTGGAGCCACTGGCCCGCGAAGTTGTCGACGAGCGCCTTGGACTTGTTCGACTTGAGCATCCGTTGCATCTGCGCTTCGAGCACGGCGGGATTTTTGAGCTTCTTGGCCTTGGCGAGGTCGAGAAGCTCCTGGTCGGGCATCGAACTCCAGAGAAAATACGAAAGCCGCGTCGCTAGCTCGAAGTCATTGATCGGATTCGGCTCGTTCGTTTTCGAAACCCGGTCGAACTCAACCTTGAAGAGGAAGTTCGGCGACATCAGCGTCGCCTGGATCGCGAGTTGAATGCCTCGCTCAAACCGGTCGCCGTTCTTGTGGGCGAGCCCAAAAATCTTGACCAGGCGATCAATCTCATCCCGGGTTGCGGTCCGGCGGAAGGCCCGGGAGGCAAACGTCTCCAGAACTGCGGCGGCATACTCCGTATCCGACAGCCCGGTCTTTCTGGTGAAGAGAATGCGCTTGTGCGAGGGAGGCAGCTTGACCTCGGTCTCAGCCGGGCCTTGGACTTCGATCCGCTCGACGATCAGGTTGCGGTCGCGATGCTCGGGCTTGGGGTCGTCGGCGTTGTAGTAATCGTTCGTGAAGACGGCCGCGATTGAGTGCTTGCCCGGTTCGAGGCGGGTCTTGAGTTCGAACCGGCCCGCCTCGGCGGTCTCGGAGACCTGGAACGACTTTAGGGTCTTGCCATCGACCCGGATCTCCATCGAGACCGGCTCGCTGCCGGCCTGGGTCCCATAGGCTTTTGCCACCACGAAGTAGTCGCCAGCCGCCTTCACCTCGTGAGTGACCCCCATCACACCGTTGGTAAAGAGAACACGACCCTGATCGTGCTGGGTGCCCCCAACGGTGTCGGGCAGCTTGGCGAGGTCGAAGCCGGTGAGCTTACCCCGGTCGGGTTCGTCGAGAACGATCGCGGTCTCGGCGATCTTCTCGGCCGCCGCCATATACTTCTCGAAGAGGATCGGCGGCAGGCTGAGCACGTCGCCGATATTGTCGAAGCCGTAGCCGACGTCGTCTGAAGGGAAGTCGTCGCCGGGCCGGATGTCGACGCCGGTGAGGTCTTTGACGGTGTTGTTGTACTCGGCGCGATTGAGACGTCTGAGCGTGACCCGGCCGGGGTCAGTCATGTTCGTGCAGTCGGCGGAGGTGAGTTGAGACTGGAGCCAGCCGATCATGACGACGAGTTCAGTCTCGTTGGGCCTCGGCTTGCCCTCGGGGGGCATGTCATGCGCCTTGACGTTGTCGAGCACTCGCTCCCAGAGCTTCCTGGAGGCGAGGATTGAGGCGGTATCGGCGTATTTTGTGAGGTTCAGATCACCCTTGACCTTGGCCCCGCCGTGACACGAGACGCAATACTTGGCCAGAAGGGGGGCAACCTGCGTCTTAAACGTCTGGTCACTCGCTGCGTGGTCGGGACCGACCGCGAGGGTGGGAGACACCGCAAACAGAAATGCGGCGCAGCCGAGGGTCGAGACCAGTCGTCCGATCACGATTTGCATCATGGGGAGCGGTGCCTTGCGAGCGGGGCGAGGCTAGCTTGTCGGATTGAACCGGAGCGAGACCCGACCTCGGAGAGGAAATCGATCGAATGCGGCGGGATATCAGTTCGGCGGGGCGGGTTGCGTCCTTCTAAAGTTCGCACGCAACCCGAGATATTTAACACTATAGTCGACCGGGCAAGGGAGAGCGAGTCCCTTCCGTCGAGGCCCTTGCAGGGCTCGAACCCCAGAACGGCTTCAGGGTTTCATTCGAGCCTTGCGCGGTGTTTGGAGAGAGTGACATCGGAATAAGCGATGAACGGCCCGTTCTCGGCCCGAAATCCTTTCGGTTTCCCCTTTGACGGCAGACGGCAATGAGTTTGAGATCATTGTTGGATCTTTCCGCAAGCATGATTGCCGTGATCAGCTACTGCCTTGTGGGTTCGATCTCGACTCTGGTCATTCGCTCAGATTCGAGGATGACTGGTCTGAGACGTGATCGTTGCAACTCAGCCCCGGATGCCCGATAACCGACGTCCAAGCACCGGCAGGTTCGCCGCGTGTGATGTCGATCGAGGACCACCCGCCATGCGCATCTCGGCCTGCTTTACCGTCATGGCCCTCCTGTTCATCTTGCCGGTCAGAGCCGATGGCCTGGCGGATAATGTCCCGGTCAATGTCCGCCGCGTGCCTGCGCTTGGGGTTGAAGTCTCGGCCAACGACAGGAAAGAACTCGAATCGAGACTCGAATCGCTCGAAGTTGGGATCAGCAACCTGAAGCAACAGGCCAAACGAGATCCGAAGATCACCGACCTCCTGCCCGACGTCCAGATTTACACCAAGGCCGTCCGCGACGCCTTGATCTATCGCGAGTTCTTCGCCGCCAAAGATGTGACGAAGGCCAAGACGTTGCTGAAGGAAGGACAAGCCCGCGTTGACGCCTTGCTTGCCGGGCAGGCTCCCTGGACGACCCAGACGGGGCTCGTCGTTCGCGGCTACGTTTCGAAGATCGACGGCTCGGTGCAGCCTTACG
>JANXSY010000003.1 GCA_025356435.1 Isosphaeraceae bacterium | reverse complement strand
TCGAGTTCTTCGAGAAGATTCAGGCCCCGTTCTACGCGTTCCACGACCGCGACGTGGCTCCCGAAGGCTCGACTCTGAAAGAGAGCCACGCTAACCTCGACGCCGTCGTGAAGGTGCTCAAGGAAGAACAGCAACGCACCGGCGTCAAGCTGCTCTGGGGCACCGCGAACCTGTTCTCGAATAAGCGTTACCTCAACGGAGCGGCGACCAGCCCGAACCTTGATGCCTTCGCTTATGCCGCGGCCCAGGTGAAGAAGGCGATGGAGGTCACGCACGAACTCGGGGGCCTCGGCTACACCTTTTGGGGGGGTCGTGAGGGCTACTCGACGCTCCTGAATACCGACATGAAGCGCGAGGTCGACCACCTCGCCCGCTTCCTCCACATGGCAGTCGACTACAAGAAGCAGATCGGTTTCGCCGGCCCGTTCTACATCGAGCCCAAGCCGAAAGAGCCGACCAAGCACCAGTACGACTCCGACGCTGCCGCCTGCCTTAACTTCCTCAGGACCTATGACCTCCTCCCGTATTTCAAGCTCAACCTTGAGACCAACCACGCCACCCTGGCCGGTCACGAGATGATGCACGAGCTGCAAGTCGCCATCGACTCCGGAGCGCTTGGCTCGATCGACGCCAACACCGGCGACCCGCTGCTCGGCTGGGATACCGACCAGTTCCCCACAAACATCTATCTCACCGCCCAGTGCATGCTCTGCGTCCTCAATATGGGCGGATTCACCACGGGCGGCGTCAACTTCGACGCCAAAGTTCGCCGCGAGAGCTACGAGCCGGTCGACCTCTTCTACGCCCACGTCGGCGGGATGGACGCCTTCGCTCGCGGACTCAAGATCGCCCACGCGATCATCACCGACGGCCGCCTCTCAACGTTCGTCAAGGATCGCTACAAGAGCTGGGACAGCGAACTCGGCCGACGAGTCGAGTCGGGGTCGGCCAGCTTCGAAGTCCTCGAAAGCTACAGCATGCCCAAGGGCGACGTCACGACCAACACCAGCGGTCGGCAAGAGATGCTCGAAAACCTCATCAACGAGTTTATCTGACCCGACCGGTCCCACTTCGTCTCGGGAGGATTGACCCATGACGATGATCGTCCACGAACCCTGGACCGAGGCCCAGATCAAGGCCGAGCGCGCGGCGACCGGTGCCGATCGCTCTGACGAGGTCTGGGACGGAGTTTATGTCGTCTCGCCTTTTCCCAACAACGAGCATGGAGAGATCGTCTCAGGGTTGATTTTCGTGTTCCATACGATCATTAACCAGCCCAAGCTCGGACGGGTCTACCCCGGTGTCAACGTCAGCGATCGCGACACAGGGTGGACTCACAACTATCGCGGGCCTGACGTTGTCGTCTTCCTCAACGACACCACGGCGATCAACCGGAACACCCACTGGGTCGGCGGACCTGACTTTGCCGTCGAGATCCTCAGCGAGGACGACCCAGCGCGAGAGAAGCTCGATTTCTACGCCAAGGTCGGGGTCCGCGAAGTCCTGATCGTCGACCGAGACCCCTGGGCGCTCGAACTGTATCGACTGGATCGGGGAGCGCTGGGGATGATCGGTAAGGTGACTCTGGAGAGCGACGAGGGCCTTCGGAGCGAGGTCTTGCCGCTCTCGTTCCGCCTGGTCTCCGGCGCAGAACGGCCCGAGATCGAGGCCACCCACTCTGACGGTGATCGACGCTGGTCCATCTAACCCGGGAACGCCCGCGATGACCATGATCCTTGAAGACCCGACGACCGAAGCCGCGATCAAGGCCCGTCGCGCCGAGCTTGGCATCGACCGCTTCGACGAGGTCTGGGACGGTGTCTATGTCGGGTCACCAGCGCCCGGTTCGTCCCACCAGTTGCTCTTATTCCAACTTCATAAGGTCTTTGATGCGCTGATCGATGAAGCGGGGAAAGGGCGAACCGTTCAGACGGTCAATATCAGCGATCGCCGCGACGACTGGACTGAAAACTACCGCATTCCTGACCTCTCGGTCTTCCTCAACGCCAACCCCGCCCAGAATCTCGATTCCCACTGGGTCGGCGGTCCCGACCTCGCAATCGAGGTTCTCAGCCCCCGCGACCGGGCCACGCAGAAGCTCGACTTCTATGCCAAAGTCGGCGTCCGCGAACTCCTCATCGTCGATCGAGACCCCTGGAGCCTGGAACTCTTTCAGCTCGAAGACGGGGTTATGCGGCCGGTCGGGCGGGTTCAATACGGGGCGGCTGAGACCCTGACAAGCCAGGTCATTCCCCTCTCATTCGGCCTGATTTCGGGCGAGGACCGACCGATGATCGAGGCTGTTCACGCCGACAGTCGGCAACGATGGTCGATCTGATCGACGGATTGTTGACGCTTGCGGTGGCACGGGTTGCTCGATAAGAATAGGGGAATGCAAACCGAGCTGAGCGTTCCTCAGTTCTGTCCCCAAGTCGAGAACTTTCGATGCGAGCCCTTCGCGTCAGCCTCCTTGGCCTGTTGATTCTCGGGATTGACGCTCGCCCGTCGCCCGCCGACGCGACTGTCGCCCCGTTCGGCATCCCCCGGCGCGTGCCGTTCACAACCGGTCGAGTCGTCGGCTCGCCCGACCCGGCACCGCCCTACCGCCTCGTGCGGACCCTGCCGAAGCAGACCTTCCACAACCCGCTCCACGTCGCCAACGAGCCCGACTCCGACCGGCTGCTGGTTATCGAATATCACGGCAAGGTCTGGGCCGTCGACAAGGCCGAAGGGTCAACGAACCGCGACCTCTTCGCCGATGTCTCGCGCGACCTCTACGGCCTGACGTTCCATCCGAACTATGCCGAGAATGGATTCGTTTACCTCTTCGGCCACTCGACCAACGACAAGACACCGCAGAATATCATCTCGCGTTTCACCGTCACCAAAGACCGGCCCCGACGGTGTGACCCTAAGTCTGAGGTCGTCATCATCGCCTGGGAGTCGAACGGTCACGATGGCGGCGACCTCGCCTTCGGCCCCAAGGATGGATGTCTCTACATCTCCGCAGGCGATAGCACGACCAGTTCTGACCCCAAGGAGACTGGCCAGGACCTCTCTGACCTCCTCTCGGCGATGATCCGGATCGACGTGGACCACCCCGACCCCGGCAAGACCTACGCCATCCCCAAGGACAACCCGTTCGTCGACCTCAAGGGGGCTCGCCCCGAACTCTGGGCCTATGGCTTCCGCAACCCCTGGCGGTTCTGCTTCGATCCCGGCAACGGTCGGCTCTGGATGGGGGATATCGGTCAAGACGTCTGGGAGATGATCGAACTGGTCGAGCGCGGGTCGAATCACGGCTGGAGCGTCAAGGAAGGCCCTGCCGACTTCCTCCCCCACCGCCCTAAACGCGGTCCCACCCCTTTCAAGCCGCCCATCATCGCCCACCACCACGTCGAGGCCCGCTCGATCACCGGCGGAGTCGTCTATAAGAATGACCACTTCGCCGACCTCAAGGGGGCCTACGTCTACGGCGACTTCGCGACCGGTCGGATCTGGAGTTTGAGATATGACGACGGCCATGTCACTGACCATCGCGAGATCGCCGACTCTTCGGTCGCGATGCTCGGCTTTTGCACCGATAAGCACGGGGACATTACTACCGCCGACTATACGTCGGGCGAACTCTTTCGACTCGAACGCCAGCCCGTCCGCGCGGCGGCCCCTTCGGCGTTCCCGCGACGGCTCAGCGAGACCGGCCTCTTTGCCAACCTTCGCGATCACGAACTCGCGCCGGGGGTGATCCCTTATGCCGTGAACTCGCCGCTCTGGTCTGACGGGGCCAGGAAAAATCGAGCCTTCGCCCTCCCCGGCGAGTCGAAGATCACCTTCAACGAGACCATCGACACCCCCTGGACCTTCCCCGAGGCGACCGTCCTGCTCAAGACCTTCTGCCTCCCATACGACGACCGGGGCCATTGCGAGGTCAGGGTTGAGACCCGGTTGATGGTGCTTCGCGACAAGGAGTGGGAGGGTTATTCCTACGTCTGGAACGACGAGCAGACCGACGCCGTGCTCGTGGGCAAAGACGGCCTCGACCGAACCTATACCCAGCCCGACCCGCGATCCCGCGACGGCCATCGGTCGCAGACCTGGCACTTTCCCAGCCGGGCCGAATGCATGGTCTGCCACACTCGGGCCGCCGGATTCGTGCTCGGCCTGACGACCGGCCAGCTCAATCGCGACTACGACTACGCCGGCTTGATCGACAACCAGCTTCGAGCCCTCGACCACATCGGCGTCTTCTCGAAACCACTGATCAAGCCCCCGGCCGAGCATCCCCAACTGCCCGACCCACACAGCCTCGACCACCCGATCGAAGCCCGAGCCCGGTCGTATCTCCAAACCAACTGCGCGATCTGCCACGTCGAGAGCGGTGGCGGCAACGCCCGATTCCAGGTCCGCTACTCGCTCCCCGAGGCCGAGCTGAACCTCTTCGGCCAGACTCCCCAGCATCACGACTTCGGCCTGATCGACCCGAAACTCATCGCCCCCGGCCACCCAGAACGGTCTGTGCTGCTCCACCGAGTCGCAACCCGAGGCGAGGGCAAAATGCCGCCAATGGCCAGCACCGTTGTCGACGATAAGGCCGTCAAACTCCTCCGCGAATGGATCAGGACCAAAGGGTTACAGAAGCAAAAATAAAGCGATCATCAACGGGCAGACCTCTTATCTTCGTGCCAACAACATCCCCGCCACCAGCATCCCTCCGCCGATGGCTGAGGAGATCGCGGCGGGGAGGCCCCATCGGGGACCAAAGAGGGCGATGACTGCCCCGGGGACCGCGAACAGGGCCATCTTCCAGCCCGCGTTGAAGGCCGAAAAGACCAGGATCAGGCCCGCCACGCCAACGCCGTAGCCTGCGATCCAGCCCGTCAATCGAGGCGGAACATTGGGCAGGATCAGCGGGTCAGACGGGTCAAGGACGCGAGTCAGATCGACGTTCACCGCCTTGAGATGCGACACGTCTTGTTCGTTGATCGCCTGCTCGGCTCGGGCTCGAATGTCGGTTGATGAGATAATGTTCACCTGATCGGCCCAGAGCAGGAAGCAGGCGAGCAGGATGCCACCGACCAGGAACCGGACGCGAGCGCCGATCAGCGCGGCAACGAGTCTGAGGATCGGGTTGGGACCACGGTCTGGAGGGACGTATTCGGCCGTCGTGAGCAGTTTGTCGGGGCTTTCGACGGCCTCGCGGAGCAGGTCGGGGATCGGACGCGGCTGAACCCTTATCGCCTCGCCCGGCGGGGCCAGAGCGGTCAGCGACGCCTGCCGAACCTCGCGGCCGACGACGATCAGCGCCTCGGCGATCCGCTTGCTCTTGCGACGCGCCGTCATCTCATTAATCTTGCGAGCGACCGCCGCGACCTCTTCGAGTCGCTCGAACCGCTCGCGGGCGCGGGCCTCCCGACGCTCGCGGAGTCGGCCGTCGAGCCAATCAAGAATCGGGAATCGCCACGCATCAAGCCGGAACCGCGCGGCTATCGACCGGGCGCGACGTGTCTCGTCGAGCCCGAAAAGAGCCTCGAACGGTCCTTCCCAATCGGCGTCCTGTCGGAACATGTAGTTTTATCCAAATAGCATCATAATGATATAGGTAAGTTCGATACGTTGGGACTCTGAACGTGGCGAATGAACGCCTCGGCCTGCTTGGATCCTCTTTCCATCCCCCGAAACCGCGTGACTTGCTCCTGGATCGCATAAAAGCGATCGGGAGACTGGCTGGCGTGGGCGTGGCAGGCGCCGCCCAGATAGGTTGAGGCGGTCAGCAAACTGCGTGGGGTGAGCGGTTTCATGGGGTTGGCGTCCCGCCGACTTGCCTCACAAATTCCCGGAGCGACTGTTCCGAGACGCCCCTCAACCTCATCTCCGCCAGGAGCTTGCGGGCCTCTTCGAGCGGTGCCTCGCGGTCGCGGGCGATCGGGACGTCAATCGCGACCACGAACCCCAGCGCGAGCGCCACCGAGACGAATGTCAGCGCGATCCAGCCAAAGAGCCAACCCATCAACACGAGCGCGACGAGGAGGACAACCTTCACGCCGAGGATCGTCAGCCAGTCGGCCCGACGACCTCCTAATACCCATTCGCGGACCCGCCCGAACAGGCCGGATTGTCCCTCGGTGCCCGCACGCAAGAACGCGTAGGTCGTCGCCGTGATCCCCATCAGACCGACCACACCGACGGCCATCGCGAGGTGGCCCGCCTTTGCGAACAGGAGGAAAAACAGCAAACAGACCCCGAAAAAACCGAGTACAAGCTTCGTCCGGATCGATCCCATCGGTGAGCCGTGAAAGTCTTCGAGGGCGTGCCGAAGACGTGCCTCTTCATCACCCCTCGCGACCATCGAGCCGCCCGAAGCGACCCCGAGCGTCGTCTCGATCGTCCGTACGACCTCCGCCAGGTCGCGATAACCCTCGGGCGTTCCCGCCACCTTCATCTTGGCCGCGACGGCTTGAGACAACCCGGGGAGGTTTACGCCTTGCTTACGCCCATTAGCCAGTGTTTCTAGCGTCCGTCCGAGCGTATGGACATCGTTGTTCGCCGCAAGAGCGAATGGGCCTGGCCCGTCGCGGGTTTCGATCGATGCCCCGCCGAGTCCGAGGCCGGCGAGCTTCACCACACCCCCGGAATCGAGCCAGAGATGCTCGGGCGTCGGTTCGCCGTGCGCCATTCCCTGCTCGTGCGCCGCGAGTAGCCCCCGCGCGGCCTGGAGGATTATCGGCAAGGCCGCGTCGCCGCCTTGCCAGTGCTCGCTCAAGGCCAATCCCGCAAAGGTCGTCCCCTCAAAAGCCTCTTCGATCACAAAGCGTCGGGTCGCGTCCTGGCCGAAGTCAAGGCGACGGACGAGGTTCGGATGGACGATCTGTCCGGCGACATACGCCTCGCGGGTTGCTCTCGCGAGCGCATTGACATCGGGCTCGCCCCAGTTGGATGGCAGGAGCCGGATCGTCACGTCATGGCCGAGCAGAATTTGCCGACCTTTCGCCAACGATCCGCGTGAGGTCCGGCCCAACTCTTCGAGGATCAACGCCCCGCCAACCATCGCCCCCCGACGCGTCAATGCCTTCCACACCCAGCCCAAACGCTGGCCAATCGCCGCGCGGAGCTGGGTTAGCAAGGCCCCGGTATCGACCGATGGCCGAGAGGGCGGGAGTTCTTCGAGCTTCAGTTCGATCGGCCGGGCGCTAAGGGCGTGCTCGGGACCGTCACCGACCTTGATCGCGAAAGCTCGGCCACATTCGGGACAGTCGAGCCGGAACCGGCCCGGCTTGACGTCCAGGATCGCCACCGCTCGGGCGCAATAGGGGCAGGCCACGGGCACCTTGGCGACTCCCGAGTCAGTAGACGCATGTCAGACATCGTAATATAATTGAAATTCATAAGGATGCGGCCGGGTCTGGATGGCCTCGATCTCGTGGGTCTTCTTGTACCAGATCCACGTATCGATGATGTCCGGCGTGAAAACGTCGCCGCGCAGGAGGAATTCGTGGTCGTTGCGAAGGGCTTCGAGCGAGGCGTCGAGGGTCCGGGGCGTCGTGGGCACGTTATCCAGTTCGTCGGGCTGGAGGTCGTAGACGTCTTTGTCGAGCGGATCGCCGGGACGGGCCTTGGTCTGGATGCCGTCGAGAGCGGCCATGAGCATCGCGGAGAAGAGCAGGTAGGGGTTGGCGGCGGCGTCGGGGCAGCGGAATTCGATCCGACGGCTGCGCGGGCTCGGGCTATAGACCGGGATACGGATCACCGCTGCGCGGTTGCGTCGGCTATACGAGAGCTTGGTCGGGGCCTCAAAGCCTGGAACGAGCCGCTTGTAGCTGTTCGTCGTCGGGTTGGCGAACGCACAGAGCGCGGGGGCGTGCTTGAGCAGGCCGCCGATCGCGTACATTCCGAGGTCGCTGAGACCGGCGTAGCCGTTGCCGGCGAGGAGCGGGGTCTCCCCCTTCCAGAGCGAGAAGTGGGTGTGCAGGCCCGAGCCATTGTCGCCATAAAGCGGCTTGGGCATGAAGGTTGCGGTCTTGCCGGCGAGCCGGGCGACGTTGCGAATGATGTAGCGAGCGAGCATCACGCCGTCGGCCGCTTCGACGAGCGACTGCTGGTCGAGGTCGATCTCGCACTGGCCTCCGGTGGCGACCTCGTGAAAGTGGGCGACCGGGTGCAGGCCGCAGTCGACCATCCGCTGGACCATCTCGGTGCGGAGGTCGGCGAGGCTATCGGTGGGTGGGCAGGGGAAGTAGCCGAGTCCCGAGCCGGGCTTGTAGCCGAGGTTCGGCCGCTCAGCGCGACCTCGGTTCCAGGCTCCCTCGACCGAGTCGACGTGGTAATACGCCTCGTGGCCGTTCTGATCGAACCGAACGTCGTCGAAAACGAAGAATTCGACCTCGGGGGCCATCCGGCAGGAGTCGGCCAGGCCCGTGCTCTTCATATAAGAGACAGCCTTGCGGGCGATATTGCGGGGGTCTCGCGTGTAGTCTTGCTGGGTGATCGGGTCTTGGATGTTGCAGATCATCGTCAAGGTGGGTCTTGACGTGAACGGGTCGATGAGCGCCGTCTCGGGCTGGGGGACGACGAGCAGGTCGGCTTCGTTGATCGCACGCCAGCCGACGACGCTCGAGCCGTCGAAACCGATGCCGTCTTCGAACGTCTCTTCGGTGAGCGCATCGGCGGGGATGGCGAAGTGTTGCCAGACGCCGGGAAAATCCATGAACCGCAGGTCGACCGTGGTCGCTTCGCTCTGCCGGATTCGCGCCAGAACCTCTTTCGGTGTCACCCTTTGACCATGCCTTTCCCGAGAACTCGTCGCGCGATCTCGCCTGGCCCGGAATCGCCGACGCCCGCTATGTTTTGGACACGCGATCGTAACCCAACCGCCCTGGATCGGCCAGACCTCGAACCGATCGTCTGTGCGGAATCACGAGTTCGAGAGCGACCGGATCAAGAGATTGGGTTCGTTCCGCGCCGGGCTTCGGGCCGATCATCCAGGCGAATTTCATCTGGGTTCAACAGCTTTCGTAGGCTAGGTCCGGACCCAGCATCGGGATTTCTTGAACGGGGGAGCTGGGTCCAGACCGAGCATACGGGGCATTTGGAGCCTTGAAGGGCGTTCGGAATCTGTCCGCGCGCGGAGGGGCCTTGATCGTGGATGGCGGTCTCCGAAGGCTTATGCCCGACGTTCGAGCGCTGCCTGCGTGCGGCGTTGCTGACGATTGCGGGGCACAGGGCGCGGCTCGGCGAGGTAA
>JANXSY010000257.1 GCA_025356435.1 Isosphaeraceae bacterium | reverse complement strand
TTTTTGAGCGTTGAGGCGGTTGGCGTCGATCTTGGCTTGTGAGCATTCGGACATGGGATTGGCCTCGGATTCATGGTGCTTCGTCAGGGGCGCGGGGCCGCCGTCGTGGCCCGTACACGAGACACCATCGGGAAATCGAGGAGGGGCGTCCCGCGAATCGTGTGGGATCGGGGGATCTTCATGAAACTCGAGGGCGAAACCATCTGCCGGAAAACAACATCGGGTCCCCTCCCCACTTGTGGGGGAGGGTTAGGGTGGGGGGTATCGATCGGTTGACGTGAGGGACGTCGAGACGGGAGGTCAACTCGCCTCCCCACCCTAACCCTTCCCCACGGAGGGGGGAGGGGACCAGAAAGCCCTCCGGGAGCGAGGCACATCGTTCGTTTCGCGGCAGACGGGCCAATCGCGTAAGTCTCTTCGGCCAGACAACATCGGGTCCCCTCCCCACTTGCGGGGGAGAATTAGGATGGGCTGTCGATACGTTGGCCTTGATCGGGCTTTCGGCTCATGACGGAAATTGGCGGTCGCGGATGGCCTTCGGTTGGCCCAAATCACTCGGTTATCTCTAGCCCCGAAGGGGCGATATCATGTCGCCCGAGGCGTCAGCCTCGGGTTGATCGGTACTGTGGATCGTCCTCGCTCCGAGCCCTGAAAAGTTGGCATTCGCGTCGACGGAGATGGGATCGCATCGCGCCCGCGAACGTTCCCGAGGCTGACGCCTCGGGCGACTCGATGTCGCTCCTTCGGGGCTGAAATCAGACGGATGCCAAGGCAACCTCATTCGAGGCGCAAATCCGACATCGTCTGTCTCACCCAAAAAGGCCAACTTATCGACAGCCCAGTCCGAAGGTCTCTGACTTCGCATTCTGCCCGGCGAAGGTCTTGCCCGGGTCGAGTCCGGCTCGTAGATTGAATTCATTGCTCAAAAGAGATCGCCGCTTTACATCTGAGGAGATGCACGCGATGTCAAAGAAGAACCGTTGGATCGTCGGCGCTGCCGTTCTGCTCGTAACTAGCTCGCTCGCGATGGTTCGGGCGGGGGGAATCCTCTTCCCCGACTGGTCAAAGCCCACCAAGGGGACGTATGACGCGCCTGCGGCTGAGATCGGTAAGAAGATCGACGAGGGCAAGACCTGGAGCGGCACCACCGTCGCCGCTTCGATCCAGGGGAAGACGATCAAGGGGACGGCCACCACGGTCGTCGGTGAGATCGTTGACCTGTCGTGCTACCTCCAGGTCGGCAAGCACGGCGACAAGCACCGCGATTGCGGCCAGAAGTGTGCCCGCAACGGCCAGCCGATCGGCCTGCTCGCCGCCGATGGCGCGATCTATACGCTGATCGACGAAGAGCACGACCCCCGTCGTGACGGCCTGACCGACTTCCGCAAGTCGGCGATCGAGCACATGGCGCAGGTTGTCACGGTCAACGGCACTCTGACCGAAGTTGAAGGCCAGAAGGCTCTTTTCGTCCAGGGTTTCTTGAAGACCGCGAAGTAATCCAACCTCGGGTCATGCTTATCACGGCCAGATCGTCTCACCGCATCGGACCCTCGCTTGACCCAAAGCGACGGGTCCGTTCGGCTTTGTCTCGCTGACATCCCTCAACGGGAGCCCGCACCATTGGACGAAGACCTTCAAGGGCATCCCGGCATGTCGAGCGGTTCAAGAAGGCGGACGAAGTTCGACCTTGGCCGCTTCAGCATGTGTGAGCTAGATGAAGCCCAAGGGGCGTTCAAGACCCCGAGCCTCCGCGAAGTTTCCTCCACCGCCACATACATCCACGACAGACGGTACGGCACGATCGAAGAGGTGGTTTGAGGACGACGACAAGGGCAGGATCTCCAAACCCCTCAACCTGAGCGATCAGGATAGGAGAGACCTCGTCGCCTTCCTCCATTGAAGGTGGATCCGTGAGGGTTGGGCCTTCTCAAGCAGAACTCTCGCCCTCAGCGTCCAGTCGTCGCGGGGGCGTTTTTGACCTTGATGTAGCGGTCGGCAAAGGTCAGGAATGTCGGCCAGTTTGGTCCGTTGGTGTGGCCGCCCTTGTGCTGCCGGAAGGCGAGGTCGCCGTCGGTGATTCCGGTCTCGACTTCGGGGAACGTCGAGGTGCCGAGGTCTCTCTTACCGAGGAGCGTGAAGACGGGGCCGGCGGCGACGGTTGCCATGAAGCTGCCACGCTGGTCGAGCCACTGGCCCTCGGCCCCGGGGCCGCTTGACGCGCCATAGCTGATGAAGGTCGGCCGGGGGGCGCAGAGGGCGATCAGTTCGTGGGCGTCGACGGGCAGGTCGCCGGGCGTGAGTGGGCCGCCGTATCGGAGAAAGTTACCGGCCATCCAGTGATATTCACCCGAACTGGTGAGGTTTTCGACCAGCTCGCCGAAGTTGCGACGGTGGAGCTTTGCCCCGCCCTCGCCTGAAGAGCCGATGAAGCCGACGGCGAAGCGTGGATCGTAGGCCATCGCCACGAGCGCGGCCTTGCCGTAGCGTGAGAGGCCCTCGATGCACACTTGCTTGGCGTCGACGGCCCCGTCGGTCTCGAAGTAATCGAGGGCGCGGCTGGCCCCCCAGGCCCAGGCGCGGAGGGCACCCCAGTCGTCGGGCTTGCGGGCTTGTCCCTTATTGCAGAGGCCGATGATCCCTTTGGTCAGCCCTCCGCCGTTATCGGCCTGGATACTGCTCGGGACGAGGATCGCGTAGCCCCAGCCCTTGTCCAAAACCTGCCGCTGCCACGATGGTCCGCCACCCCCGGACCCGCCTGGAGGGCCGGCCTTCGCCTTTGATGCGTCACCCTTCGGCGTGGCCGCCTTGCCCGCAGGACCGACCGGCCTGGGTCCGAAGCCGAATTCCATGATCACCGGGACCGGCCCCTTGGCTCCGGCAGGGGTCGTCAGCGCGAGCTGGATCTCAACCTTGATCTGAGGGCACTTCGCGTTGTCGACATGGCCCACCAACCTCCTGGTAACGACCGCGACGTCGCCGACCTTTTCCTCGATCGTCGCGGTCACTTCCCACGTCACCTTGGGCACGTCGATGGGGACGCGGCCGTAGACCTCGCGGTTGAAGTCTTCAACGATCTCCGGTCGCCTCTCTTTCCACCACTGCGCGGGGGTCGTGACCTTCTCGCCGTTCTTGAGCGTCAGGGGGTCGGGCAGGTTGGGGAACGGGTTGGCCTTCGATTCCTCGTAATTGGCGGCGTTGGGCGCGTTGGCATTCATCCCGTTCGCGCCTGGACGGAGGGCCGTGATTTTGAGGGCCTCCATCATCAGCTTGTGGTCTTGCTGCGCGGTCAACTGCATCGGGACGGGGTCGGCCGGCTTCGCGTCCTGGGCAACGGCGCGCCCGGCGATCAGGGTCAACACGACGGTGAACACGATGGCCCTTGGCATTGAAGAGTCTCTCAGATCGACGAACAATTTCGACACAGAGGCAGCGACCGCGATGCCGTCGTACAAGACGCGCCGACACCATCGAGTTGTAACAGGCGCGGGGGGCCGAGGGAACCAAGCGGTGCAAGTCGTCTCGAAGCGACCGGCACCGTCTCGCGGGGCGTCCTCCGGGAGGATATCATGCCTTGGTCCCCGGAGGACTTCTGGTTCCCTCCCTCCATTGCGAGGAAGGTCGCGAATGCACCCGCTGACGACACATCGGAGAATCTCAGTGACGACTCGCCGAAGGTCCGCCTTCCTGTTCGCGTCGATGGCCGTCGCATTCTCGATGATCTCAGCCGCGCCCGCCGCTGACGAAGCCAAGGCCAAGGAGGGCTGGATCAGCCTCTTCAACGGCAAAGACCTCGAAGGCTGGACGCCAAAGATCACGGGATATCCGTCGGGCGATAATTATGCCGATACGTTCCGCGTCGAAGACGGCGTGCTCAAGGTTGCCTATGACAAGTATCCCAAGTTCGATGGGAAGTTTGGGCACCTGTTCTATAAGAATCCGTTCTCGCACTACAAGTTGCACATCGAATATCGGTTCGTTGGCGACCAGTGCAAGGGTGGGCCGGGTTGGGCGTTCCGCAACAGCGGGGTGATGATCTACGGGCAGTCTCCCGAGAGCATGCGGAAGGACCAGGAATTCCCGGTGTCGATCGAGGTGCAATTCCTCGGTGGCGACGGCAAGAAGACGCGGTCGACCGGCAACGTCTGCACGCCAGGGACGCATATGGTCATGGGCGGCAAGCTCATCACGCAGCACTGCACCGAGTCGTCGTCAAAGACCTTTCACGGCGACCAGTGGGTGTCGATCGATGTCGAAGCTCACGGCGAGGGCGTCGTCAAGCAGTTCGTCAACGGTGAGCTCGTCATCGAATACGAGAAGCCCCAGCTCGACGACAGCGACAAAGACGCCGCGAAGCTCATGAAGAAGGGGAACCGCATGCTCAGCGGTGGCACGATCTCGCTCCAGGCCGAGAGCCACCCCGTTGAGTTCCGCAAAGTCGAGATCCTGCCGTTGAAGGAGTAGGCCGGAACGCGAAGTCGGCCACTGAATGGAACTTTGATCCGCCCGACCGCGTCCAAAATTTCGGTCCGGGCGGGCTCAAGGTCCGTTCTGGTCTGGGCAAACTGGTGAATCTAGGGGACATCCGGTTTGCTTGACAGGGGGTCGGGCGTAGGGTAATTTCAAGGTGGATCGTTTCGGATGTGGATCGAGTCACGATCCAGACCAATCGGCGCTCTGAACCATCGCGTGCGCGACCCGTTGCGGCGGGCCGTCGGACATTTAATAAGAAGGTTGGCGAACATGGTCCAGGCGCTCGCCCCGAGGATATCGCGGGGGTTCTCGTGGGTGTGGGGCTTGGTCGCGCTGGTGGCGGTGTCTCCGCTCTCTGCTCAGGGCCAGAGTGAGCCCGCCAAGCCTGCGACGAAGGCAGCGATTCCCGCCGCGAAGCCCGTAGCTGCCGCGAAGCCCGTAGCCGATGAGAAGCCCGACGCAGCCGTCGATGTGCCGACGTTGAAGGGGCAGGAAACGCTCGAGCTATTCAAAGACTTGAGGTCAGAGAAGGCCGCCGCCAATACGTGGCCAGAGATCGCTTATCCTCAGCCCCGCGTGCTATCGACCGCCGATATGTCGGCCCTCAAGGGCATGGCGAGCGGGCTGGTCGCGCCTGACCGCAACCAGATTGCCCACGCGATCGATATCCAGATCGCGGAGATGACGAGTCGCACGAACATCAAATACGTGATCGACCCGCCCCCCAAGCCGAGCCAGACGACGGTCCGGGCGATCGAGCGAGCTTCGGGTGTCTTGTTCGACCTCCTGGTCACGGCCAAGGACAAGAAGAACGAGCCGTTCCTGACGATCTACACGCCGCTGCTGTTCGCCAAACTCACGCCGCTGCTGTCCAACCACCTGTTCGCGAGGGTTGAGGCGAGCATCATCCTGGCGAAGGCGGCGACCCCCGGCACGGTTGACCTCTTCACGAAGCAGATTGCCGACCCGAATCAGGTCGTCTGGGTCAAGCTCTGGTCGGCTCGCGGGCTTTCCTACGCCACGAACGACGGCCGAGTGACGCTCGACATTGTCAAGGCGACGGCCGCCGCGTCGGCACTGGTGGGCTTCCTCGACAAGGAGCCCGACGCCCCCTGGCCGGTCAAGGTGCGCACCCTTGAGGCGCTCGGCAACCTCCGGCTCGCCTCGTCGACCGGCCAACAGGGCAAGCCCGACGTGATCGCCGTCGCCGTTCGACTTCTGGGCGACCCGTCGGCAAAAGTTGACGTCCGCGCCTGGGCGGCGTGGGCGATTGGCATGATCCCGGTGTCAACGTCGCAGTCGAGCTTCAACTTCCCCTCCGAGACGTATCTGATCGGCCGACTCGCCGCCGAGATCGGTGACAAGATCGGTGCCGAGTACGACCAGCACGAGAAGACGTTCACGCAGCAGGGTGACTACGCCCGCTATCTGACCGGCCTGTTGATCTATCAGGTCTCTCCCTCGCTCGCGGGCGAGTCGGACGTCCAGTACTCTGGCCTGGTCAACTCGCGGCACCCCTCGATCGCCTCGGCCCAGCCGTTCATCCGGGGGCTCGACGAGCAGGTAAAGAGCCTGAGCCGGGCGTCGGTCGAGCTGCTGAAGGCGGGCGGCACCCAAATGAAGACCGCCCGAGGTGAAGTCGGCTCGGTGGTCGCCTCGTTGAACTCGTTCCTCGACAAGAATCGTCCGGCCGAGGCCCCTCTGTTTCCGGGCGGGCCGAAAGTCCCTCTCGTTCCCGCAGCACAGGTGGCCGGTGGCCCCGCCGCCCCGAAATGACGGCGCGGCATCGCCGCCCGACGTGACTCTGTCGGTCCCTGAGATCCGCGACTTCGAGCGGATCAATGCCGAGATCGCGCAGCGACTCGACGCCGGGGCGACACGCATTGTGCTTGCCGGCGTCGAAGGCCAACGGCTACTCGCCTCTCGGCTGCGGGGCGGGTGGACGGCTATCGTCGAGGTTGACGGGATCGCTGGCCCAGAGCTGGCCGCCGGAATGGACGCACCCGGCCTGACGATCCTCGCCCGCAAGGACGTTGCCGACGGGGCTGGGTCGGGTCTCATCGCCGGTCGGATCGTCGTTCGAGGCACGGCGGGCGATAGCCTGGGCTACGCGCAGCGAGGGGGAATAATCCTCGTTCTGGGCGGGGCCGGGCATCGGGCCGGTCTGTTGCAGTCCGGGGGAGTCTTGATCGTCGCCGGAGAGGTCGGCCGACTCTCGGGAGATCGGCAGGCTGGCGGCTGTGTCCTCTACGCGAGCGGACGAGTCGGGCCGCACCGGGGACGCGGACGGCGCGGCGGGCGAATGATCGCGCTACCTCTGCCGCCATCGGCGACAATCGAGGATCAGGAGGCGGTCGAGACGGCCCTTCAAGCCTGCGGCGCATGGCGAACGGACCTCGACCCGTTGTGAGGTCATCCCGATGCGTGGCGCACGTTTTCGGTTCGTCGGCTTCGGGCTCCTCGGCACCATCTCGCTGCTCGCGGGATGCTCAGAGGAACTCGGCCCAGAGGTGATGCCGACGACTCGGGTGCAGGGATCGGTCACGGTGGCGGGCCGGCCGGTCACTTCAGGCTGGATCGAGTTCATCCCGATCGAGGGGACCGTCGGCAACATGCGCTCGGCACGGATCGGCCGCGACGGGTCGTTCAGGGTCGATCGGGTCGCAGTGGGCAAGCTCGCGGTCGGGGTGGCGAACGTCCCGCCTCGGGCCGTCATGACGAGCTTCGGGCCGGTCTCGCTCGGGCTGTTCAACGGCATGCGGACCCCGATTCGTAGGACGATTCCCGGCGGGTCGGTAACTCGTGTCGACCTTGATCTGGCCGAAGAGGCGCAGGCGTACCAGGGGATTATTGAGGCGATGAAACGGCCGATGGCCGGTCCAGGCGGGTGATCCAATGTCGATGGAAGCTGCGGTCCAATTGTCGCCGACGACCGACCACGGGGCTAAGCTCCGTGTGATCTATCGCGCTGGGTCAGGCGAGATCCATTTCGACTGGCCCCCCGACCGCGTGGCCGACGCGCTCCACGACCACCTCGGCACGGTCTGGATCGACATCGACGACCCTGGGGCCGCCGATAACCGAGGCGTTGAGGCGCTGCTCCGCGACGTGTTTCACTTCCACCCGCTGGCGATCGAGGACGCGCTCCACGACACCCACATCCCCAAGATCGACGACTGGGGCTCGTATCTGTATCTGGTCTTCAGTTCGATCGACTTCGACCCCGTCACCGACGCTCTCCGGCTCCATGAGCTCGACATCTTTCTCGGCTCGAACTATCTCGTCACCTATCACAACGAACCGCTCGCGGTGCTCGACCGCCACCGTCAGAACATCGAGCTCGACCCTGAGCATCGGCTCCGCCAGGGGCCTGACCACTTGCTCTATCACCTGCTCGATATGGCCGTCTGCCAATACCTCCCTGCGATCGAGCATCTCGACGAGGCGATCGACGCCGCGCAGGACGAGGTGTTCAACGACCCGACCCCGCAGACCTTGCACGCGATCTTCCGGATCAAGCGATCCGCCGCGCGGGTGCATCGGATCATCGGCCCGATGCGGGAAGTCCTCAACCGCTTGGCCCGAGACCCCTACAAACTCGTCGACGAGCCGCACCGCGTCTACTTCCGTGACGTCTATGACCACCTCGTCCGCCTGCACGACGTGAGCGAGAGCCTGCGCGACCTGATCGCCGGGGCACTCGACACCTACCTGTCCGTCTCGGCCAACCGCACGAACGACATCATGAAGGCGCTGACAGTCGTGACTGTGATGTTCCTGCCGCTGTCATTCCTCGGCGGCTTCTTCGGGATGAATTTTTTCGGCGAAACGATGACGTTCGTCTCACCCATGCCCAAGCAGGCCCTTTTTTGGGGTACGATATCGTTGATGGCCGTCACGCCGTGGGTGATGTATCGATGGGTGAGGAAGCGGGGTTGGTATTGAGGGGGCGTCTGCGTAGGTTGGCGCACAATACGGTCGAAAGGGCGGG
>JANXSY010000218.1 GCA_025356435.1 Isosphaeraceae bacterium | reverse complement strand
TTACAAGAGATCCCCAATAAGGGTCGCTGACCTTCCCTTTTCGTTTGACGAGTTTGGCAGGGAAGTCAGCTTGAATATGTCACAAAAGAAATGCTCAAGACAACTTGCGTCCCTCTTCAAGGGATTACCGTCTACTGGCACACGACGTGCTTTGCTTGTTTCCAGAGTTAAACGTCTCGATCACGGGAAAAAATCACACACGTTCGACTTCGATGAGGGTGGGGTGCTCGATGCTTGTTTTGAGCCGCAAAGTCGGTGAAAAGATCCTGATCGGTGACAACATCGTCCTAACGGTCGTCAAGATCGACCGCAACCAGATCCGTCTGGGGATCGACGCACCGCTTGACGTCCAGGTCTATCGCGAAGAGATCGCTCCGGGACGTGCGAAACCGGCGGATGTCCCGGAACTCTGCCACCACTAATGACTCATGATCACCGTGGCCAGATCGAACGCAACGATCGAGCCACGGCAAGGGCGGTCTTTCGGGCATTAAGTCCGGCGATCGACGAACATCGGCCAAGTGGCTCGGCTGTCACTGGGCCTTGATAGCCTCGCTCTCGTAGTGTCTGGAGCGTGCTCTGACTCTCGACCGCCCCGTGGTCACCGGGAAGCCCTCGAAAGGCGTCTTCGATCTGAGTCCGGTCGGCCGACGCCCCGGACGGAAGGTCGGCGATGTGGACCCAGACGATTGACTCGCCCCCGACTTCCAAAGCGTCAGCGAGGGCTTCGTCGGCGGCATAAAGATGGAACGTATCGAGCAAAACGCCCACGTTTGGGTGCGCGAGTTGGAGTGGATCGAGGAGTGGGCGGAGGTCACTGATCCGCGTCATGAATCGAGGCGTGGCTCCCGACCGTGATCGTTCGACGCCGATGACTTCGAGCCCGAGTTGGATGCCCCGTGACCCGAGGACAGCGGCAATTGTGCCGAGACGATCGAGATGAAACGCGAGGGTCCGGCGGAAGTCGTCAGTTCCCGCGAGCGTCAGCGGTACTTCCGGCATGACCCAGGTGCCGGTGCGAGTGAGACCAAGACTCGCGGCGAGGTCGGCAAGGCGGTCGAGTTCGTCAAGATCGCGGGAGAGGGTGGGTTCGTCGCCTCGCCAGTTCACGGGGAGCGGAAACGCGCCGCCGACTAGACCTAGGTTCTCCATCTGCCGGCGAACGTCATCGAACCGTACGCCCGCCTGGTGCATGTCTCGAACCAGGAGATCGACGCCTACAAACCCTGCTTCGGCGGCGATTTCGATGGTTTCAAAGGCTGTCAGAGTCAGCCCGACGGCTCGGGCATTGAAGCTGGGATACATGGCCCCTCGGAAGACCTGGCGGAACTTCCGTCCCTACTTGGCGCGGGCGGGTCGAACCCCGACAATCGGGCGACTCTGGATGACAGTCTATCGTCGCCAGGGTCATGGGTCATCTGGCGAGGCGATCAATGCAGTCGACCTGGATTGAAGCGGCGGCAAAGGGCCGGAATGGCGGCCCCGTGCGAGCTGGGGCATGGTCCGCCGTCGTGCTCGGCACCCACCCAATCGAAGAAGGGCAGGAAGTCTGGCTCGAACTCTCGGCCAACGACGTGCCATTCGGTCCCTTGCCTGCCTACTGGACCGAGAACAAGGGCGTCAACAGTCACTGGCACGTCCCGATCCCGCCCCAGGCTGTCGGCGCACGGCTCCACTATCGGTCGGTCGCGCGGACCCAGGGGAACGAGCCGGTCTATAGTCCGTTCCAGGACACAATCGTTCGCCCGAATTTGCCCGATCGAACCGAGTCGGCTGACCTCATTGCACTCGGCCCCGAGGGCATCATCGGCAACCGAAGGATGACGGTCCGGATCGACGGCCGGGGGTCGACCCAGGACATCTACTTCCCGACGGTCGGGCTGCACTCGGACATCCGCCCCGCCGAAGGAGACCTGCCGCAGAGCCGGTCTCAGTTCCGCGCAATCGTGGGCGGCCTGGCGATCCGGCGTCGGCTTGATTGGTTCACGGAACGGCTGGGATGGCAGGTCTTCCAGCATTATCAAGGGGCGACGAACCTCCTCGTCACCGAGTTGACCTGGCGTCGCGGGCCAATCCGGGTGCTCATCACCGACCTCGTCGGGATGGGGGCATGCCTGCCGCTGACAGCTGGCGGGACCGACTCACCTGGCCAGTATCTCAAGCGATTTCGGATCATCAACGACGGCCCCGAGGATCTCGAGGCGCTGTTTGGCGTCTTCATTCAGAGTGAGGTGAATGGGGGAGTTGGCGAGCCGGGTCTAAGCTGGAATGATGAGGTCAAGTCGCTGCTCGCGACCAATCGCGGCCACGGTCACACGAATCGCAAGCTCGCCCGCGACTCGACTGTCGAGTTTGCCATCGCGCTCGACAACCGAGGGCCGGTCGAATGCGAGCCGACCGGCGTGAACGAGGCGATCCTTCACCGGCCCCTCCTGCTCCCGGCCGGCAAGTCGGTCACGGTCGACCTGCTCGTGAGCGGGGCTTTCACGGGCTGGCGGGGCGACACCGGCACCTTCGAGCATTGGCTCAAGCCCGCGCTCCAGTGGTTCCGCTCCGTCGACCTCGACCAGGTTGAACAAATCACCGCACAGGAGTGGGACGCTTACATCGAGCCGATCCCCAACATCCACTTCCCGAAGCCGACCTATGCCGTGAGCCTGAGACGCTCCTCACTCGCCGCCGCCCTCCATGCCGACGCCCACTTTGGCGCGATCGCGGCGGGCTACGATCGCGGGCTAAGCGCCTATTGCTGGCCCAGGAATGCCCTCTGGGCGGGCGGGGCCTTTGAACGCATCAATCATGCGGCGATCAGCCGGGATGTCTTCCACTGGCTCGCCACGACGCGAGGGCAGAAAGGTCCTTACTTCTACTGGTTCCAGAAATACACGATCGACGGCCATCCCGAGTGGGAGACCCCCGCCGTCGACCAGACCGCGATGATTCCTTGGCGGCTCGAACAGTATTACGACCGCACCGGCGACCTCGACTTCGTCGCCGCAAACTGGGCGATGGTCGAGCGGGCGGCCTCGGTCTGCTCGGGGGCCTCGGGACATCCCGGATTACGCCTACTCGATGACCTCTCGCTCGTCAGCTCCGCAGGGATCTGGGACAACCGCTTCGGTGCCTTCTTCTATTCAAACGCCAGCGTCGTCGCCGGTCTTCGGTCGGCAGCACGACTTGCGAAGGCGCTCAATCGCGACGAGCAGGCCGTCCCCTGGTTGGCCCTGGCCGACCGGATCTGGAACGACGGCATCCTCCGCGAGCCTGTCGATCGGCGTGGGCCGGGGATGATTGACCCCGACACCGGACGCTTTTTCGACGCCCGACGGCTCTCGACCATCCGGGGCCACTGGACCGATCGCTCCGAATTGCTGATCGAGCAATCGGCGTCGTTCGACATCAGCCTCCTCGGCGCGGTCCTACCTTTCGGTCTGCTCAAAGCGAGCGACCCCCGGATGAGACGATGCGCTGAAGGGATCTTCCGCCATAATCTCTTCTCTGGCGACTCGAATCTGCTCACAACCTGGTCATCCGATCCCAAGCGGCCGACTTTCAACTCGGCACCGAGCGAGAATCACACCCTCGACCTGTCGAGCCTCGCCTCGCTATGGATGGCCCGCTACCTGATCCAGCTCGGCTGGGAGACGGGCGAGGGGCGACACTGGAACCTCGCGGTCTCGATGCTTGACGGAATTCTCAGCCGACTCGGATCGCTCGGCCTGGCAGTCCGCCCAACACCCCGCAGCGGGGAAACTCCCAGCGCCAACCTCTCGACAGGAACGGGCGTCTGGGAACTTCACGCGATGCTGATCGAGACAATGCTCGACTTCGCGGGTCTCAGCTATTCGGCGCCCACCCAGAAGCTCCTCCTCCGGCCCGCCCTGCCCGGCTCGTGGCCGTCGATCGGTCTGGAACAGAAGTTCTCGTGCGGCAATGTGGCCTATCGGCTCGACCGGCCCGTGGGTGGCGGCGTCCATCGCCTCAACGTCCGGTCGGATCTCGAAGTGCCGGTCGTCCTCGAAGTCGAGCTGACCTGCCCGGGGCTCGCAGAGATCGGCTCGTGGAACGCCACCACCCCCGGCCCGAAACCCAACCACAATCGCGCGACCGGCCGACTTTCGTGGAGCGTCAAACTCCCCGCCGGCCCGTCTGAACACGAGTGGACCTGGGGTTGATCGGTCCGAATTACGGGTTAGGTGCCCAGCGGGAGCGGCTCATCAAGGAAGAGCTGATACTGCCTGGAGATTTCGGCCACTTCGGGTCGATTAGCCAGCCAGATCCCGCGAAGGCGGGCACGTAGGACCACCCCCCGTTCGAGGTCATATCCAAGGAGGCCGTAGCGAATCTTTCCAGACCCGATGACCTCGATCCGGGCGGTGTCGTCCGGGTGGCTCATTTCGAGGTAATTCGGCGATCCCTCGCGGATCGTCACCGAAGGTCGAGACGGATCGCTCGGCAGTAAAACCCCGCACGAGCTTGTGACGTGGGCCTGCACGGCCATAATCTCGTCAACGGTATCAGCTTGAAGCTGGAGTTCCAGGTCGAGGATATTGACGTCGCGAGGGGTCCACGTCGCGCGGACCCGGAGGGAATGCCAGCCCGATGGCTGGTAGAGGGCCTCGACCCGATTGAACCGGCATTCGTGACGGATTAGGCTCCCGCCCGAAAGTGATCGAGGCTCGTCGCGGTCGGGAGAAGAGAGTCCGTCAAGAGCCAGGAGCGGGCCGATCGTCGCCTCATCGCATAGGAGGCCGGGGATCGTGGCGTCGACGTCAAGCGTCCAGCGAAGGTCGCCCCAACTCAGGCCGTAAGCGGGACCGTTCTCCGTCCAGAGAGAGGCCATCAAGAAACCCCGCGTTATCAAACGAAAACGACCCCGTCGTCCCAGGATTCCGGGACGACGGGGTCAATACATAAAAAGAGCGAATGAACAGAGCTGATGCTCCGGCCGATCGGAGGGGCGTATCAGAAACGCGTCACGAACGACACCTATAAGATATCGCACGGAACGCTGTTGTCAAGGCGCATAATACAAGACGCGGACAATGCTGAAAAAAAATCAACGTTCGAGACCTTCAGTACGCCCCATGACGCAGATTGTAAATTGGTGAGGGCCTGACAAGACGGACCTGGGGAACTGATAATAGCGAGCCACACTGGACGTGGGATCGATCAGAAAACCCGGTTCTTCACGAACGAAAATCTTCGCCCGTCCCCGGCCAAGAGCCTCAACAGCCTGGATCGTCCAGCCGTGAATCGGCCCGTCGCCATGACGGATCAGCAGTGTCCGTCCTTTGAGGCTTCCCAACCGATCGACATAACCATCAACCTCAAACCAGCCCCGGGTTCCCTCCCCGACCAACCGCCCAACCCCGTGAACGATCCCGGTGGTGCGAGCGAGTCGGAGGTCAGCCCCCTCGTATCGCGAGTGCGTGCCTCCTGCAAGCTGTAATCCGCCAGGGCCGACTCGGACGACGAGGCCGTCTGTCGTCAAGGAACGGCCGTCGGCCAGGAGAACTGTTTGGTCGGTTCCGGGGCGGAGGTTAATAATGAGATGTTCCACGCCGTCAGCCGTCTCAATGAAGAGTACGACCGTATCGGGCGACGACGCGACCCGGCCGACTCGTTTGAGCGATGGCCCCGCGCCGGTCGGGTCGAAGACATTGACGAAGGTCGATTTCAAGGTCGAGCCGTCGGCCGATCGATGCCTTAGGACCAGGGATGCGCGGCCTTCGCCGGACTCGGCAGCGGTCGCAGCTGGGGAGGAGTGTGTCGGGTCGGGTGTGAGCGCGGAATAGATGGTCAGCGGACGGTCGCCCAGGACGTGGAGTCGCACTCCCGGTCGGCCGGGCATGTCGAGCCGGGCGGTCATTGGCTCGATAGACCTACCTTCGGAAATGCGACGGAATTCTCCGAGCGCCTGGACGAACCATCGACCGTCTTCGGCATGGGTCTCGGGGATATAGGGGATACTTCGCGGAAGGAGGGTGGCTGAGGAGGCGTTTAACGGGGTTGAGGTCTTCCATTTCGCCGACGGTCCGGCCGGCCCGTGAAAGATCTGGTCATGTTGCAAGCCACCGTGGACCTGGAAGACGCTAACGGCGTATCGAGAGGTCTTGCCGGACGCTGCAACGACGATCTGACGATAACGCGTTGTCGACCGGGGATAGGCGCGGGGGTCGTCGAGCGCGACGACCTGAAAATCGGGATCGGCGGCAAAGTAGAGGAACTCGCCACCTTCGGCTGGCTCTCGGGCGTCGAGCGGCGTCTCACGCTGGTTGAGGCCGTCGACGACGACTGTATTATGGCTGGCCGTCGCGAGGTCCCACCCGTCGCGACTGGAGGGCTGATCATCGAGGTCGTCGAGGACGGTCCGCCCACCGACCGAGAGCCGCAACGCCTGTCGCTGAAAATGTGGCGAGCCGAGATTGCCCATTCCCCGAAGCTCGATATCCAGCCCATCCACCTCGCCGCCGACCGATAACCGTGCTATCCCGACCCCCCCAAGGAGCGCTGCGCGCCGGGCGATCGCGGGGCTGTCGGCCGTCGGCCATGACGCCTGGAGGATCTCAGGCGATGACGGATTTTCGAGCGTGACCCCGGCCGCGTTTCGGATCAGTCCCATCATCAAGGCCGCTCGCCCTCCAAGGCCAACGGCCGCCGCGTTGTCAGGCTCACCCCTTGTCAACCTGTCGATCCAGCCATCGAGTTGCCGAACGACACGTTGATGGGCGGCGGCGTTGCCCTGACGCCAGTAACCGTCGTGATAAAACCCGCGCTCGGCGAAAAGAGCGAGCCGGCCATGGGCGTCGGCGAGAATAGCTTGGTCATTGAGAAGCCGACCGACGGCGAAAAGTCCTCGATACGCCTGGAGCGACATCTCGTCATATTCTTCAGGTTGGCGTCCGACGAAAGCCGCCGAGGCCCGAAAGAAGCCATTTTCCACCGTGCGCTTGGGGTTTGGATCGTCGAGCAGCCGTCCGACCTCCGCCCAGGTTGGATCATCGCGGATCAGAGCGTAGGCCGTGACGAGGTTGAGCGGCACGTCGAGGCTCGCGGTCCATTCCCATTTGCCGGTTCGATAGCCGCGACGGTACGGGGGACCGAGGTCGCCGCGCTGGAGGAATTTCGGCTGTCCCGGCTGATCGAAGTGGGTGGCATACGCCGGATACACTTGAGCGAACCGGAGAATGATGACCGCCGCGAACCGCGCGAGTTCGGCGTCTTTGGGACCGGACGCGGCTCGCCGTTCGTGGAAGCGGACGGCTGCGTAGAGAGCCGCCTTCGAGAGGGCTTCACGCTTTTCGTAGTCACGTTTGGCGTCGAGGTAGAGGCGTTCATCGGCGTAGAGCTGGGTCTCGGCCGGAACCTCATAATAGGGATAATGATGCGTCTTCCCCGGGAGAACCTCGACGACCTCCTCGGGGATCTTGCCGTCTTTCTTCGCGGGAAACTTGGCGTTCGGAAAGGTCTGGCCGCATCGGCTGCAAGTGAGCGAACTCGGCTTCGTGGCCGACCAGATCAGGGGATCGGCGGCCTCGTCGGCGTCGCAATTTGGGCAACGGCAGAACCGCAGCCCCGACTGGACGGGCACAAGGGCGGCGAGCGATTTGGGGTCGAGCTTCAGGAGCGCCTTCGTATCGGGATCGTCCCAGAATCGGGCCTCCCAGGCGTCGGGAAGCTCGAACTGCGCGAACGGCCCGGGGCCGGCTCCGAGCGTGGTCGACACCAGAATGACCAGGGCTGAAGTGGTCAATAACCTCGACGCAATCGACATGGGCGGGGTCCATCCCAACCGACAAGAGAGAGAACGAGTCGGACCATCGAGGACGAATTACTCGTGCTCGGGCAGGCGTTTCAGTTCGGCATCGCGAGCGTTGAGGCGAAACTCGAACAGCCCCACCTGGCCGACCACCTCGCCATCGGCCAGGAGCAAATCCTGGCGATGGATCTGCCCTCGAGCAAGTTGAGAGTGGCGATGCACGTCGCAGGCCAAGCCGTAATGCTTGAGTTCCCAACTCGTGCCGTCGCTCCAGGAAGCGGCGATCTTATAGACGGCCGCATGGCCGCAGCCATTGGCAGAGCAAGTCGGGACGTAATGGAAGTCGAGAGGGACCATTTCGGGACGTCAGCCTCGGTCGAAGGAGGACCGAATCGACGACTCCCGAGGTGACGGGCCGACTCGAAAGGGTCTTGCAGCGGGGTGATCTTAACCCAAACCTGCCCGGGGGTGAAGCGATGTCATGCGGGCGGCCGAAGTCTGTGCCGCCTCATTGAGCCCGATCCGATCAGGCCTCGAAGACCTGCTCCAGCGCCCGACGCATGACGACCGGCCTGGGCTCGAGTCCCGACCAGAGCCGGATGCCGATGACGCCCTGATTCACGAGCATCCCAAGGCCGTCGAGCACGACGCAACCTCGCGCCTCGGCGTCGCGGACCAATCGGGTGCGCGGAGGGTTCGGGATCACGTCGCAGACGATCAGGCCAGGACGGAACGATGCGGTATCGACCGCGATCCGGGCGTCAACGTCGGGAAAGAGCCCGATTGAGGTCGCATTCACGAGCAGATCGGTCGTCTCGGGCACGACGACGTCTCGATCCCACGCCGTAAACCGGGTCTTAACGCCGGTCGTCTCAGAGACGTGGCGGGCGAGGGCCTCGCCCGTCGAGGCCGTCCGGTTGGTAATCGTCAGGTCGACGGCCCCCGCGAGGGCCAGTTCGACGGCGATTGCCCGCGCTGCCCCGCCGGCCCCGAGGATGATGGCGGAGAGTCCCGAGATCGGCCGAACGTCGGCGACCGAGGCGACGAAACCCTTGCCGTCGGTGTTATCGCCGATCAGCTTGCCGTCGCGATGGGTCACGCAATTGACCGCCCCGATCGCCCGCGCGGCGGGGCTAAGTTCGTCGAGATGTTCGATAACTTTGATCTTATGGGGGATCGTGCAATTGAATCCACGCCACCCCATCGCACGAGCACCACGGACGGCGTCGGCCAGGTTGTCGGGGTGGACCTCAACTGTGAGGTAACGCCAGTCCAGACCCAGGTCGGCAAACGCCGGCTCGACCATTGCCTGCGTCGGATTTTCGGCCACAGGATAGCCGAAGACCCCGACGAGTTCCTGCTTGAAGGTCCGGGGAGTCGCCATGATCGTGGTAGTCCCTGGGGAGTGGAGTCAGGTCATTCGCCTTGGTGGACGTTACCGACCCGTCGCCGCCCTTGCAACTACCTTACTGATCGCGGCCAGAGTCGGAGCGGCCGGAAGCCGACTGCGTCAGACGCGACGCAATGATATCGGACGCTTCCCACTCGCCCCTGGACCGCGCTCGACCATTGTCCCTCGGCGTGGAGGTGGCCGTAGACGCAGTCCGAGACATTCGCCTCCTCGAACCGCGCGACGCAGAGGCCGGGCCGGCGTCTCAGGTCGAACGGCGGGTAATGCCAGAGGACGTAGAGCGGTTCGGCGTGGTCCCTTATCACATCGGCGGCGGAAAGCGCCTGATCGAGGAGAGCAAGCTCGCGATCGGATGCGAGTCCCTGCGCAGGCGTCTCATCATCGAGATGGGCGGGGACGCCCCTCGCTCCGCAGACGATGACGCCGTGGGTGCGGATTGCATCGCCTTCGACGGCGAGCATCGTGTGGCGAAGCATCGGACGGATGGCCTCGACGGTATTCCACCATCGGTCGTGATTGCCGGGGCTGAGGACTTTCGTACCGGGAAGCCGGTCGAGCCACGCGAAGTCGGGTTGGAGGTCGCGATGATTGACGGCCATCGAGAAGTCGCCGGGTAACAGAACGAGGTCATCGGATCGGACGACCGTCCGCCACTCGGTCTCGATCTTCGCGGCATGGTCGAGCCAGCGCGCGGCATAACGCTCGCGACGGTCGGGTTTCGCGAACGAGAGATGGAGGTCGGCGATGCCCCAAATCGTCATTAAACTGCCCGATCGCGGACGAATGGGTTCGTGCGCTTCTCGTCGCCGACGGTCGTCGCCGGGCCGTGTCCCGGCCAGATAACCGTCGAATCTGGGAGCGTGTAGAGCTGCGAGCGGATGCCGCCGAAGAGTTGGGGGCCGCTCCCGCCGGGGAAGTCGGTCCGGCCGACCGACCCGGCGAATAGCACGTCGCCGCCGACCACCATTACTGGGTCAAACGTGTCGAACACGAAGACGACCGAACCCGGGCTATGGCCGGGGATCTCGCGGACCTCGATCGAGAATCCCGCCATCTCGAACCGTTCGTTATGGTCGAGGAGCCGGTCAGCGGGCGGGCTAACGATCGCGATCCCGTAACCCGCGCTCAGATTCGCGACGGGATCGGTGAGGCAAATGGCGTCGTTGCGGCCGATCAAGAGCGGGGCGTCGGGGAACGCGGCCTTCATCTCGGCGTTGCCAACGATATGGTCGCTATGCCCGTGCGTGTTCAGGATCGCCGCTACGGTCAATCCCTCGGCCTCTATCAAATCGACAATCGACTTCACGTCAAAGCCAGGGTCAATCACGATCGCATCCGACCCGGGCGTCCGCCAGACGATATAGCTATTCTCGGCGAACGGGGCCGATTCAATGCACTCAATTCGATAGAACGGGTCAGACATTTTCATCTCCCGATGAGTAAGATCACCCTTGCTTCCGACCCATCCTTGCCTGCGGCGGACCCGCCTTGCAAGCCAATCTCGGAGCGACATCTTTAAGGGGCCGTCTCAAGGAGCGCCTTTGTAATTCCGAAAGAGTGAAGAGGGAACTTTTACTCATCGATCGTTGCGTCTCTCCGTTCCGACACCGATCAAGCCGTCGTTCCGCCCGTTCCATCCCTGCGACTCCGACATTTCGCCTCTTTCCGGACCGGCCCGCGAATTGCAGATAGTCACGTCAATCGCATGATGACGCCCATTTCGGACTCGGGAACGGCTCAAGTTCTCGACCCGCCCGCCAGGATTGGTTCGCTAGGATGTTCCTCATCCCTCGCCGACCGCGCACACTGCGGTCGTTTTCGAATAAGGTCGTTTTCATGAAGACCGGATCGACAGGGCGTCCCCGTGAAGGGCTTCCGGCGTGGGTCTATGCGACCGCGGTCGGACTCTCGCTCATTGCCGTTGGGGCAATCGTCGTGCGCACCGTGAGATTCTCCGGGGATCGCATCCGGTGGGGTGCGGGAGACGACACGGTCGGCGAAGAGACAGCGGCGTCGGCCGAGCCGTTGGCCGTCGACGACGAGCCGGTCGGACTGCCCGCGTCGGGAGGTCGAAAAGGGAAGACGATCCTCACCTCGCTCGCCTCGGACTCGCAACCGGTGGGCTCCACGGCCTCCGAGCGCGTCGCAGATAAGCCGAGCATGGTGGCCCAGATCGCCCGCGCGAGGCGTGAGATCGCAGCCTGCCGGGAGCGATTTCGCTCGATCAACGACTATTCGTGCGTCTTCCACAAACGCGAGCGGATCGACGGACAGCTCATCGCTCCGCACATCATGACGATGAAGGCTCGCTCGAAGCCGAATAGCATCTATTTCAAGTTTCACCAGCCGTACCGGGGCCGCGAGGCGATCTTCGTCCCGGACAAGAATGACGGCAAGATCATCGCACACGAACCTGGCGTCTTGAGAGTGCTGGCCGGGACGATGATCCTTGACCCCAAGGGCTCAATGGCGATGGAAGAGAGCCGCCACCCCATCACAGAAGCCGGCATCGGGGCGCTGATTGAAACGGTCATCGAGCGATGGAACACCGAACTTGATGCTTCAGAGACAACCGTCGACATCCATCCCCACGCCAAGGTAGGCGACCGGGCCTGCACAATGATCGACACCCTCCACCCGACCCGCAACCCGTCCTACCTGTTCCATAAAGTCAAAGTTTTCATCGACCACGAACACGGCTTGCCGATCCGCTTCGAGGCCTACGACTGGCCTAAGCACAAGGGAGGCGAGCCCGAACTGGTTGAAGAGTATACCTATTCCGATCTGAAGACTGACATCGGCTACACTGATACCGACTTCGACCCCGCCAATCCCCATTACTCGTTCGGTCGATTCTAATCGTCATGATCCTCACGAACGGGCGGGCCGCCGGCCGATAAAAAAGGGTAGGTCAGAGGGGAATCGAACGCGGCCGGTCTCGACCGGGTCCGATTTTCCCACTGACATTCCGCGTCGATGGCCCAGCGACGGCCCGTTCTACGACGGGCCTGCAGTGGCCGAAGAAGCGACCTTGGCAGGTGGGGTGGCCTTGGATAGAATCCGCCACGCTTCGGACATGACCGGCCTCAAGGACAACGAGGTCGTCGTGTCTGCACTTCCGGCCCTGCCGTCTCTTCCGGTTCCGTTGCTCTCGCTGTACGCCGCCCGAAGGCGGGCAATGAGTGAGGTCGGTCGCCCACGGAGCGGGGTCCGGCCATCGTCCGTAGTGATCGATCCATGGAAGGAGGCTCGATGAGCACGGTCCCGACCACCCAAGCTCAGGTCCGCGTCCATATCCGGTGGATGATTCGCCGCGATATGGCCGAGGTCTTGGCCATAGAGCATTCGAGCTTCGAGTTCCCCTGGGGCGAGGAAGAGTTCCTCCGCGTGCTCCGCCAGCGCAACTGTATCGGCATGGTGGCCGAGATGGGCGAGCACGTCGTCGGCTTCATGATCTATGAGCTGCACAAGAACAAGCTTCATGTCCTCGACTTCGTGACCCGTCCCGACTTCCGCCGTCAGGGCGTCGGCACCCAGATGGTCGCCAAGCTGCTCGGCAAGCTCTCCAGCCACCGTCGGACGAAGATCGTCCTCCATGTTCGCGAGAGCAACCTCGGCGGCCAGCTCTTTTACCGCTCGATGGGCTTCCTTGCCCTCGAAGTTGCTCGCGAGCACTATGCCGACACCGGCGAAGACGGATACCTCTTGCAGTACCTCTTCGACGACTCGGTGATCGAAGAACCTGTCGTCGCGAACCGGATCGCAACACAGTTCGAGAACTGAGCATCTTGGCTCATCGTTTCATTGACTGCTCTTTTCAAGATCATTCAGGGCCAACCCCAACGGGTTGGCTCTGACTCTTTGACCCGAGAGTCAAGCGGGATAGAATTTGGGGCACCGAGATGGAGGTCACGCGACTTCCCGTCCAACCGACCTCCTCGAAGACCCCGCATCCATGATTGCCCCCCAGCCCCGACCTCGATTGAGTCTCTGGCCCCTTTCAATTGTCACGATCGTCCTCACGTCGATCAAGTTTCTGTCTGTCGACAATCTGAAGGGCCACCCTGCAACCGACCTGGTCGTGACGATCATGATCGTTGTGGGATGGACGGCATTGCTCTCCCTCTACTTATGGGATCAGCGAAACGTCGCCCAACTGTCGTGTGACCCGCTGCTCGCTCGGCTCGACCGGATCGCAGAGGCCGTTGAACGATTGGCAACCATGTCAAGGGTCGAGATTCCGAAGCCCGACCTCTCGCGGGTCGCCTCGGCGATCTCGGAGAAGCAGTGGGACGTCGCCGAAGCTCTACTCGACGAGCATTCCGAGAATCCCGACACGGCGAGTCTTGCTGAACGGCTCGCCTCGGCGAAGGGGATCGCAGCCGACGAACTCCTAGGCGAGTTAGCGGCGTCGCAGGCGGCCAACGACCCAGCCCGGGTACTCGAAATCCGCGAGCGACTGGGGGACGTCCGTCCCAGTGACTCGCTCAGGGAACTCGATGCCCAACTCGCAAAGTGGTTCATCATCCCGATTATGAAGCGGCTAAGGACTGGCCTGGTAAGCACCGAAGTCGTGGAATTGGTCGGGAAGGTCTCCGAACGGTTCGCGCAGACCACGGAAGGGGCAAGCCTGCGGGCCTCGCTCCCAACACTTCGCCGGAGCGCTGGGCTGTGTCCGAGATGTGCTCTGCCCTATCGGGGTATCGACGACGCCTGCCCCGCCTGCCTCACCGGGTCGACCGCCTTGGCCGTGACTGAGCCCGCTACCCCCGATGAGGAGGAACCGGAAGAATTCGGCCCACCGGAAGAATTGACGTTCGTCGACCCACACGACCCCGGCTAATTCCACCGAATCGTCCGACTCTCGGGTACCTCCCCCAAGTTCGTGGACGACCCAACTTGACTCGGACGAGACTGTCGGCAAGGATGAATGAGTCTCGACTCTCCGGTCTCACTGTCCGCGCCGGCAACTGAAAGGATGGGGCCATGACCCGTCGTCTGATCTGCGTCTGGGTCGGTTTGCTCATCACGGCCAGCGTCGTCTCCGCCCAGATACCTTACTCCAAAGACTTGATGCCGGCCCGGACCGCTTTGGCCCGGCTCGGATTGGAGCGTCATTGGTATAACGTGATTCCTCTCGGCGGCAACGCAGAGCAGGTTCTCGAAGTCAGCATCGACGCCGACCTTGCATTTGCCCAGACGAACAAGGCAAATTTTCACGTCTTCGAAGCGGAGTCGGGCCGACTCCTCTGGTCGGCCAACTTCGGCAGAAATTCCGTCGACGCCCGCCCGGCCTCGGCGAATTCGAAGATGGTCTTCGTGACCAATGCCAATACCCTCTACGCCCTCGACCGTAAGACAGGTCGCGAGGCGTGGACGGTTCAACTGGAGTCGATCCCCAGTAGCTCGACCTCATGCGACGAGGAACGCGTCTGGGTTGGGATGAATTCGGGAATGCTCCACACCGTCAGGGCGAGTGACGGCAAGGGGTTGTGGAACGTCCAGACCCGGGGGGCGATCACTTCGCGTCCCCACCCCGCGAGTCGGATAATCGCCTACGCGAGTCGCGACGGTCGCGTCTACGCCTCCCGCGTCGAACTCAGCCAACCGCTTTGGCGATGGGCAGGCGGCGGGCCGATCACGGCCCCGCTCGGCGCGTTCGGCACCCGGACATTGCTGGTCCCGTCGCTCGACAAGAGCCTCTACGCCGTCGACCTCCTCACCGCCGAGACCCGCTGGAATTTCCCGACCGGGGCCCCGATCGAGCAAGAACCGCTCGTCAGCGGAGACTCGGTCTTCGTGGTGAATACCGAGGGGATGCTGTCGTCGATCAACGCGGTGAGCGGCATCCCGAATTGGACGATCACCACGCTCGGCGGTCCGCTCCTGGGCGTGACCCCCACCCGGGTGTACCTCGAATCGCAGGACGGCGATCTCTTCATCGTCGACCGCACCACCGGGCATATTCTTTTCGATCCACGCGAGACCCACGAGCGGGCGGGCGTAAATATCCGTCCGTTTGAACTCGGGCCGACGAATCGCCTCAATGACAGAATCTATATCGCGAGCAAATCCGGGATGTTGATCTGTCTCCGCGAGGCGGGGGCCGTAAAGCCAGTCCTCCTGCGCGACCCCGCGGAGAAACCGTTCGGGTATATTCCTCCTGAAGGCTATCCCGACACCCCTCCGATCGCGCCAACTGTCGCCCCAAAAACGGATGACGCGGCCGCCCCGGAACCGACTGAGAAGCCCATTCCCGAGCCGAAGAAGAGGGCTCCCGACGTCCCTAAGAAGAAGGCGTCGACCAAGGCCAAGGCAAAAGCGGCCGAAGAACCGCAGTAAGCGTACCGACCTCTCCCGTGACGACGCCGGGAGGTTTGGTCCATAATCTTATGATCGAATTGTGTCGGGTGGGTCTGTCCCGCCCGACTTTCGTTTTTTGGTCGACTTCGAGGAATCGCCGCGATGGAAGACGTCGTCCCGATCCGACGCGCCCTGCTGAGTGTCACGGACAAGAGAGGCCTAATCGAACTGGCCCGAGCCCTGTCCGAGCGTGGCGTGCATCTCCTCGCGAGCGGAGGGACACGCACCGCTCTGGTCGACGCCGGGCTCGACGTGACCGAAGTTTCCGCCTATACCGGTCAGCCCGAGATCCTCGGCGGCCGCGTCAAGACGCTTCACCCTAAGCTTCACGGCGGCATACTCGCTCGCCGCGACCACGCCGACGACCTCGCCGCACTCGAAGCCCAGGGGATCGAACCGATCGACCTCGTTGTGGTCAACCTTTACCCGTTCGAGTCCACCATCGCGAAGCCAGGGGTAACGTTTGAGGAGGCTGTCGAGAACATTGTCATCGGCGGCCCTAGCCTGATCCGAGGTGCCGCGAAGAACCACCCATTCGTCGCCGTCCTAACCGATCCCGACCAGTACCCTACGCTCCTCGATCAACTTCAGACTGGCGGCGGGACGACTCTCGCCTTTCGCCGAGACCTCGCCCGCGCCGTCTTCGAGCAGACCGCCCGTTATGACCGGATGATCGCCGACTATCTGGGCCGGACCCTCGTCGGCGATGCCGAGGCCCCCTTCCCTGCGACGATCGCACCGACCTTCATCCGCCGCAACGTGCTTCGTTATGGCGAGAACCCTCACCAGCGAGCGGCCCTCTACGCCGAGCCGAGCCCCGTGGGCCCGAACCTCGTGACTGCCCGGATTCGGCACGGCAAGGAATTGTCGTACAACAACCTGCTTGATCTCGACAGCGCCCTGCGGATCGTCCGAATGTTCGAGGAGCCGGCAGCGGTCGTCCTCAAACACAACAACCCTTGCGGCGGCGCGACAACTGGGTCGATCTCCGACGCGTTCGAACTCGCCTACGAGGGCGATCCCGTGAGTGCCTTCGGCGGGATCGTCGGCCTCAATCGACGGGTCGATCGCGCCACGGCCGAGCGGCTCTGCGTGCCCGGACGGTTCATTGAGGCGATCGTTGCCCCCGGCTTCGACGACGACGCTTTCGGCTTGCTCACCACGAAGCCAAGCTGGAAGAACAGTGTCAGGCTGCTCGACCTAGGTGCCCCGCTCGGACCTGGCACTTCGCCCGTCGGCTTCGACTTCCGACGGATTGAGGGCGGTCTCCTGGTGCAAGACTGGGACATGGTCGAGGAAGAACCCGCCAAGGGCCGGGTGGCGACGCGACGCGAGCCGACGGCCGACGAACTGGTCGGCCTCAACTTCGCCTGGCGGATCTGCCAGTCGGTCAAGTCGAACGCGATCGTGCTGGCGAAGGGGACTCAGCTTGTTGGAGTGGGCGCGGGCCAGATGAGCCGGCTCGACTCGGTCAAGATCGCGGTCGATAAGGCGGGCGATCGCGCGAAGGGGGCTGTGCTCGCCTCAGACGCCTTCTTCCCCTTCCGCGACGGCCCGGACGTGGCTGCGAAGGCGGGCGTCACCGCGCTGATCCAGCCCGGTGGCTCGAAGCGCGACGACGAGACAATCACCGCGTGCGACGAGCAAGGACTTGCAATGGTCCTCACCGGACGACGGCATTTCCGCCATTGATAGGCGTCGCATCTTGACTTCGAAACAGAACGGCCCGGCGGGTATCACCCCGCCGGGCCGTTCTGTTTTCAGGTCGATAGGTCGATAGGTCGATCTAAGGCTCAGCGATGACCACCACCGCTGTGCCCGCCGCCCCCGCCCGCGTGACTCATGCCGCCGCCGCTGAAGCCGCCTGAATGGCCCCCGCTGAAGCCACCGACATGCCCACCTCCGCCGCCACCGGCATGCGATGGAGCACCACCGTAGCCGCCCATGTGAGCAGGAGCACCGCCGTAGCCGCCGACATGCGACGTAGCACCACCGCCGTAGCCGCCCACATGTGCCGGAGCACCACCGTAGCCGCCGTTGTGCGTGGGCATTCCACCATAGCCACCTCCGTGTGCCGGTGCGCTGCCGTAGCCGCCAACATGTGCGGGCATGCCACTCACGCTTCCCGGATGGGAGACCGCACCGCCGACGTGACCGGGGTTGAGACCTCCCAGGTTGCCGTTACGGGTGACACCTGATCCGCCGAGGTAACCCGGGTTCCCGCCACCGAGGTTGCCATTGTGAATCGCTCCGGTGGAGCCGAGACCAGCGCCTCCGAGATGATTCCCGCTCAGCCCACCGAGGTTGCCGTTATGGATCGCCCCGGTTGAACCGAGACCGCCGTTCAGGTGGCCGCCATTCATGCCGCCGAGGTTGCCATTGTGGATTGCCCCGTTCGACCCTAGGGCGCCCAGGTGATTGCCAGACGTATTCACTCCACTACCCCGGCT
>JANXSY010000183.1 GCA_025356435.1 Isosphaeraceae bacterium | reverse complement strand
TCCGCGCGACGATCAATCAACTCATGAAACTGACCAAGACTGGTGAGGATCTCGTCGAAGAAGCGCCGAACGAACCCATCATCGAGGCCCCCGAACCGGCCCCGGCGCCGAACGAACCCAAGCCCGTCGATGAGTCGAAGCCTTCCTCTGCCGCCGCGCCGAACGAACCCAACACGGTTACATCAGTCGTGCCGATTCCGCAGCCTGAGCGCGACCGCGAGAGTCGGGTCTGGCCGCTGGTGACGAGCGAGCCGGGGTCTGACGACCCCCGCTCACTCTAATCAAATAGGTAAGTATGGATGAATCCTGATGAGGCCGGGATCGCGGTGCGCGCGGGGGAAGGCAATCGTCCGCAGATATCTGCAGACGAGTCTCTTCAAGTCAGCCCTCGAATGTCGCCGTTCTCATCGAGGTCAATCCGCTCGGCCGCCGGTCGCAGGGGAAGGCCGGGCATACGAACGATCTCGCCGGTGAGGGCGACGACGAAGCCCGCTCCCGCCGCGATTTCGAGGTCGCGGACCGTGAGGGTGAACCCCCGAGGCCGACCACGCAGCTTGGGGTTGTCTGAGAGCGAGTCCTGGGTCTTGGCCATGCAGATGGGCAGGGTGTCGTAGCCGAGCTTCGTCAGCTTGCGGATCTTGGCCTCGGCGGCGGGGAGGTAGGCGACGCCGTCGGCCCCATACATTGCCTTGGCGATCCGCTCGATCTTCGCCTCGATCGGCCAGTCAAGCGGGTAGAGCGACTGGAACGGCGTCTCGGGGCCAGAGGTCGCGTCGACGACCTTGCGGGCCAGATCGGTCGCGCCGGAGCCTCCCTCGCCGAAGACGTTCGCGGTCGAGCAGGGGACGTTCCGCCCCTCGCAGAAGGCGTGGACGGCCGCGATCTCGTCGGGCGAGTCAGCAGTGAACTGGTTGAGAGCGACGAGTATAGGCTTGTTGAAATGAGATGCGGCGTCGAGGTGGGCGGCCAGGTTGACCAGCCCGCGCTCGACGGCCGAGGGGTCGGGCTGGGTGAGGGCGTCGAGGCCGGTCCCGCCGTGCATCTTGAGGGCGCGGATGGTCGCGACGATCACGATAGCGGCGGGGTTCAGGCCGGCGGATCGGCACTTGATGTCGAAGAACTTCTCCGCGCCAAGGTCGAAGGCGAACCCAGCCTCGGTCACGGCATAATCCCCGGTGGCGAGCGCCATGCGGGTGGCGAGGACCGAGTTACAGCCGTGGGCGATATTGGCGAACGGCCCGCCGTGGACGAACGCGGGCGTCCCCTCGCGGGACTGCACGAGGTTCGGCATGATCGCCTCTCGCAGGATCGCCGCCATCGAGCCGGTGACGCCGATCTCGGAGGCCAGCACGGGCCGGCCGTCGTCGGCATAGCCCACGAGAATGCGGTCGAGCCGGCCTCGGAGGTCTTTGAGAGATGTGGACAGGCAGAGGATCGCCATGACCTCGCTCGCCGCCGTGATGTCAAACCCGGACTCGCGCGGCACGCCCTGCGACCGGCCTCCCAGCCCGATCACGATCCGCCTCAGGGCGCGGTCGTTCATGTCGAGCGCGCGCTTCCAGAGGATCGAGCGGGGGCTAAGCGGAGTGTCCTCGAAGTGAAGCCGGTTGTCGATCGCCGCCGCAAGCAGGTTGTGGGCGGCGGTGATCGCGTGGAAGTCGCCCGTGAACTGGAGGTTGATCTGGTCGGAGGGTTCGAGCCGGCTCGCCCCGCCGCCAGTCGCGCCCCCCTTGCGGCCGAAGACCGGACCCATTGAAGGCTGGCGGAGGGCCAGGACTGCACGTTCGCCGATGAGGCGGAGCCCCTGCGCAAGGCCGATCGAGGTCGTCGTCTTCCCCTCACCGGCAGGGGTCGGCGTGATGGCGGAGACGAGGATCAGCTTGCCAGATGCCCTGTCGGGACGGTCAAGCGCCTCAAGGCGGACCTTGGCCTTGTCGCGTCCATACGGTTCGAGCAACTCCGGGGCGATCCCCAGCCCCCGGGCGACGTCGACGATCGGAGTCATCATGCGAAAACGGACCCCCAGAGGCAGGACGATAGGCGACGGACACATCAACGGATCACTTCAGATACTTCGCGAGCCAGTCTTGCATCTCCCGCCACCAGACAATTCGATTGGCGGGCTTGGCGATCCAGTGGCCTTCGTCAGGGAACCAGACGAGCCGGCTGGCGACACCCTGGCGCTGGAGGGCCGTGAACATGCCGATCCCCTGGGCGTCGGGGACGCGGAAGTCCAGGGCACCGTGGATCACCAGGGTCGGCGTCTTGAAGGCTTTGACAAAGCCGCTGGGTGACTGATCTCGATAGATCTCGGGCTTATCCCAGGGCGTGCCGCCGAACTCGAACTCAGGGAACCAGAGTTCCTCGGTCGTGCCGTACTTGCTCGTGAGGTCAAAGACGCCCGCGTGGCTGATGAGGGCCTTGAAGCGGTCGGTATGGCCGGCGATCCAGTTGACCATGAACCCGCCGTAAGATCCCCCCGCCGCTGCGACCTTCGACGAATCGAGATACGGATACGTCTTAAGGGCGTGGTCGAGCCCGAGCATCAGGTCTTTATAGACCCTGCCCGTCCAGTCTTTGCTGATCTGGAGGGTGAACTTCTGGCCGTAGCCGGTCGATCCTCGGGGGTTGACCGCGACGAGGACATACCCCGGCGAGGCGAACATGGCGTAGTTCCATCGGCCGTGCCACTCGTCGTGCCAGGCCCCTTGCGGGCCGCCGTGGATCAGGAACAGGACGGGATAGGTCTTCTTGGGGTCGAAGCCGGGGGGCTTGATGAGCCAGCCCGAGACCTCGTCGTTGTCGGCCCCCTTGAACGAGAAGCCCTCGGCCTTGGGCAGATCAAGCTGCGCGGTGAGCGGGGCGTTGTGATGGGTCAGAGCTTGCAGACCCGTGCCGTCGCTCGCCGCCCGATAGACCTCGGCCGGGGCCTGGACGGAGTGCTTTGCAAAGACGATCGTCTTGCCGTCGGGCGAGACGTCGACGGCCGCGTTCACGCCCCCCTCAACGACCGGCTTCGGCTCGCTCGTGTAGAGCAAACCGTCCGGGGCTTCGAGCGTGGAGAACCGGTAGATCGGCTCGCCCCCTCGGCTGTCGATCGTGGCAAAGAGGTCGCGGACCGTCCCCCCGTCAACCTTCCGCGAGCCGCCCCACTGGTAGCCCATCACCGGCCGGTCGAGCGTCCGGTTCAGCTCGATCCGGGTGCCAGTCGCCCGGTTCAGGATCGTGAGGACGTGCAGGTCTGCCTCATACTGCTCGGTCTCTTGACTCAGGTAAGCAAGATACTTGCCGTCGGGCGAATAGCTGGGCGATCCGTCGGCCCCGCGATTCTCGGCTGTGAGATTCTTGGGCTCGCCGCCGGCAACGGGCACGGCCCAGACGTCGGTATTCGTCGACCACGCCATCTTTTCGAGCGGTTCGGACGTAAAGGCGAGTTCCTTGCCGTCGGGAGCGAACGAATAGTCGCTCGACCCGCCGAATGGGCCGGGCGGGACGTTGGCCGTCCACTTCGGGATCAGGTCGGTGGCGGTCCCGGTCGCGGCGTCGGCGACGAACAGGTGGCTGCGTTTGCCTTCGTCCCAGCTCGACCAGTGGCGGATCATCAGGCTGTCGAAGACGCGGACCTTGCTCTTGCTCGCCTCTTTCTCCTTGTCCTTGGCCGCAGTCTCCTCGGGCGTCTTGCCCGGATAGACCTCGGAGACAAACGCGATCTTGTCCCCCTTGGGCGACCAGATCGGCCCGCTGGCGTCGATCGGGAGCTTCGTCAGTTGACGGGCTTCGCCACCGGCCTCGATCGGGAGAATCCAGACCTGCGACGAGCCGCCACGGGTCGAGATGAAGGCGATTGACTTGCCGTCGGGGCTCCACCTGGGGGAGTTGTCGGCCGCGGTCGAGGTGGTCAGCCGTCTCGGCTCGCCGCCGCTCGTGGGCACGACCCAGAGGTCGCTGTTCGACTTCTCAGTCGCGTGGTCGATCTCGCTCACAACGTAGACAACGTGCTTGCCGTCAGGAGAGACCTGGGGGTCGTTCACCGTCTTGACGGCGAGCAGGTCGTCGATCGTGATCGGTCGACCGGCGGCATGGAGGGGCATGGCGATCGCCAGGGAGAGGAGGATTCCAGGTAGCAGACGCATAAAGTGGTATCCCTCGTTCGGAGGTCGATTCGAGAGGAGTCTAGACGCCCGGCATCGCCCGTTTCAGCGGCTTGAGCAAGATGAAGAGCAGCATCGACATGACGAAGAGGATCGACGAGAGCAGGAGGAAGAACTGCGAGTGGGGCCAGACGTCCCAGTATTGGCCGATCATCGTCAGCTTGTTGCCGATCGCCGTGGCGACAAACCACCCACCCATCATCACCCCTTTGAGCCGCGCGGGGGCGACTTTCGAGACGAGCGAGAGGCCCATCGGGCTAAGCAACAGCTCTCCGAGCGAGAGGAGGAGATAGAAGATGACGATCCACCAAGGTGAGACCTTGCCGACGTCCCCGCCCGCCTTGCCCGCGAAATAGAGCAGGAGGAAGGCCCCAGAAGAGAGGAGGATGCCGATCGCCATCTTTGTCGTCGTCGCCGGTTCGAGCCCTCGACGGTTGAGCCAGGGCCAGAGCCGCGAGAGGGGATAGGAGAGAACGACGATCCAGAACGGGTTGATCGCGTTTGAGATCACCCCTGAGACGTCCTTACCGGAGACGAATCCCAAGGTCACGAAGCTGATGATCGCGGGCAAGACCTTCGACGAATTCCAGTCGGTGTTCTTATCCGCCCAATAGGTCAGGGTGCTGCCGTTCTGGTGGAAAGCCATCCAGAAGACAATCACAATCGCGAAGATCACAAGCAGGGCGATGATCCGGTTCTGCTCGGGGATCTTTTCGATGTCTGACCGCGTGTCGAGATCGCGGTCGCTCATGACGTCGATCTTGGTCTGTACAGGGCCTTTATCGGCGGCGACGAGCCATTTCTGGAAGGTCCAGAAGATCGTCATCCCGATCGCCATGCCGGCCCCCGCGACGGCGAATGCGGGATGGAAGCCGTAACGCTGCCTGACACCTTCGGCCACCAGGGGCGCGAACGCCGCACCGATGTTGATGCCCATATAGAAGATGTTGTAGGCGGAGTCACGCAGGGGGCTGCCAGGTGGATAGAGGTTGCCCACCATCGACGAGATATTCGGTTTGAAACAGCCGTTGCCGATGACCAGGCAGACCAGGGCCGAATAGAGGGCCACATGCGACGGGAAAGCGAGCAGCACATGTCCTATGATGAAGAACACGCCGCCGATGGTGATTGTCTTGCGGAAGCCCAGCTTGCGGTCGGCGATGAGACCGCCGACGATCGGGCTGGCGTAGACGAACATCAGATAGTTGGCATAGAGACCGGTCGCCTCGGCCGATGACCAACCGAATCCCTCGCTCGGATTCTTGAGGTAGAGGGTGAGCAGCGCCAGCATCGTGTAGAAGCTGAACCGCTCCCACATCTCGGTCGCGAACAGGACATACAGTCCCTTGGGATGTCGTTCCGTCATGCGTGGCTCGCCCCCTCGTCTCGGCGTTGGCTGCGTCGTCGCAGCCACTTTAACGATCCGAAGCGCCTGGCCCAAGCCCCTCCCGCGCCGAGTTAGTTCTTTGGCGGGATCGATCCGGGCGCAGGCATGGGGATGGGCAGGTCTTTGGCGAGCCAGCGGAAGACGTAGGGCATCGAGACGACCGGCCCTGGATCGGGGAAGAGCAGGGGGGCGCGGATCAGTTCGAGGTGGTTGACATGGAGGACGATGTGGTCGTCGACGCCGTCGAGCCTGGTCGATTCGATCGAGACCGCGCCATCTCCGGTCCCGTCGCCGACCTCGTCGAGCTGTGCGGCGAGATTGCCCGCCGCAAGCCTCGCGATGCCCCCCAGCAAGGCCGGCCGGCCGGACATCCCGAGCTGGGCCTCGATCTGACGACGAGCGAGCCGGGAGAGAAAGCCGCCATCCCCCGCCAGCGTATGGTGAGGGACGCCAGCTCGTCGCTTCCGGGCGTTGAGCCCCTTGAGGAAGTCGCTCCCCGGGGTCATGTCCTCGGCCGCCGCGCCCAGTCCGTCGCCGAGGTGTGCCAGGGCATCGCCTCGCCGAGAGGGGCCTCGGTTGACAGCTTTCAAGCCCTGGAGAACCTGGAGCAGCGTCTGGGCCTTCGAGAGGTTCGAACCGCCGTTGACCGGCGCGATCATGATGAGCGAGGCGACGTCGTTCGCGTAAGCCGCGTCATCTTCGAGGTAAGACCGAGCGAGCAGCGTCCCCATCGAATGCGAGACGATCGCCCACGGACGTTTGTCGCCGGTTCGTCGGCGAAACTCGGCCCAGTCTCGCCGGAATGTCACGGACGACTCGTCGAGGTCGCGGTTGTAGGGAAAGTCGTAGACGACGATCCCATACCCCGCGTCTTCGATCGGACGGATCATGTGCCAGAAGACCGAAGACGTCGAGTTCAGCCCATGAATCAGGCAGACCGTGGGACGGCCCGGGTCATTGGGTCGATAGGATTTCAGGGCATGCAGGCCGTAGTCGTCGCGTCGTTTGGCCTCGCGCTCGGCGCGTTCGACGAGGGAGCCGAGCCGCTGCGTCCAGTCTGGCCTGGCTTCGATCGAGAGCCGTCTGGAGGGAACCTTGAGGACCAGGCTGCGACCTTCAACGCTCGGATTGACGTCCGCCCCGAGGGTCTCGGCAAGCAGCGATTTCGATAACGGGCCGCCCAACCCCGCCATTGGTAGTCGGAGCACCACCTTGGGTCGCCCCATCGCGATTCCACTCGCCCTGGCGAGGCCGTCAACAAGGTCGGCCACGCCGACCTCCTGGCGCTCATTCAAGGGCACCTTGACTTCGACGGTCGCCCTGTCGGACAGCAGGCTCAAGAGGAGCGAGATCAAGACGACGTCACAACCCATGACCCTTCGCTCCCCCCGTTGAAGACGGACTTGTCCCGATCATAGCGTCTGTGCGGACTGGCGGTCGAGCCGGGCCGAGGGAGAGCGGGGATTCTCTCGTCGCTCTCTCGTGTGCAACGTTGCGGCGACGGCCCGGTCCCCTTAGGATCAGGCCCCGTCGCCGCGAGGTCAGAAGAGACTCAAGGGATTCGAATGATGACTCTACCCCGTCGATTGGCCGCCCAGATCCGGTCCCGGCGCTCATGAGCGGCCCGGCGCGGGTGTCTCCGTGGCTCGTCGCGGTCTTACGGCCGATCCACTGGTTCTTGATCCGTTGCTATTTTCGCGTCTCCGTGCGGCACCAGGAAAAGCTCCCGGTCGGCGTGCCGATGATCCTCGCGCCCACGCACCGGTCGAAGTGGGACAGCCTGATGTTGACCCACCTGACCGGGCGACCGCTCTATTACCTCGCCAGCCGCAACAACTTCAACGGATTCCAGGGCTGGGTGATGAGCCGGATGGGCTGCATCCCGATCAACGTCGACCATCCGGGTCACGGGGCCATGCGCCATTGCCGCATCTTGATCGAGGCGGGCAAGCCGCTGGTCGTCTTCCCAGAGGCGACGATTTACTACTACCCTCCGCACCACGTCCACACTCCACTCAAACACGGAGTTGCCTGGCTGGCAATCGGTGGGCGACGCGAAAGCCTGAAAACCTTGCCGCTCGTGGTCCCGATCCGGCTGGTCTACAGCGATCTCCGACTCCGATTTCGGAGCCGGATCGAGATCATCGTCGGCGACCCGATCGATCCCGCGACCTACCGCAAGCTCCCTCCGAGAGACGCGCGACGGGCGCTCACCGCCGATCTCTCGCCTCGCCTCGGCGAGATCGTCAACGATTCGCTCCTAGAGCGGTTCCCAGCCACCGAGTTCTTCGCCCGCAGCTGATCCATTGCCGGGCGAAATCAGGCCAGAATGCAACGTCCGATAATGGGTCTTATGTTCGCTTTCGAAGCTCGGTCATCTCGGGTTGAGAAGTGACGCCGTTTTCTCCGCTGGGTTTTCCTTGCTCCGAGGGAGACTTTAGGCTAGAGCATAGAGACGCAGTCCGCGTCCCCGAACCTCGGAGAGCTTTCCTTGCACTTCGCCGATCGACTCTTTGCGGCCGTCCGAAAGTCGGGCAATGCCGTCTGCGTGGGGATCGACCCCAGACCCGAAGACTTGCCCGAGGGGATGCTCGACCGGTTCTCGGGAGACCGCGCCGGGGTGTCGGAGGCCCTCCGCGTCTTCGGTCGCGAGGTGTTGGATGTCGTCACAGGTCGGGTCGGCGTCGTGAAATTCCAGGCTGCCTTCTACGAGACCTATGGACCGGAAGGGATGGCGGCGCTTCAGGATTCGATCCGATATGCCCACGAAAAAGACCTGGTCGTCATCTTCGACGGCAAGCGGAATGACATCGGCTCGACGGCCGAGGCCTACGCCCGCGCCTACCTTGGAAAGGTGCCCGTCGGAGGCCGATTCGAGCCGTCCTGGGATGCCGACGCGATCACGGTGAATCCCTATCTCGGGAGCGACGGCATCACCCCGTTCGTGAAGGTCGCGGCCCGCGAGGGCAAAGGGTTGTTCACGCTCGTCCGGACGAGCAACGCGTCCGCGAGGGAGTTTCAAGACCTCGTCGCCGATGGCAAGCCGCTCTACCGACACGTCGCCGACCGCCTCGCCGGCTGGGCCTCGCCGCATCGGGGTGAGTCAGGATACAGCCTCGTCGGTGCGGTCGTCGGGGCGACCTATTCGGCGGAACTGGCTGAGCTGCGGGCTGCGATGCCCGACGTCCCCTTCCTCGTCCCAGGCTACGGCACCCAGGGGGCCTCGGCGTCCGACGTTGCCCCGGCGTTCGACGAGTCGGGTCTGGGAGCGGTCGTGAATAACTCACGGGGGCTGATCTTCGCCTATCAGAAGGCCGCCTATCGCGAGAAGTTTAAAGACAACTGGCAAGGTGCGGTCGAGGCCGCGCTCAGCGAGATGATCGCCGACCTGGCGGCCAATACGAGCTGCGCCCGGCTGGCGTCGTGAACCCGATCGACGGGCCTTCGACGGGTCCACGCTGACCTTCCCGATCGGCCTCAAGTCCCGTCGCCAGTTGCGTT
>JANXSY010000147.1 GCA_025356435.1 Isosphaeraceae bacterium | reverse complement strand
GAATTCCCGTTTTTCGGCCATCCGAATCAGTTCTTCTTCACCCAGTTCAGCTCGGTGTCTTACGAGATCTTCCACGGCGACGCCGGGTTCAAGCCCAAGGATTGGGCGATCAAAGTGACCCCGGTGTTTAACGTCAACAGCCTCGCGTTATCGGAAGTTGCAAATACGAACCCGAACGTGCTCGCGGGCACGCAGCGGAGTCGGACTTTCTTCGCGGTGCAGGAACTCTACGGCGAGTACAAGATTGCCGACCTCAGCCCGAATTACGACTTCGCCAGTATCAGGGCCGGCAACCAGTTTTTCACGAGCGACTTCCGTGGATTCATCTTCTCCGACGTCAACCGCGCCGTGAGGCTCTTCGGGACCAAGAATGGCAACCGCGACCAATTCAATCTCGTCTACTTCCGCCAATGGGAAAAAGACACGAATAGCGGCCTAAATTCGTTTCATGATCGAAATCAAAATGTCATCATTGCAAATTACTATCGACAAGACTTTTTGATCCCGGGCTACACCGTTACCGGGAGCATCCATTACAACCACGACAATCCGACATTCAAGATCAATAAGAATAGACAACTTGTCCGCCCCGACGGCACGGGTATTTTCCAGCCGCACACGATCGACGCGGTTTACCTCGGCTTCGCGGGTGACGGCCATATCGGCCGGGTCAACGTAAACAATGCCTTCTACTGGGTTTTCGGACATGACAGCCTAAACCCGCTGGCGAACCGTCCGGAGCAGATTAGCGCCCAGATGGCGGCCCTGGAATTGTCCTACGACCGCGACTGGATGAGGTTCCGAACATCCGTCCTCTGGTTCTCCGGCGACCACAATATTAACGGCGGGCATGCCTCCGGCTTTGACTCGATCCTCAACAATCAAAACTTCGCGGGCGGCATTTTCAGTTATGTTCAGCGACAAACTCTGCCTTTGTTCGGTGTCAACCTGATTAACAACAACAGTTTTATCCCCGACCTCCGATCGAGCAAGATTCAGGGCCAATCAAACTTCGTCAACCCCGGACTATTACTCTATAACATCGGCCAGGACATGGACCTGACGCCGAAGTTGAAGATGATTAACAACATCAACTTCGAGTGGTTCGACGCAACGAATGTTCTTGAGCAATATCTTTTCGCCGCCCACATCCACCGGGGGATCGGCTGCGATATTTCGAGCGGGTTTGAATATCGCCCTCTGTTAAGCGACAACATCATCTGCATCGCCGGCGTCACCACGCTGCTGCCGGGCCTAGGCTTCCGAGACGTCTACTCGAACCTGGGTAGCCGCGTTGATACCCCATTCGCCGGTTTCTTTGCCCTCACGTTTAATTTCTAAATCTTACAAACGGTCTTGACCCAATTCCGGAGACGTGATTTAGTCCCGCGATTGGTACTCAAAGACCAACATTCGTTGTGACCCCGCCCGACCGTGGGCGAGCCTGTTGACATGGAGGTCGACGGACCTATGCCGCGCCTCGTTTTCGTTGCTGGATCGCTCCTTCTTTCGATGGGCTTTGCCCATCAGGCGGCCTTCGGGCAAGCCAAGCCGAAATTCGTGGGGTTTCCGGGGAGGTTTGATTCTCTGTCGCTGCCTCCGCGACAGGTCGAGGCCGTCGCCGGACAGAATTCGGCCGAGGCGTTGTCGAAGAGCGTCGGTTGCATGGCATGCCACCAGGAAACGCATGACCCGCACGGCAAAGACACGGTCAAACTGGGTTGCACCGATTGCCACGGCGGCAACGCGGCGACGAATATCAAAGACGTTGCACACATCCTGCCGAGGTATCCAGAGTTTTGGCGGACTTCGGCGAATCCGGTCCGCTCTTACACTCTCTTAAATCACGAGTCTCCAGAGTTCACAAGGTTCGTAAATCCGGGGGACCTTCGCGTCGCACAACTCAGTTGCGGAACGACGGGGTGCCATCCGAACGAAGTCTTGAATAACAAGAAGAGCATGATGACCCACGGGGCCATGCTCTGGGAGGCCGCGTTGTATAACAACGGCGGATTCCCCCTCAAACGGGCCAGGTTCGGCGAGAGCTACAGCATGAACGGCGTCCCTCAGCGGATGCAGACCGTTCCGCCTCCGACCGAGTATGAAATCAAGGTCAAAGGCGTCTTGCCCTATCTCGACCCCCTCCCGAAATTCGAGATGACCCAACCGGGCAACATCCTCCGGATATTCGAGCGTGGCGGAAAAGGACGCGCCGAAGTCGGTATCCCCGACATCTTCGAGGATCCGGGCCGACCAGCCATAAGGCTCAGCAATCGCGGCCTCGGCACGCTCAACCGTACCGACCCTGTCTTCCTCGGACTGGCCAAGACCAGGCTCTTTGACCCAACGCTTAACTTCCTCGGCACCAACGACCACCCGGGCGACTACCGATCGAGCGGTTGCACCGCTTGCCACGTCGTATACGCTAACGATCGGTCGCCTGTGCATTCCGGGCCTTATGCCAAATACGGCAACAAAGGCACCTCGTTCACTGACGATCCGACGATCCCCAAGAATCAGTCGGGCCACCCCATCGAGCACAAGTTTGTCAACGCGCCGCCGAGCAGTCAGTGTATCGTCTGCCACGTCCATCCCGGCACGACCGTCATGAACAGCTACCTCGGATTCATGTGGTGGGATAACGAGACCGATGGCGAGTTTATGTATCCGAAGGAACAGAAGAACCCTACCGCCGAAGAATACGTCGCTGCCGCGATGAGGAATCCCGAGGAAGCGTCCGCCAAGGGCAAGTGGGGCGACCCGAAGTTTCTCGACAACATCACTGACCTCAATCCGTATCTCAAGCATACCCAGTTCGCCGACTTTCACGGTCACGGTTGGGTCTTCCGCTCGGTGTTCAAGAAGGATCGGAAGGGAAATCTTCTCGACTCTGACGGCGAGATCGTCCCCAAGCTTGACCCAAATGTCCTGATGGCCAGCATGGAACCGCCGAATCCGAAGGAGAAGCTTGAAGGCAAGACCGACCGCCACGGCGTGCCCACTCACCTGATGGACATCCATCTTGAGAAGGGGATGCACTGTGTCGATTGCCACTTCATCGTGAGCGCGCACGGCAACGGCAAGCTCTACGGCGAAGTCCGCAACGCCATTGAGATTCAGTGCATCGACTGCCACGGTACAGTCAAGAATCGGACGAACCTCCGTACGTCCGGCCCGGCCTCGCCCGAGGGTGGCCTCAACCTCGCCTCGTTGAGGACCCCGTCAGGCAAGCCTCGGTTCGAGCGGCGAGGAAACATCGTGATCCAGAACTCGATGGTCGAGCCGAACGCCTCGTGGCGTGTGGTTCAGACTACCGACACTCTCGATCAGTCGAGCATCGACTACAATCAAAAATCCCACATGGCCAAGACTGTCCGCCATGAAAACGGCCAGTTGCTCTGGGGGGATCTCCCTTCTGACGTCAATAAATGTGCTCATGCCGACGACAACATGAGCTGCATCGCCTGCCACTCTTCATGGAATCCGAGCTGCTACGGCTGTCACTTGCCGCAGAAAGCCAACATGAAGATGCCCGAATTGCACAACGACGGCGATGTCTCAAGGAATTACGTCTCTTACAACTTCCAAACTTTGCGCGACGACGTGTTCATGCTCGCCCGCGACGGCGACGTCACGCGAAACCGGATCAATCCCTCGCGGTCTTCTTGTGCGATCCACGTCGGCTCCTACAACGCCAACCGCGAATCGATTTATGTCCAACAGCAGACGATCTCCGCCGAAGGGTTCTCGGGGATCGCTTTCAGCACCAACGTCCCGCACACGGTGCGCGGAGGGCCGAAGCTCGACTCTCGTACGGGAAGACCGGTCAATCCGGCCAACTACTTGCCGGGACGCAATGAGACGAAGCAATGCACGGACTGCCACATTGCGAAGGACAACGACAACAACGCACAGTTGGCCCAACTTCTGATGCAAGGCACGAACTACGTCAACTTCATCGGCCGATACTGCTGGATTGGTGCCGACAAGGATGGCCTGGTCGCGGCCGTTGTGACCGAAAGGGACGAGCCCCAAGCTGTCATCGGTAGCAGCCTTCACAAGACGGCCTATCCTGACAATTTTCGTAAGCACGTCGAAGAAGGGCGAATTCTTAAGCACGGGTATGAGCACCCTGGTAAAGACATTTCCAAGACGCTGACGCGAAGCCCGCTCACATCGACGATTACGAGCCTCCAGGCTCGTGGTGAATACCTCTATGCTGCCTGCGGCGAGCAGGGGATGCGGGTGTTCGACATTGCCTTCATCGACGACAAGGCATTCTCCGAACGGATCACCACCGCTCCGGTGTCTCCGCTCGGTCAGAAATTCTTCGTCAAGAGCAAGTATGCCACCGCCGTCGCGGCCCCTACGACGATCGCACCCGACCCAACGCGGTCGCACAAAGAGGAAAACCATGAGGTGAACCGGGTTCACGCCCTGTACGCTTACATCTACTTCGTCGACAAGTATGAAGGGCTCATCACGGTCGGGGCGGGGACGCTTCTCGACGGCAACCCGCTTAACAACTTCCTCTCGCGGGAAGTCACCTTCAACCCCGGCAATATTCTCTGCGGGGCGAACAACATTACGATCGTCGGCACGTATGCCTATATCACCTGCGATGCCGGACTCGTGGTGGTCTCGCTCGACGACCCCAAGAAACCGGTCGTCACGTCGGTGGTCGGGCACGATGTCCTGCACGGGGCCCGGGCCTTCCAGGCTCAGTTCCGCTACGGCTTCGCCTGCGACGAGAAGGGGGTTACCGTATTCGACATCACCGACCTGGCCCGCCCCCGACCGGTCGGCATGGTGCCTCTCGAAGACGCGTTCAATATCTACCTCGCGAGGACGTACGCTTACGTCGCTGCGGGCAAGAACGGCCTGGTCATCCTCGACATCGAGAGGCCGGAGCAGCCCCGGATCGATCAGGTCTTCAATGCCGGTGGATGCATCAATGAGGCCCGCGACGTGAAGTTAGGCATCACTAACGTCTCGGAGTTCGCCTATCTGGCAGATGGCCACAACGGAATGAGGGTCATCCAGCTCACCTCGCCCGACACGCCGGGCAATGACGGCTTCAGCCCCAGGCCGACCCCGCAACTGATCGCCACGTTCAAGATCCCCCTGGGTGGAGAAGCGTTGGCCATCTCGAAGGGGATTGACCGAGACCGCGCCGTCGACGAGAGCGGCAATCAGCTCGCTGTCTTCGGGCGAGTCGGAGCCAGGCCGCTGAACCTGTCTGACCAGCAGAAGATGTTCTTCAACCTGGGCCAGGTCTGGCAGGTGAGCGACGACCCTCAAGACCCTATCTACGGACCAGCCCGCCCGCTCGGCCTGCCGAAGAATCGTTGACCCTCAGTTGCAGCCAGAGTGACAAATAGGAAACGGCCCGCCGTACTCAATCTGAGCGCGGCGGGCCGTTTACATTATTGGACGCCGAAAATCAGGGGGCGAGCAGCGGTGCGAGTGACTTGAGGTCTTCCCGGAACGCGGTCGGCTTGTATTCACCCATCGTCCGAAGGGCGTCGGAGAGCTGTTTTTCGATCGACTGATCGCGTCCGGTAGGGAGTTGCAAGCGGAGTTCGGACGAGATCCGAACAAGAATGCGATCGACCTCTTCGCCGTTCTTGAGATTCTTTCCCAGATCACTCCGGAACGCCCAGATCGTCCAGCCGACGTGTCGAGCGGCGTCGTAGTCGAGATCGGTCTCGGACGCTTCCTGGACAAGCCGTTGAAGAATGGCAGTGACCAACTTTCCGTCGAACTTCGATGTTTCAAGCTTTTTCGCAAGACCGTCAGCCCAAGCGGCGTACTTAGCAGCCGCGGCTCCCATGTCTTCGCTACGGCCGAACGGCTTAGCCCGGGTGGCATCGTCGATCGCAGCTTCATGGGCCTTCATCTCTTCGAGCAGCAACTTCGCCTTGGGATCGTCGGTCGCCAACTTCTCGACACCGAGGGCCGCAACAAAACTCGGCCAACGGACGACCGGCGGGCGGCCCGGAGCGCTGGTAAACCCGCGATCTTGACGCCAACTCGGTCGTTCGAGCTCGTGGTGGCACGACGTGCAGTCAAAGCGAGCATAGTCGGGCCAACCCAGTCCGGGCACATCCTCGTGGTTGGGCTTCGCAGCCGAGGAGTTCGATTCCTTAGCTAACAAGGCCATCGAAGTCTTTAAGGCAATGGCGGCGCTCACCACGGCGAGCTTCGAACGTTCGAGCTGGTCTCCTTCGTACGCAAGATGATTTTCTACGGCCTTCGGGTCGTAATCGGGGTTATTTTTCCCATCATCTCGCTTCTCCTGGAGCGTTCGCCAATGCCTCGGAATCTGGTCGCCGTATGTCGCGACTTCAATACTCGGCAAAGGCGGATGACCAGCCGCATACATCGCGTGAGTGACAACCTTCTTTTCGTCGCTATTGCCGATGTGACAAGAGAGGCATTTCTCCGCCTGGATCGATGGAGAGCGAAGGTCGTTCATTCCGAGCTCGGCCTTGTGCGCGGGCGATTTTGTCCGCCACCACGAACTAGCATGCTCGCCCAGCCATTTTTCTCCAGGACCGTGGCAATTTTCGCAGCTTACGCCGTCTGCACGGTTGAACGCATCTCCCTGATTCTTGTCAGTCGACGAGCGCATCACTTCCGCGACGCTGGCCGAGTGACAGCCGAGACATCCAGTCTCGGCTTTCAGGACGTCCTTGCCGAGACGTCGAGCCATTGCGAGGCCGCGTTCCTCTTTCAAATTCTTGAAGGCCAGCGAGTGCTTATCCGTTTTCGACCAGGTTGTGAATTCGTTCAGCCACACATGTTGGAGCGAGTTTTTCAACTGCGGCTGAGGCTGAGTGTGGCAGAGCGAGCAGTAGGCCGATCCCAAATAACGAATTTCCGAGGACGCCGTAGTGAAGGTCTTCGGCTCGGCCGGCGGCTGGCCCAATGCGTAAGTCGTCAATAGAACGACGACTGGTAGTGCGAAGAGTACCGCGATTCGCATCCGATTCGATCGCCCGTGCATGTCAGGTTCCTCGATCATCGTGGGAAGATCTCTCGGATCGAACGCAGTTCCGTAGTCACTCGACTCGGGTCGTAATCGGCAGGGCTATCGACCAAACGGCTATCACCCGGCCGGATGGTCGGAATGTTAAGACTCGAACGAAGCGAGGTAAGTCGATCGACCGCCAAACCATCAAGGGCAGGGCCGCCCAGATCGCTTCGGGCTCGTGCAAGTGCAACGACGCCAAGATAGCCGCGAGCCGCCTGCGTCCACTCTGCCGCATCTGCAGATTCTGATGATCGTAAGAGACCGGAGAGCAGGCCGTCAACTTGGCGGAGGCTGAATCGCTCTTGTTCGATGCGTTCAATCAAGGGGACCAGTTCAGCCGACGCCAACCTTGAGAGCCTCGTGACATCGCTCGCGTTTGGGGAAGGATTTGCCATCAAGCGTTGAAGCCTTCCTAACGCCGAGTCGGCTGAGTCGATCGAAGTGAAGGACTTTTCCGTCGCAATCCGGCGCGTGCCGTTCAGCGTCCAATCTCCCCAAGCGAGCTCACCGGGTTTAACATCGCCGCGAGACAGGTCCTGCCTGCGGCTCGGCTGCTTCAGGTCATGGTGACAGGAGTAGCAGTCATATTCGGCGAATTCGGGCCAAGGGCCAGGCTCATGAATCTCTTGAGCTCGTTGAGCGCGACTTTCGAGGAGACGAAGTGATGTGCGGGTCCCCACGGTCTGGCCGAGGGCCCAGGAGCGGACTTCGTAGTCGGGCGTACGCGATTTATCGTCTTCAATCCGCCAGTGACGAGGCTGCTTAGCCTGCTGATTGGAGAATTCGTACAGCAGTCGCGGATGTCCGGCCGCAATCAGGTCGTGGTTGACCTCGGCCTCGGGTGTGCCGATGTGACAGACGGCGCATTGCTCGGCGCGGTATGTCAAGTCTTTCGTCGGCGTCATCCCAAACAGTTCAAACTTGTCCCGGTCGGACACGCCCTTCCACCACCGCTCTGAATGTGCGGAGAGCCACCGCTCCGCCGGACCGTGGCATGACTCGCAGCCGACGCCGTCGGCCACCAGATGCTGCTCGAATTCCACCGATTTGGGGCTGAAATTCGGATGAACGTGGCAGCTGAGGCAGGTCGCGTCATTCTCGGGCGCGGCCTTCTCGACGGAACCGAGACGCCGATAATTCCGCTCGATGATCTTGGAACGGTCGTCGAAGAGCACGCCATACGCTTTTCGGTGCGGGTCATAGGTCGACCAGAAAGAGTATTCGGAACCCTTAAGACCGAGGGGCTCACGACGGCCGCCGTGGCACGCAAGTGCGGCGCACGAGCCCGTCCCAACGTAGCGGAGAGCCGGCTGGGTCGGTCGCAACGTCTGCGCTGGCAGGGAGCGAGGTGACACTGCGAGGACACACAGGGCAAACGTCGTCCCAAAGATATACGCAGGTCGCATTTTATGGGGTTTGAGGGGGCGCATGGCGCTCTCGTCAGGAAAAAGACGAGCACTCGGGCCTCTCCGCCCGGTTCGATTCGTCGGGTTGCGGCACTAACATCCATGTGACACGATTTTAGCACATGGAATCAGGGGAACAACTACGCATCGCCCGCAAGCCTTAAGGTCGTGTAAAATACCGTCTCTTGACTTGCCGATCTTCCGCCCGTCCCGAGTGCCCTTGATGCGCATCGTCCATGTTATAACCCGCTTAATCCTCGGGGGGGCGCAGGAAAACACGCTCCTTACGGTCGATGGACTGCACCATCGGTTCGGCGATGACGTCACCCTGATCACCGGGCCAGCCGAGGGACCGGAGGGCGATTTGTTCGACCGAGCGACCAATCGAGGGCTCCAGGTCGAGCTCATGCCGGAGTTGATCCGTGCCATCCGGCCGGCGACCGATCTGAGAGCCTATCTCCTCTTACGCCGATCGCTCCGCCGGCTACGTCCCGACGTAGTCCATACCCATAGCTCCAAAGCCGGCATCCTCGGCCGGGCGGCGGCGTGGGCTGAGAGAGTTCCCGCCGTGGTCCACACGATTCACGGGCTCCCTTTCGGCCCTTCCGAATCGTCGATGAAAAACGCCCTTTATATCGGCCTTGAACGCTGGGCGGCCCAACGAAGCCACGCAATCGTCAGCGTCTGCGACTCGATGACAGAACAGGCCCTTGCTGCGAAAGTCGGGCGGCCAGAACAATACCTCACGGTCTATAGTGGGATGGACGTCGAGTCGTTTCTCAGCCCCCGCCGAGCACGCGAAGAGGTACGTTGCGAGTTGGGTCTGAACGATCAAGAGGTAGCTTTCGCGACAGTCGCTCGACTCTTCGAGAGGAAGGGGCACGACGATATCCTCGATGCCGCACCTGATATCCTCTCGAAAAACCCGAACGTTCGCTTCGTCTTTATCGGCGATGGTCTATGGAGGGGTCGCCTAGAGGAAAAGGCCCGAGAGTTAAGAGTCGCGCATGCAGTGCGTTTTGTCGGGCTCGTGCCGCCTGACCAAATCCCGGAACTGCTGGAGGCTGTTGACGCGGTCATTCACCCGAGCCTTCGCGAAGGATTGGCCCGCGTCCTGCCACAGGCGCTACTCGTGGGTAGGCCAGTGATTAGCTACGACGTCGATGGCGCGAAGGAAGTCGTCCTTCCGGAGACGGGGATCTTGCTTCCTACCCGCTCGATCGACGCCCTCACGGCCGCCGTACTGCGCCTGGCCGCCGATCCTGGACTTCGACGATCGATGGGAGCCGAGGGCCGCTCTCGCTTCGCTCAGCAGTTCCGCCACGAGACGATGACCGCTTCACTCCGCTCACTTTACAGTCGTCTGCTCGATAGGACGAAGACCGATGTTCGAAGCTTTAAGGCGCAGCTTCGCGATTCGTAACGACTGGGACGCCCCTTTGTTGGCATTAAACCCATCGACCCGATCGATGATGTCGATTTGAAATCGTCCATCGTGTTCGAGCGAATAGACTTGCTCCACGGTTACGGCCGTCACCAGTGTCTGACTGCGTCCGAGTTGGTCACGGATCGCGTCCCATGTTCGCATCGTGGGAGCAGGCCGCTTCAACGCATAGATGACGGCCGGCTCTTGAAAGGTGACAAGCACCGGCTTGGCGCGTTCGTTGTCGGCATGCTGGGCGAGCTTTTCCCCGACGATTCGCGAGAGACGATAGGGCTCGGCGCGGGGCAGAAGCCAGCCCGAAACCGCCAGCATAAAGACGCCCCAGCAGCAGATAAGGGCCCGCGAGGCGACGATTGGCGAGCCGCGAGTGAAGAAGAATAGCGCGGCCAGCGTTCCCGCCGTCAGGACGATCGCGAGAAAGAGGCACGGCCAGCGGAGGTCGTTATCCAGCATGATCGCGCCGGCCAATAGACTTGCCGTTAACGCGACGCCAATCCCTGCAATCAGTCCGAGGCCCAACCGTCCCAGCGGCCAGCGTCGAATCGACATCGCGTCGAGGCTGACCGCCGTGATGAACCAGCCGACGATTAATGCCAAGGCGGGGAGCGAAGGGAGGTAGTAATGGATCATCTTGGTCTGGAAGAGTTCGAGCGGAATCAAAGGGCCAACCACCCACCCGAGTAGGAAGCCAAGCTGAGGGGACGTTTTGCGCCGAATCCAAGCCGCGATGATTGCGGCCGGTAGAAGTGCCGACCACGGATAAAACGTGAGGAGGGTAAACACCCCGTAATAACCGGGAAATCCACCATGTTCTTCAAGCTTGCTCGTCACCCGTTGGATGATCTGTGTCCCGACTGCGAATCGGAAGAATTCACCCTGAGACCGGATACCAATCGCCACAAACCACGGGAGCGTTATTAGCGTAAACAGCCCTAGGCCCCAGCGCCATCGGAGTCTCGACCAGCAGGCTGTCGGGCCGCCAAACCACCACGAGGCGACCCCCGCCGATGCGATCAGTAGCGGTCCTACCGGCCCTTTCGTCAGGCAGGCCAAGGCCATCGCCGCCCAGAAGCCGAGCGCGGCATGCAGCGAGTCTTTCTGGTTTAATGACCACAGACAGAACTGAGCGATGAGAAAAAAACAAGCAAGCGTCGAGTCCGTCGTCGCCAATTTCGACTCGGCCACCATCAGCGGTGAGGTCAAGAGGGCGAGCGTGCCGATCAAGGCCGGGACGGGGCCTAGCATTCGCCGGCCGAGGGACCAACAGAGTAGGACGGTCGCTGTGCCGGCGAGTGCCGATCCGATCCTGGCTCCGAAGGGATTGTCGCCGAAGATCGCCGTACCGAGGCCCATTACCCAATATATCAGTATAGGCTTATGATAACGAGGCTCGCCGTTGAAGCTCGGGCTGATCCAGTCCCCGCGCTCTCGCATCTCGCGGACGGCGACCGCATATCGAGGTTCATCGCGGTCCCAGAGGCCGACGCTTCCGTTGCCCGCGAGGTTCAGGAGCAACGCGGCGGCGGCAATCAAAAGTCCATTACGCAACTTTTGCTTGCCGGTCTCGGCCGCGACCGGCGCGATGGGCGGACAATCTTCGTACGTCACGGGTTCCTCCGACGACATGCCGATGAAAGGCCATCCCGGCGCGTTGTTCGAGTCAGACTGGTCCGCGAGTATAATCCAAACTCGGCATCGCGCAG
>JANXSY010000132.1 GCA_025356435.1 Isosphaeraceae bacterium | reverse complement strand
TCGACTTCAGGAGGAGGTGTCGTGGCGGCGGCAGACGTAGAATCCGCCGAAACATCGATATCTGTTAATGAGACACGAAGGACAGAGATCCCGACCTTGATGAGATCTCCGTCCTTGAGTTCGACCGTCGACACTCTCCCGCCATTCACCAACGTCCCGTTCATGCTGCCCATGTCTATCAAACGGCTCAGGGGCGCATTGACCTCGATCATAAAGTGGATGCGTGAGATATGCTTGTCTTTATCCGGGAGCCGGAAGTGCGCCCGCCTCGATCGCCCGACAACGAAGTTGTTATGGCCTTCAAACTCAAAGACTTGGCGTTCGTGGGAACCGGCCTCCACCTTCAGGCTGATTCGCATCACCGCCGCCTCTCAGAATTCATAACGAGTCCCGGGATTCGAGCGAGAGAGCGATGCGAATCCGAGCCTCGCGGGGTTCGCAAGGAACACCCCGCGAGGCTCGGGAAATTCTCATCGGAACATCGGGTTCTCGCGGTCCCCACGAGAGAGCAGATAGGCGATCAGGTCGATAACCTCGTCGGCCTTCAGGGTGTTGAGCAGCCCCTGCGGCATCATCGAGACGGTCGAAGGCTTGACCTCCTCAATCGTCTTGCGATCGATGGTCGTCTGTGCATCGGGCTCGAGCATGTTGGTGTTAATCATCATGCTATCATTACTAAGGTTAACGACCCGACCGGAGACAACCTTGCCGTCGGTCGTGGAGACGATGATCGCCCCATATTGGTCGCTGATCACCTTGCTCGGCAGGATCATTGACTCAAGCAGGTCACGCGTTCCGAACCGGCCCGAGACACCGGTCAGGTCAGGGCCGGCGGCACCGCCTTCGTTGTCGTACCGGTGGCAGGCGAAGCACGACGTAGCGGCAAACAGGCTCCGGCCGCGATCGAAGTCACGCTTCTGCTTCAGGCCCGCGTCGACCACAGGCACCAACTCCTCGACGGTCCAATCCTTGACGTGCGGCCTGGGGGCGATCGCGGCGGCCTTCGCGATGGTCGTGGCGGGGGCGTCGAGGATCGGCTTCAACTCGGCCTTCTCTGACTCGCTCAGAGTGGTCAGCGCGTCGCGTTTGATGGTCTCCAGGAACCCGCCGAAGCTGGCCCCGCCCTTGAAGCCGGTCGACTTGAGCATCCAGGTGAAATAGGCCTTCCGCAACTCAAGCGTCCAGCCAATTTTGAGGACACGCAGCGGCCGAGCCAGGTCGATCTGCTCTTCCTGGGTCGGGGCCTTGGCGATCAGGTCGAGCGTCTTCGCGGCTACGTCGTTGGCCCCGAGGTAGACGAGCAGGTTGCACAGCTCGACATTCAGGTCACGGCTCTTGCTGGGATAGGCCACGTCGAACCTGGCGACAAGCCGGGCAGCCGTGGCCGCGTCGGGCCGGCCCATCCGGTTGAAGACGACCGTGTAGACGCGGAGGAGGTCGATCCGCTGGGCCGTCGAAAGGCCCTCGTACTTGAGCTTGTCCAGCGCGGCGAGGATGCGGCCCTTTACCGCCGGGCTCGGTTCCGGATCGGTCGCCTTGCGGTGCGCGGGGTCTGAGGCGCTGACCTGCGCCAGGGCGAGCAGCGACTCGAGCGCGGCCTGCGGCTCCGTCTCGGCTAGAGCCCGATCGGCCCAGGCGGCCTGGCCCTGGAACTCGATCGCGACCCGTGCCGCATAGCGAAGAAACCGGTCGGGGTTCGAGAGAAAGGGCCATGCCGCGTCGACTGCCTTCGGGTCGCGGTGGCCGTGGAAGGCCTCGAGCCGTCGACGGTTGGCACGGGCTTCGGCCCCTTCGTCACTCCCCTTCGAGAGGGCCGTCGACTCGTCGCCGGTGTAGGTAACTCGGTAGAGGCACGAGGTCGTCCGCCGTCCGCCGATGGCGAAATAGAGCGCCCCGTCTTTCGGGTTCACCACGAGGTCGGTCAGGGGGAGCGGGGCACCGGTGATGAATTCTTCGACCTCAGCCCCGTAAGAAGCCCCCTTCGGCTTCAGATGCACCGCGTAGAGCTTGCCGTAGCTCCAGTCGGAGATCAAAAGGGCGTCTTGATACTTGGCCGGGAACTTCGCCCCGTAGCCAAAGGAGACGCCCGTCGGAGAGCCAGGGCCGATGTTGACGACCGGCGGCAGGCTGTCAAAATAGTAGGTTGGCCACTTGCCCGCACCGTTGCGATAGCCGAAGTCCGAACCACTCGCGACCTCGCAGACCCGGGTCGGACGATACCACGGCGTGTTAAAGTCCCACTCCATGTCAGAGTCATAAGTGAATAAGAACCCGTCTCGATTGAAGGCCAGGTCATAGGAGTTGCGGTAGCCCATCGACACGAGTTCCCAGTTCTTGCCGTCGGGATCGACCTTGCAGACGAAGCCGCCGGGGGCCTTCTCGTCGCTCATGAAGCCCCGGCCGTCGGTCATCCGGGGGAGGAGGTTGTCCTCGCCCCAGTGACGCGGGACAAGTGAGCTGGTGAGGTCGGGGAGTGCCGTCGCGTTGCCGGCGACGACATAGAGCGACTTGCCGTCGGGCGAGAGCACCACACCGTGCGGCCCGTGCTCGCCGCCGCCGTTGATCGCCCGGAGCAGCTCGACCTTATCGAGCTGGTCATCGCCGTTGGTGTCGCGGGCGCGATAGAGGCCACTGGGGAACTTGCCGCCCGAATTGACCACCACATAGAGGCTATCGAACGCCCAGAGCAACCCTTGAGCCTCGCCGATATCGATCGCGAGCGGCTCGACCTTCGTCTCGGAGGGGCTCCCCCCGACCGGCGGCGGGGTGATCCGAAAGAGCTTGCCATACTGGTCCGAGGCGATCAGCCGACCCTTGGGATCAGTCGTCAGGCTGACCCAAGAGCCCTGGGACTCACGCGGGACAGTATGGATCAGCTCAACACGGAACCCCTTGGGGGCTTTGATCTTACCGACAGAAACAGCCGGAGGGGCCGGCGTCTCGACCCGCGGCTTCGCTTGCTTCTTCGCCTGCTTTTTCGCCTGCGGCTTGGCCGGGACCTGGGCAACGCTCGCGCTCATCGACCAGGCGAAGGCCAGGCAGAGCGAGAGCGAGGTGACCGTTGCGGCGAGTGCCGCGCGGGAACGGATCGATGGCATGAAGGATACCTCGGGGTGGGACAGACGCCGCTCTTCTCATCGAAAGCGATTACCATCAATTATCCAACTTTGGTCATCCAAGATCAACCAACCTGGACCGAAACTTCGCTCCCTTTCCCTCTCCTCAACTGCGTTGGGTTCGTTTGGCGCAATTCCCACTGCCTCCCATTGGCTTTGTTCGGTCGATCTTGGCCCCCCCCGAATTGGCTTCGGTCGGCGCAATCGGGGCAAGAGTGTCGCCATCCTCCTGTAAACCACCCCGCCGATTGGCTTCGGTCGGCGCAAAAGACTTCGCGGACAACTCGATTCCCGACGTGCCCGAACCACGACGCGCCTGGGCTTGGTCTGAAAGTCTTAATTCTGGGTGATCTGCACAATCTGAGGAATGCCTGGTAATTCGGTCGGTCGAAACGCTCTGGTCCCCTCCCCACTTGTGGGGGAGGGTTAGGGTGGGGGGTTCTTGGACCAAGGGCGTGGATCAACCCGAGACCGGGATGGGTTCGTTTGGCGCGATGATTGGTCGATGTCGGTTGGGTTCGCTCGGTCGAAAGGTTGTGGGGCATGCCCACCCACCCTAGCCCTCCCCCACGGGGTGGGGAGGGGACCGGATTGGGTTCGCTCGGTCGAAGGTCGCGCGGGCCGCGGTTGGGTTGCCCTGAAAATCTTGATTGTGAGTGATTTGCACAATTTGAGGGATACCCGGCAATGACTGAGGGTCAGCGACTCCGCCCGGAGATTGGCTTCGTTC
>JANXSY010000104.1 GCA_025356435.1 Isosphaeraceae bacterium | reverse complement strand
GAGCAATTGCTCACGGGCCTCTTCGCGAGAGAGGTTCGAGAGCCGGTGAAGCGTATCACGCTGCTCGACGATCAGCGCCTTGACCTCGGCGTTGCGCCGGCTGACATCTTCCTGCTGGTCGGCGAGGAAGCGCTGGACGGTCTCGACCTCACGCTCTTTTTTATTGATGTGATCGAGTTTCTGGTCGAGCACATCTTCGCGCTTTTCGAGCCGGCGTTCGGCGTCACGGAGACCTCGCCTCGCCTCCTCGGCCTCGCGTTCGAGGGTCTCTCGGCGGCGGAGGATCTCCTCCTTGGCCTTGAGCTCAGCTTCGATCCGCACGGTCTCGGCCACGCGACGTGCATCGGAGACGATTTCTTCGGCGAGACCCCGGGCGGTCTTGCACTTGAGGCGGTGATAGAGGTGCAACCCCGAGACACCGCCCGCCACTCCGGCGAGCAGCCCGATCAGGCCACCGATGAAACCCGAATCCACGTCGACCTATCCTTTCGGCGCGGCCGTTCGAATCTGCCGATCCGACCCCTCTCCAAAAAGAGTGGTCGGGCGGGAGCCCAACGGGTCCGATCGAGGCCGACCACGAGGTCACGACGAGACAAGGTCCCGTCGCGCAGTCCAATCCGTAACCGCCGAACGAGCAACCGTCAGCCGTCTGTTCCCCGCAATGGGACGGTCGGGACGATCGTCGAAGTGGCGTAATTCTTCCTCGCCGAGAGGACACGCCGACGACCACGAGGCCAGGCCGACAGCCTGCCCTCGGTGTCGAGACGCGGGGAACGGGCCGTGATCGATCCAGCTCGACGGGCGAAGATCAACCGTAGCGGGGGCCGAAACCTGCCCGAGCACGACGATCAGCAACCGGACGAACCAGGCCAAAACGGCCGACATTCCATGACCCTCGGATGGGAACGGGACGGGAGTCGTGATCAGCGTCGGTCGAACGCCAGCTCTCCGTGGTCCCACCGTTCGCGCCCGATGATGGGGCGGAGCGGTGGTTGTAGAGCGAGCGGCCGCGCGTTTAAAAAGTCAAAAATCAAGAGTAAATTGACGGTAAGATCGGCCCACGACGTGTCGTCGCGGACGATTCATCCCGCCCTGATTCGCCTCCAAGGCGTCTCCGCCACGAGGCTTAGGCCATATCCTACCAGAATAGGTGAGTGAATCAACGGTCAGACGATTGCGGGAGGTTTGCTGAGTCTGGACATGCTATTGGAACGAAGATGAGATAATCGGCAAAACCGTCAGACGGGATCGCCCCCAAAATGAGCGCGGTCTCGCGCCTCCCAGTCGGTGTAGCCGATCAGATCATAAAGATCGATCCGGCTGAGCATTCGGTCAACCTCTCCGCGTTGCGTGCCTTCCCGCTTCAGGCTCGCCAGAGTCTGCTCGGCCGCCTTCATCGCGGCGCGGAAGGGGGTCAGCGGATAGAGCACGGCCCGATAGCCCATCTCGGCCAGGTCGGCAAAGTTGAGCAAAGGCGACTTGCCGAACTCCGTCATGTTTGCGATCAGGGGTGCATTCACGAGCCGCGCGAACTCGGCGAACTCGGCGGCTGATTCGAGCGCCTCAGGGAAAATCATATCGGCCCCTGCCACGAGATAGGCCCGCGCCCGGCTGACCGCCGCATCGAACCCCTCGACCGATCGGGCGTCGGTCCGGGCGATGATCACGAAGTCGGGGTCGTGGCGGGCAGAGGTCGCGGCGCGGATCTTGGCCTCCATCGCCTTTGATTCGACCAGCGTCTTGCCCGAGAGGTGCCCGCAGCGTTTGGGCATGATCTGGTCTTCGAGATGCAAGCCCGCCGCGCCTGCGGTTTCGTAGAGGCGGACGGTCCGCTCCACGTTGATTGCCTCGCCGAACCCAGTATCGGCGTCGCAGAGCACGGGCAGAGAGGTCGCGCTCACCAGTACCCGCGCCGCCTCGGCGAATTCGTTGACGGAGAGCAGGCCGATATCGGGCAAGCCCGCCCATCCCGCCGAGAGGGCACCTCCCGAGAGATAAACAGCCTCGAATCCGAGCCGTTCGGCCATCCGGGCGGTCAGGGCGTTGAAGGCCCCGGGGATCATGATCGGGTGCGCTGTCCAGGCCTCGCGGAGCCTCGCGCCGGGGGATCGATCGGCCATTGCTCTTCATTCCTCGGGAATCGTCGGTCGAAATCTGGGTATCACGCACAGGATTGGGGGCTGAGTCAAAGCCCCGTCTGGATGACGTTTCGGTCGATTGCGGTTGACCAAAATCCGCGATCGCAATAAGGTCCGCTTTCCTAAGTCAGCGACGGCGTCGCGCCTGCCTGCACGCCCGTGCCCGGGGAGCCCGAACGTGAACGTCGACCGATCGCCACGCCCGATCACTTTCCTGGTGAGCACCCGAGGCGGTCAGGCCGCCGAAGACGTGTTCGGCTCGCTCACGCCGGCGATCGAACGCCTCGGGGCATGGCAACGGGTCAAGCAGCCCGAAAGCTCGCTCGCCTACAGGGCGGCCGAGGTCGAGGCTGCCGGTTCGCGCGCGATTCACCTCGCGATCGGGCTGGTCCAGGATTGTTATCTTACCCCCGCCGTGCCGACGATTCTCCTCCCTCTCTGGGATTACCCTGACATCCCCGCCGAAGACCTCCAGTGCAACGGCCGGATGAACTGGGCCCGCGTCGCCAGCCGCGCCGACCTTATCCTCGCCCCGTCGCATTTCACCGCCGAGGCGTTCCGCAAGGCCGGCGTTGAGACCCCGATCGCTGTCATCCCGCCCCCTCCTCGCGCGGGCTGGTCTGACCTACCGACCTGGGGTCATGGCCTGCCGATCACGGTTACGGTGCCCCACCTGATCCTGGGCGAACTCGAAGTCGACGAGACGCTCACGGTCGAACCGCTCGCGATCACAGGCGAGCGGCCCGCCGCATCCTGGTCGAGCCGGGTGGTCATGATGGGCCGTCGGCCGCTCCGAAGGCTCAAGCCCTACCTGAGCAACGCGACGATCCACAAGATCGACGGCTACCGGCATCGCGTCGCGCCGATGCTCCGAAGGCCCAACCCGGTCTTTCTCTTCGGCACCATCGCCCGGGCCGGCTATCGGCGATTCGTCGGGGGCTGGATCAGCGATGAGGCCCACCGGAAGCTCAAGGGGTTGAAGAACCGCCTCACGGGCCGTCGCCCTTTGCCGACCACCCCGCCCGCCGACAGACCCCTCGATCCGCTCCCGCTCACCCTCTCGGGCCTGGTCTATTCGATCAACATCGACGAATCCGACCCGACGATCGACGACGCCGACCTGATGTCCGCAGCAATCCACGCCTTCCACGACCGGCCCGACATTACCCTGCTCATCCGGCTCGTCACGACCCCACTCCGCGAGGTCCTTGACCTGGAACGGTTGGCCCAGGTCTGCACTCGCCCTCAGATCGAATACCGCTGTCGCATCGTCGTCGTCACGGGCGAGATCGACGATGCCGACCGGCTCGAACTCGGCCGCGCCACGAGTTATGCCGTCGAGGCAGGCCGATCGCGGGGATGGTCGCTCTTCCTGGCGGAGTCCCTCGCCTCAGGTCGGCCCGCGATCGCCCCACGCCATTCGATGCTGGGCGAGCGGGTCAACGAGAGCGTCGGATTCCCCTTGCTCTCGCACCCCGAGCCGACCGCCTGGCCGAACGACGCCCGGGCCAAACACGCGACGACCTGGAACCGGGTCGTCTGGTCCGACCTCCGCGATCGACTGGTCGAAAGCGCCCGGATCGCCGAGCACGACCCGCGCCGCTACGAAGCGATGTCGGCCTCAGCACGCCGGGAACTCGCCGAAGGGTCCGCCGTCGAAGACGTTGCCGACTCGCTCCGATCGGCCCTGGGACGGATCAACGACCGACCGGCCGGAGCGTTTTCATGGTCGTAACGCATCCGGTGGGGGTTGGATCAGGATGCTTCGACACATTCTGCTTCGTTGAGGCGTGAGACCTCGTCCCTCAACTCCGCAACCTGATGCTGAAGCCGGTAGACCTCGGCGACGAGGTCTTCCATCACAAGTCGCACCTCGTCAAACGAGCCTGCGACACACGTCTTGAGGTTGGCCTCCAACTCCTCGCGGAGCGGACGGCGGATGAATTCGGTGCGTCGGTACAGGTCGCGAAGCATTCGCTTGACGAGACGTTTCATAGGGTGCGACTCCTTAGCTGCTGATCCGATCGACACGCAACTCGCCGGCCTTGCCGAATCGGAAATGCGGGGACTTCGCGACGGCGACCTTACCTTCGGCCTTGTCACGGAGGGACGCCTCGATCGCCGCGACGTAGAGCAACGCAACGTGCGACCAATCGTGCCGATCGCGGACGTAGGCCATCGCCGCAGCGCCCAGCGCTTCGCGAGCGGCGCGACTCTCGGCAAGATCGAGGAGGGTTCGCGTGAGCAGGTCCTGACTCGACTCGTCGACCCAGGGAAGCTTCCGCACTGCGCGGTTGGGGAAGTCAGCGAAGGTGCCGACGTCGGTGATGATCGAGGGAATGCCCTGGCGGAGCAGGTCGAGGAGTGATGATGATGTCTCGCCGTTCGTCGGCGGGCGGCGAAGATTCAGGCCGATGTCGGCCGCCGCGACAATTTCGACGAACTCGCTCGCCGGCTTCGCCCCTAGAAAACGAACTCGTGTCTCGATCCCCAGCGCGGCGACCGCCTCGCGTGACGCCCCGTCGTCATACTCCGGGCCGACGATAACGAACAAGGCTGACGGGTCGCGACCGGCGAGCGGTGCGAAGGCTCGGAGCGACTCGACGTTCATCTTGGTCGAATGGACCAGCCCAAAGTTGCCAACGACCAGGGCCGATTGCGGTATCCCGTAACGGTCGCGGATCTCGGCTCGCCGAGCCGGTGAGACCGCCGCCACGGTCGCTCCATAAGGAACAACTGTCATCTCGCGGTCGTACTCGGGATAGATCCGACTCGCCTGTTCGACGCACCAGGGGGAGTGGAAGACCAACCCGGTGGCATGCGCGAAGATCCGCTGATTGACGAAAAGCCGCTCCCGTCCGCACGCCTCGACCACCCCGCCCTCCTGCTTCGACCACCGGTCGAGCATCGGGCCGAACCGCTCGGCGGCGGCAGGGTCGTAGGCCGCCAGCTCGTCGCGGAACGAGTCGTGCCCCCGACCGTTCACCATCGCGTCCCAGTACCGAAACCCGGCAAGGCTGAAGTCGTGAAGCGTGACGAGACCCGGATAGAGCGGCATATTCTCGTACATATACTTGTGAAGCGGCGAGTTGCCCATCTGGTAGACGACGGCGCGATAGCCAAGGATCGCCGCGTTGCGATGGAAGAGGCGGTGGTCGTGGCAGGCGAAGTCGAGCGAGCGGAGCTTGATCTCGGGCATGTAGCCCGAGTCGTGGTAGACGTCGATCATGTAGTGCGCCTTCAACGCCTCGATCAGCCGGACCGAGTAGTCGGAGATGCCCGAGAGCAACGGGGGCAGCGGCGAGAAGAAGGCGATCCGGGGGCGTTCGGAATGGGGGCGATCGACCCTCAGACGCCTGCGCGGCTCGATCCGCTCCAATCCGCCGAGTGCAAGCTCGGCGGTGCTCTTCCAATCGAACTCAGCCGCCTTGCGCGGGGCCTGGCGGCGGAAGTCGGCCGCGAGGGTCGGGTTGCCGAGCACCGATTCGAGCTTGCCCCGCATGTCATCGGCGCTGGCGGCGTCTGCGAGCAATCCGGCCGTGCCGACGATCTCGACCTGCGACGAATTATTCCCCGCGATCACCGGCGCACCGCAGTGCATCGCCTCAAGGACCGGCAGGCCAAACCCTTCGTATCGCGACGGGAAGACGAACGTCGCGCAGCCTCGATAGAGCGCCCGCAGGGTCTCGTCGTCGATCCGGCCAGTCAAGACAAGCCGGTCGAAGACGCCGAGCCGTCTGGCGAACGAGCGGATCTGGTCAGCCTCGTCGGGATTGGGTGCATACGTCAAGACAAGCTGATGATTCGACCGCAGCGGTTCGGGAAGTCCGGCGAACGCCTCGATCAGGCCCCAGAGGTTCTTGCGATACTCCATCGCCCCCATCGAGTAGACGAACGGCCCGACGATCCCGAGTCGATCAATCGTCTTGCGATCGGCGTGCGCCGGGGCGGGTGTAAAGAACGACCCGTCGCTCGCCGCGCGGATGTTGGTCACTCGGGCAGAGTCGATGCCAAGATGATTAATGAAGTCGTCGCGGGTCGCGGCCGAGATCGCCAGAAAGGCGTCGTAGCGTTTAAGCCGCTCGAGCCCACGGAAGTAGAGCCGGGCATATTCGGGGCCGGGCCAGCGGTCGATATAATGCTCGGGGAAGAGCAGCGGGACAAGGTCGTAGACGATCGAGGCAAGCTTGATCCCACTCAGCGGAGGGGCGGGGGGGACGTAGTCGAATCGCAGCTCCGAGGGATTCGTCAGGAGCAGAAGATCGATCCCGTCGGGGTTGGTGCCGAGCAGGCGACGGAAGGAGTCGGAGAGAATCCGCTCGCCATAGGCCGGATCAGGCCGGAGCATCCTCACCTCAGCACGGCCGCCCCCGGGAAGGTAGTCGGTCGGTGCGCCGTCCTGGGCGTAGAGGAGGAATTCGTGACCGCAATCGAGGTCGAGCAGGGCGTTGACGAACTCATAGGTATACCGGCCGACCCCGCGATGCCGGCTCTCCGATTGAGTGCCAAAGACTTCGATAGCGATCCTCACGATCTCTCCCCTTCCGTGGGCTGTGAACACCCTCTTGAATCAGGCTGCTCGAACAATCGCCGGGGGGACCCCGCGCGACCTGGCGTGGGCATCAAGGACAGCCCGCGCGACCCGTTCCCAGTCGTATCGGCCAAGCAATTCCTCGGAATCAATCACCCCGCCGCCGTGGCCCTGGAACTCGCGCCAGGCACGGTCAACGGTCGAGGCGTCACGCGGGTCAAAGAAGTAGACCCCCTCGTGCTGGAACTCGCGGATCGAGCTGTTCGCGCTCGTGAGGACCGGCGTGCCGTGCCGGAGCGAGTCAACGACCGGGAACCCGAACCCCTCGTAGACCGACGGATAGATCGACCACGACGCCTTGCGATAGAGCTTGCAGAGCGCGGCGTCAGAGACGTTGCCCAGGAACCGGACGCGACGGCCCCCGGGAGGCCGGGTGATCCGCTTCAGCTCCGTGCGCGATGTCAGCCAGCCCATCCGGCCGACCCACCACAATTCCATGTCAGGGGGGAGTTCCTTCGTCTGATGGAACCAGTCGATCAGGAACCCGGCATTCTTCCTCGGCTCCACCGTCGAGACGGCCAGTCCGATCTTCGGCGACCTGCGGACCCGTCCCGAGTGCCGGTGCGTCTTGAGGCAGAGACTCATGCCCGACTGCGCCACCGTGATCCGCTCTTGCGGCATCGGCGAGAGCCACGCCGCATCCGCCTTGGTCGATTGCGAGACGGCGATCGCGACGTCGCTGTCAATCAGGTCTTCCGAGAAGAACTTCTCGAACCCCCATCGCGCAGCTTCGGGAAACGTCCAGCCGACGACGAGCGGGCAGAGGTCGTGGACCACGCTCACCTCGAACGGGAAGAGTCGTCCACCCTCAGGCCTTACGCCGCAATAGAGCCCCACGCTCGACGAGGGAGGCGTGCCGAGCGGCCTCCGCTCACCGTGCCAGACCCGTCGCGCCCAGAGTTCGATGTCCTGATCTTGCGACCAGTTCAATCGAGACATCGGCTCGATCTCCTCGCCGCGATGGAAGAATCGTACGTCGACCCCTTGCGCGGCGAGAGCCAGGCAGAGGCGGGCCGTGTAGCGGGGAATCCCCGCGAACCATCGCCATGCAAACGGCTCGGCCTCAACGTAGACGCAGGGTCGGTCGGTCTCTTCGCGGGCCTGCTCCTGCATCTCCTCGCCTCCCTGCCTCGGACCAATCCGATCTCCAGGGCGAGTCGTATCGGATCGCCCCATTCGTGTCAATCGCATCGAGTCTCGATCACCTTCGGGCTTTCCTCGCCAGTTCCTTCTCTTTCCAGAGCGAGGCCAGCGTCTGCCCCATGTCCTCAACCTTCGAAGCGTCAAGGGGGCGATAGTCGGGCAGGCTGACCCAGAGTCCGGTCGTGGATCGAGGCATACCGAGCCCCTCGCCGATTGTCTTCGCCAGCGCCGTCGTGAGGGCGACCGCGCCGTCGCGATTGAGGTGGGTCGTGTCAATGAAGGCGTCGACTGCGAACTTCGAGTAGCGGGCGTCGACGACAGTCACACCGGGATGCTTCCCGCTGACCGACTTGATGAAGTCGGTGAATCGGTCCTCGGCCCCGATCTCGATCCGCCGCGCCAGCGTCTGAGGCGCGACCGGCGGCAGGAGCCAGAAGACAGGGATATTTCGCGACGCCGCGAGGTCAAACATCCGGTGGATATAGAGTTCTGAGATCGGGTGGCACTTCCAATCCTTGGGGAACAGGTACGGCTCGTCGGGGTTGATCGCCCCCTTGAAGTCGTTTTTCGGCGAGTGGTTCGCCCCCTTATTCACCAGGGCATTGCGGGCCATGATCGCGCGCTCGTGGTTCCGCTTCGGCTCTTTGCCGTGGATCGCCGCCAGAATATTCGCGCGGATCTCCTCTCGGCAGCGATACGAATGGAACTTTGAGACGAGGAAGAGTCGAGCGAAGAAGATCGGGTCGCGTGCGGTGAAGGCAAACCCCGCGAGGTCGCCCAGCGTCGCCATCTCGGGCAAGACACGTTCGTTCCAGGCGTAGTCAACTCCAAGCGCTGACCACTTGAATTCGACCACGATCGCCTCGGGCTTGCCGCCCGCCGAGAGCACATGCGAGAACATCGTATAACTCGCGAATGGCTGGCCACCGCTGAGCGCGAAGTTATAGGTGGGCTTTCCCAGCTCCGCTTCGAGCACCCTCGGCGCGACGCCCATGCGGGTGAGGCTCGTGCCGAAGCAGCAAATCTTGGCAAGCGGGGCCTGGCGTTTCACCGCCTCGCCCGTCATACGCCACTCGATTGAATACATCGTCCCGAGGTCGGTGTCTCGCTTCGAGATATAACGCTCGGTGAGGGCGACGAGCGCGAGCATGCCGATCAGGCCGAGCGGCCATGCACCGCGCTTCGTCGGTCGCGTTTCGTCCATCATCGGCGAGCACTCCCCATCATTCGAGGGCCTTGCAAGGTCCGTCTCTCCATCACCGTCTCCTCTTCAGCGGCGCAGTCTCGCCCGCGACTCGTTCACATCCTCAATCGCGACCCGGCTGGGGGCCTCATTGAACGCCGGCAGGGTGACCCATCGATCGGGATCAGCGGGGCCATCGAGTCGAGCGGCGATCACGTCGGCGACACCTTGGCTCAGTGCCGTCGCCCCTTCCCGGCCGAGGTGGAAGGCGTCCCAGAATAGGCCGTGGTCGAAGCCCGAATGACGGGCATCGATCACGACCATCGAGGGAAATCGCTTGTGGATGCGTCGAATCAACGCGATGTATGTCGCCTCGATCCCGAGCCGTTCGCGTTCCGACTGAACTCCGGGATGGATCGGCGGTAGGAGGAAGAAGACCGGGATCGACCTCGACTCGGCGAGCGCTATGAACCGCTCCAGAAAGACGAGGTTCCCCGGCCGCCCCCACCACATCTCGGGATAGCAGAACGACCTCTCTTCTTGCGAGACGGCCCCGTTCGGCCGAGGATCGGCCCCCGAGCGGCTCGGCGTCGGCGGGTTGAGATACCCCCCCCGATTGACCGACTGCTGCCGAGCGTGAAGCGTTAACCAGGGCACCGCGTCATCAGAAGTCGAAGGACGAGATTTGAAGACGTCCGCAATCGTACTGGCAATGTCTAAGCGATACCGAATCGACGGCACGAAGCGGCTCATCAGGAGATAAGAGATGACCCTCGTGTCTCTCTCTCCCCTCGCGAGTTCGAACACGTCGCCAAGGCCGATGAGCTCCGCCCATTCGCGCGGATTGGTCAACACGTCGCCCGCCATCAGAATCGAGGGCATGGCGTCGATGACGACGGCTCGCGGCGTCGCGCCGGCGTCGAGGGCACGCCGGAACAGGAAATAGCTCGCGGGAGGCGGGGCACCAAGCAAGGCCAGGTTGTACGACGTGATCCGGTGTCTCTCTTCGAAGACGGCAGGGATCAGACCCGTCTTGACCAGGCTATCCCCGAAAAAGAGCACGTCGACTCGCACCGCGGCGGTCGCGGCCAGGGCACCCGTCTGCCGCCAGTTGCTCGCCGCGAGCGGCGTCAGGTGGCGGTCGTATTGGTTCAACCCAGACTCGACGATGATGACCAGCGCGAGCATCCCCAGCAGCCCTGCCGGGAATGATCGCCTCCGGGTCGTCTTCCGAGCCTGCGGGCCGTCAATCACGAGTCGTCCCTCAATCGCACCCATCCATGAATAACTTGATTGATCTTGTGGCGGTCAATCAGAAGTCAAAGTAGATAAACTTGCTGCCGCCGAAATTGCCGCCGAGCACGAAGGCGTAGAAGCACGCCGTATAGAAGAGGCTCCGCACATACCAAGGCGTCCGGGCGACGATGTTCAGGTCTTTGGTGAGATATTGCGCGAGCTGGACCAGGAAGAGCGGCAGGACGACGATCAGCACCGGGACGAGGTAGTTCGCCTCAGGGATCGACGGTCGCTTGACGATCGCCGTGAGCATCCCGCCGACCTGTTGCAGCGACTTCGACGCGAAGATCAGCCAGCCGAAGCAGACGAGGTGGAACGTCACGACGATCCGGGTCACCCGCCAGAAGGCGCGATCCATCGGGTTGACCGGGTCAATCTTCGCGAGGTACGGCTCAAGCAGGCGATGCCCGACGAGCAAGACGCCCTGATATGTTCCCCAGAGCACAAACGTCCATGCCGCGCCGTGCCAGAGGCCGCCGATAATCATCGTCAGCATCAGGTTGCGATAGACGAACCAGTTCCCGCCGCGATTGCCGCCCAGGGGGATATAGAGGTAGTCGCGGAGCCAGGTTGAGAGGCTGATATGCCATCGACCCCAGAACTCTTTCGGGCTGGTGGCGAAGTACGGCAGGTTGAAGTTCAGGGCCAGCTCAAACCCGAGACACTTCGCGATCCCTCGCGCTGCGTCGGTATAGCCCGAGAAGTCGCAATAAATCTGGATCGCGAAGGCGTAGATCGCCAGCATCGCGAGCCCGCCGTCGATCGTCACCCATCGCCCGAACAACTCATTAACGATCGGCGAGAGGTTGTCCGCGATCACGACCTTCTTGGTGAGCCCCCAGAAGATCAGGTAGCACCCCTCGTAGAACTGGCCGACGTTGAACGTCCGCTTGTTCTGGATCTGCGGCAAGAGGGTCGTCGGCCGCATGATCGGGCCGGCGACGAGGTGCGGGAAGAATGAGACGAACGCCGCGAACTCGATGAAGTTCTTGGTCGGCGGGATGTCCCTGCGGTAGACGTCGATGACATAACTCATCGACTGAAACGTATAGAACGAGATCCCGATCGGTAGCACAACGTTCAGGTGCGCGATCGAAACGTGCATCCCCATCTGCGTGAGTGCGACCTGGAGGCTCTCGGCGAAGAAGTTGACATACTTGAAGTAACCGAGCATACCGAGGTTGAGCGCCATGCTCAGGAAGACGAACGCCTTCCGCTTCTTCGAGTCGTCGATCCGAGCGACCGCGAGCCCGCAGAAGTAATCCATGACCGTCGACGCGACCAAAAGCGCGAGGAATTTCGGGTTCCAGCAGGAATAGAAATAGTACCCCGCCCCGAGCAGCAACACAGTCTGGGGCTTACGCGGCAGAACCCAGTAGAGCGGGACCAAGAGGAGGAAGAAGTAGGCGAACGGGAGGGAATTAAACAGCATAAGGTCATCCTCATCCGTGAGGAGCGAGAAGATCGGTGGAGGCGCGTACCATCCTGGTCCGCGCCTTGTATGCGTACCCTTATCTTAGATCGGCGACGCGGTCAATCCCATTGAATCAAAACAACCGATTCGACCCGACGTCTTCCGCGTCGAGAAGGCCGATCACCTCGTGGGGGCTTGCGTCGGATTCCAGCCTCATCAGGCGGTCCCAGATCGCGACGGCCCGGTCGGCACCAAGCTCGGGGTCGACGAGCCGGTGGAACTTGGCGGCGAGGCCGCGATCGTCGAGCGGGTTCTTGTCGTGACCGGGGGGGAAGGCCATTTCCTCTACGAGAACTGAACCGTCGTCAAGCGTGACCGTCACGCGGTTGGGGATGCCGGCCGGATAGCCCGCTGTCAGCGTGGGGTCTTCGACGACGCGCGTCCGCGCCACGAGGTCGCGCAGCACCGGGTCGGCGAGCCGTTCCGGCGTGAACTGCGCGGCCGAAACATCACCGTCGAGCAGGGCGACGGCGGTGCAGTAGGGCAGGCTATGGTCGGCAGTCTCGCGAGTCCGGGGTGCCCACTTTTCGGGGTCCTGGCCGATGATCTCGACCGCCGTCTTGAACGTGGCGATTTCGAGACCCCTGATCCGGCTCGGGTCGCCGATCTTGGTGCGCAGCGAGAACGCGACGGCGATCGCCGACTGGCTGTGATATTCGGCGGGGACGAACTTGATCGAGGTCTTCGGCAGCATCCAATCTCCGTCACCCGGCCCCCCGAGCTGATCGACGTTGAACAGACCCGAAACCTGCTGGAAGAAGCCCATGTCGCCCTCAAAGAGCGGGGCGGGGCCGGTCATCCCCTCGCGGGCGAGTTGGGCCGCGAAGACACCGTTGCGGGCCGCGTGGGCAAACGCGCAGCCCTTCCACATCGACAGTTCCCCCGCCCTCGTCAAGCGGAGCGCCGTGCCGGTCGTCCCGGCGATCCCGAGGGCATGAACAGTCTGCTCATGATTGAGACCAAACAGCTTCGAAGCCGCGAGAGCCGACGAGAGGCAACCGTACGTGACGTGGTCCCACCCTCGGGCGCGAATGCTCGCGGCGTCGCAGAGGCGGCACTGGACCTCATACGCGACGGCCGCAGCCACGATCCACGCCGAACCGCTCGCGCCGACGAGCTCACCCACTGCCATCACCGCCGCCCAGTTGTCGCTCGGGTGCGCTGGTTCGAGCGAGAGATAGGTGTCGTTGCAGTCGAGATAGCGGATATGCACACCGTTCGAAAACGCCGCCCAATCGGCCGACGATCGACCGCCGCCGATCAGTGCCGTCGCCGACGCCCCCACGGCTTTCGCGACCTTGCGGGCGATCCCGGGGGCCGGCTCACGCAACGCACCCGCCGCGCACCCGAAGGCGTCGATCAGTCGCCGACGCGCCTCGACAACGACGCGGTCGGGCAGGTCTTCAAACTTCGCGGCGAGGGTAAACGCCGCCAGACGGTCGGCCAGTGTCTCGGACATGATCGGCCTCAGCTCGGAGTGGAGGGTCAAGCCGGCATGATACGTGCCAGGGCCACCTCCCGTCCAACCTCCGCCCGCTCATTCCTGAACCTTTGCGCCCCCGCCCACTGCCACGCCCGGCGGCAAGACGCCGACGTGTTCGAGCAAGATCCGCCGGACTTCCAGCACAGCCGCCGGGTCCTTCTGAACGCCGTGGTCAGACCGAACGACAAGCTCTGAGGCGACGCCATCGAGGTGCGAACTGCTGAACGGGACCACGCCGTCGGTCGAGGTCTCGCGAGGCCCCGGTCGGAGCGAGCCGACGATCGAGTGGAAGACGACCGGCGGCTTGGCCAGCGGGTCGGGACGCATCGAGAGCAACGCGAGCAGGATCTTCCCGTTCGGTTCGAGCGTCTCGATGCTCGACGGCAGTCGGCGAAACTTGCGTCGGTCGAAGGCGTCGGGATTATCTTTAGTGAGCCTTGAGAGCAGCTTGGCGATGTAGTCGGGGTCGGTAATCAGACTCGCGCTCACACGCCCGACGACGCTCCGGCTCATCTCCGAGCCGCGATGCGGGGTCGCGAGGAAGACGACCCGCTTCACGAACGGCAGTGGATGGAACAACATGTACCGCTTCAACTCGTCCAGCACTTCGGCAGGGCCGATGATATCTTCAAATCGCTTGTCCGAATTGAGCTGCCAGAACCGATCGGCGCTTTCCACAACCATTGCGTGGCTGAGCAGACCGCCCATGCTGTGCCCGATCAGGACCATCTTGCCAAACTCGGAGTCGCTCCCGGTTGGGTTGAAGGTCTTCTCGGCCTCAACCAGCGTCTCACGAAGCCCCGCCGCCGCGATTGGCAACGGGACGCCCGTGGGATAGAGGTAGAGCATGAACTGATATTTGTCCTGAATCCTCGGGTCGCGGAGCAGGTCGTTAAGCATTGGAATCCACGCCAACGGCGTCGACGCCAGGCCGTGAACCATCACGACGGGGATTTTCCTCGGCTCGTAGGGACGGAGCAGCATCAGCCCCGCACGTTCGAGGTTTTGCTCGGGACGGAGCAGCCCCGACCAGCGATACTTGCTCAGGTCAGTCTTCGCCCACATATACGCGAGCGGCGTCGAGAGGTCGGATTCGAGCGACATCGCGGGCTCGGCACCGACCGCATGGACACGCACCGGGTCGACCAGTTCGAGCGTGCATTCCCGCGTATCGTTGATCGCCGCCTCGCGGAGCTTGGAATTCGGCACGAGGAACGCCGTGAGCGGGAACGCCATCTCGCTCGGATAAAACTTCTCGGGGCCGGGAGCGGACCGGTCTGATTTGCGGACAGCGATCAACGGCACGCCAAGTCCATATTGATACGTCTTCGTCGGCAGGCCGGCGACTTCCCAGTCGGAGCAGAGGATAATCTGGTCAACGTCGGCCGCTCGCCAGGGCGACTTTCCCGGGTCAAGGAAGACGCGAAAGACCTGCTCTCGGCCGTGGACCTTGAGCTTGATGACGCCGTCGGGCTCGATCCGCCCGTTCGACTGTGCCGCGCGAATCAGGCGGTCGAGACCGCCATTATAGAGGTCGCACGCCAGGCGGAACCGGGGGTCAGAGGGCTGCCTGCCGGCCGCGAGTTCGGGCGCGAACAGGAAGTCATACGCATAGGCGACAGCATCGACATAGCGGTCGAGAGCGTCTCCCTTCCGCTTGTAGTCGAGCCGTTTGCCCTCGATCCAGGAGAGTTCGGCAAGCGCGTAGACGAGGTCGGAGTCAGGGTTGGCCCGCACCGTCTTTTCGAGCTGCATGATCGCGCCGGGAACGTCGCGTCGATAGCGCGATTCGAGGTCATAGCGGCGTAGCGTCTCGACCGTACGCTCGCTCGCCTTGTCGAGCGCGGCGAGGCTCTGGTGAAACGTCGTATTCGAGTGGTCGGTACGCGCCGGTGTGACCGTCACGTCGGAGTAGGCCAGGAGCGATAGGAGGATCGGCCAATGTGCCAGGATCATGGACGGGTCACTCCATCGACCCGGGTGTGGAGGAATCCTTCCCCACGTCGGCCCGGCAGTTCTGTGAAAGGTCGGAGCACAGCAACGTCAGAATAGCGGCGAGCGCCGAAGCGTCAAGGCGAGACGATACAGAAGCCCCTCAACCCACCCTCGCGCGCTCGAGCGCCGGCTCATCGTCGCCCTGTTCGAGGAGCGAGAGTCCCGACCGGCCCCGGCTGACGGCATGTTCGACGAGGTCTTGCATGGCGTCGACCTGCGACTGGAGCCGGGCCACCTCGCGGACGACGCTGCCGAGCATCAAGTCCATGTCACAAGCAAGCACCTGCGCCGACTGGTTCGCGCCATCGAGAGACGATTCGAGCCGTTCGAGCGACCGCGCCGACGAATCGAGCGCGGCCTGGATCGTCGGCATCATCCGCGCCTGGATCGCCACGGCGATCATATGATTCATCCGCGAGTCGAACTGGCGCGCGAGCGGTCGCCGGATCGACTCGGTCATCTTCCAGAACGGCCGGATCGCTCGCTTGATCAGTCGCTTCACGTTCGGACCCTCCTTGGTTCAAAACATGACGAGAAAAATCGGTTCAGGCCGAGACGGCGGTCGTCTCGGCGAGATAGCGGTCGATCACCTCGTCAATCGGCCCGTCGTCGATCAATTGGCCGTGCTTCATTCTGATCCCCCGCGTACACATCTCGCGGAGTGCCTGCATGTCGTGCGAGACCAGCACTACCACGTTCGACCGGTCGAACAGCCCCAAGATTCGGGCCTTCGCCTTGTCGACGAACGCCGCGTCACCCGCCCCCAATGACTCGTCAATCAAGAGAATCTCGGGGTCGATCTCGGTCGCGATCGCGAACGCCAGCCTCGTATACATCCCGCTCGAATAGTACTTGAGCGGCAGGTCGGCGAACTCACGCAGGCCGGTGAACTCGAAGATACCGTCGGACTTGGCGTCCATCTGCTTGCGGGTATAGCCGAGCATCGCGCCATTCAGGCGGATATTCTCGGTGCCCGACAGTTCGGGATTGAATCCCGCCCCCATTTCGATCAGCGGGGCCACTGTGCCGCGGATCGTCACCCGCCCCGAGGTCGGCGGATAGATCCTCGCGAGCAGGCGGAGCAGGGTGCTCTTGCCCGCCCCGTTCGAACCCACGATGCCGAGCCGTTCTCCCTTGTTGATTGTCAGATCAACACCCTTGAGCGCCCAGAACTCAGAGGTGGGCGCGGGGGAGGCGCGACGGAGCATCAAGTCAATCGCCGCCCGTTTGAGCGAGTATTGCTTGTCATAATAGCTGAGGAATCTCAGGGAGACGTCCCGCAGCTCGACCAGGGCCTCCGTGCCGACCGTTGAGCGGTCGACATGGCGGTCAGAGTCGGAAAACCAGCTTGTCTTCGTTGGCCTTGAAGGCGACATAACCGATCCCCAGGCTCACCGAGGCAATTCCGGCGGCCACCATGAATGTGGTCAGGTCCGGCCAGAGGCCGTCTTGGATGATCGTCTGAAACATCTTGATGAACGGGTACGCCGGGTTGAGCCAGAGCCGGCCCTGTGCCGCGCCGAGGAATTTCGCCTCGTAAATAATCGGCGTGAGGAAGTACCACGCCTGGAGGAAGACCGTGACGAGGTGCCCGCAGTCGCGGAAGAACGTATTCGCCGTCGCCACGATCAGGCCGAGCCCAAGCGCGAACATCGCGAACAGTAAGACCACCACCGGCAGCATCAGCAGCGGCAGGCGGGGCGTCGCGCCCAGCGGACCGAGAATGACAAACAGCGCACTCATTGAGAGCATGAACGTGACGAGGTTGATGAGCACCCGGGTGAGCGGGAAGATCAACTTCGGCAGATAAATCTTACGAATCAAACCTTCATTACTGATGATGCAGAAGGCGCAATCATTGATGCTCGAACTCAGGAAGTTCCAGGGAACCATCCCGGCGAACAGGTAGATCGCATAGCCTTCTTTCCTCACGTCGAGGATCTGCGAGAAGACGACGGTGAGCGTGGCCATCATGAGGATCGGATTCAGGAGGGTCCAGAGGAACCCCATCACCGACCTCTGATAGCGAACGCGCAGCTCCTGCATCACCATGTTCTGCACGACCGGCCAGAACTGCGTGAGCTGTCGGCGATCGGTATCGATCTGGACGAGCCATCGCTTGAGACCGCCCGAGCCTCGCGGCATCGGGAAGAACTCAGCGTGCGGCGGGGTTGAACTTGTTCGAACTTGGCTCATCATTCGCGTTCCATGCGGGTCGCCGTGACGAGGGCCGATCCTTGGCCCACGTCGTCGCGGCAGGGCCTGGCTGCGACGGTGCGGCATCTTACGACCATCGCTCTTTTAGCGAAAGGTCAACCGGACCGGGGAATTCGACGCATTACGATCAATCATTTTCCGGATGACGCTTCAACGAACGGACGGCGACCCGGGTCGCCACGCGAACCTTCTGGTCACCTGGCATCCGCTTGATAAAGGCAGACTTCGCCGCGTTTAGCCAGCGGATCTCGCGACCCTCGTAGCTAATGCAGACGCGAGTCAAGACCGGCCCCGGGTACTGAAGGGCGCGGGCGATCCCGGCATTGATGTCGCCGTTGTGGAGGATCTCGTTGTATCCGAGCCCGACGCCACGCGCAAAACCGGCGTAGTCGATCCGCGCCAGGTCGGTCGCGGTCGTCCGCTTGAAGACCGGCTCCTGGAGCATCCTCATATAGTGATAGGCCCCGTCGTCGAAGACGAAGAACCGCACGGGCAGGCCCGCTCTCGCGGCGGTCGACATCTCGATCGCGCTCATCAAGAAGCAGCCATCGCCCGTCACGGCGACGACCTCGCGGTCGAACCGCACCTTCTTCGCCCCGATCGCCGCCGGGATCGCCCAGCCCATGCTCTGATTGTTCGCGGGCGTGAAATAGCGTCGCGGCCCGCAGACGTCGACCGACTCCGACGCCCAGTGGGTCGAGGCCGTCACGTCGATGAAGAAGAGTTCGTCCGGCCCGAGCAGGCATCGCAGGTTGACCAGGAACGCCATCGGATCGACGCCATCGGTCACGCGGATCGTCCGGTTCTCGCACCGATCAAGCTCACGGTCCGACCGGATCGACTTCCACAATCGCGGGTCAGCGGGGCGCTGGACGCTCGCCGCATCAGCAAGGAGCCTGGCGAAGAAGACGCGCGAGTCGGCATTCAGGCAGACCGATGCGGGCACATTCCGCCCGAGGTTCTTCGGGTTCACGTCGACATGAATCAGCCTATCGTGCCGGGGGATCGCGAAGTTCGCGGTCGAGACCTCGCTGTATTTCACCCCGACCGCCAGCACAATGTCGACGTCCTTGAATGCTCGTTCGGCCGCGCGAGTCCCTTGCGCACCGTACCCCCAGCCGACCGCGAGCGGGTGGCCGTCGGGTATCGACCCCTTGCCGCTGACCGAAGTCGCCACCGGCGCCTGGAGTACCTCGGCCACCTGAGCGAGCTGCGGCCCCACATCGAGGCAGCCCATACCGGCATAGATGCCCACCCGATGCTTGCGATTCGAGAGCATCCCGACAGCCCGCCGATAGGCATTCTCATCAAAGGCCGAGGGATAGGGCGGGGGCACGACATCGTCGTAATCCCAGGTCTCGGCGAGGAAGTTGAACGGCAAGACGACCCCCACCGGTCCCGGCTCGCCAGACCTCGCGACCCGGAACGCCTCGTGGATCTTCGATGGAATCTCGGCCTGGTGATGGATCTCGAAGACGGCCTTGGTGATCGGCTGGAGGATCGCCGTGTTGTTCAGCGAGTGAACCTGGAACGACGGCTTGTCAGGGCCTCGGCTCACGTCGGTCACGATCGCCACGACCGGCACGCTATCGAGAAGTGCCTCGCCCAGCCCCGTGAGCGCGTTTGTCAACCCCGGCCCCGGCACGACCGCACAGACGCCGACACCCCCCAGCACCCGAGCTGAGGCATCGGCCATCACGCTTGCTGACGCCTCGTGGGTGACGAGCAGATAGGGCATGCCGAGCGTCTTCATCGCGTCCCAGAACTCATTATTCTGGGCACCCGGGATGCCGAAAACGCAGGGGACGCATTCGCACTGGAGCGCGGTGACGGCCGCCTTCGCCCCGGTCATCCGCCCCCGCACTCCTCGGGAATGCGCATGGTGTGGGACGAGCCTCACGTCGGGGAGCGGCGGCTGTTCGGGAATTTGCCCCGTCGCCGAGTTCGACGCCACGGCCATCGCCCCCAGGGCACCCAGCGCCCCGAGCGCATCGCGTCGATTGATGATCCCATCCATGAGGCGGCTCCTTCCGCTCGCAACCTCTCCCGAGGAACTCCCCGGAATAGCCGCTAATCGGGTATCGGCCGCGCGAAGCCTTGGCCATGATCGTTATCGAAGGGGTCTAGGCGGTTCCCGCAATCGAGCGGAGCAGGGCGAGGCAGGCAGGCGTTAAGAGCTGCGGGTTGTTGCGGATCGATCGGATACATTCGAGCATGATCGGCCCGACATAGCCGATATCATCGAGCGACTTAACCCATTCCGCCCAGTCGACCGTTCCCTCTCCCGGAACGAGATGGACGTCTGATTTCCCGTGATTGTCGTGAACGTGGGTCGTCCTCAACAACGACCCCGCCGCGCGGGTTTCCTTGCCGACCGAACCGACAAGGTGGGCATGGCCCGTATCGACCGCGAGCCCGACCTCGACGCGATCAACCTCCCCCACGATCCTCGCAAGGTCCGCCATGTGGCTACCGGGATGGACGCCGGGAGGCATGTTCTCTACGCAGAGCGTCACCCTCGCCGCACCGGCCTGGTCGGCGAGTTGCCGCAGCGAATCGATGAGGATGTGCTCGCGTTCGTCGCGTTCCGCCGCGAGCGAGAGGCCTCCCGGGTGGACGACCAGATGCCGTCCCCCCGCCTCGGAGATCCAGTCGATGCAACGACGGATGTCATCAATACTCTCTCCACGCACCGATGGATCGAGGCTGGCGAGGTCAACCCGTTTCGCGGCGATCGACTGGCCGCCCCAGCAACCGTGGGCGCTATGGATTGTCATCCCGCGATCGGCGACGAGGTGCCGGAGCACGACCGGGTCGGGACAACTCTTCCACTGAGGAAGAATCTCAACGCAGGTGGCCTGCAATCGCGCCGCGAGATCGAGATCATGGAGGATGTCGCCCTCGGTAAAACCGTAGACGACCATCGTGCCGAGCGGGCGGGCGGTCTGGGGCGCTATCGTCATGAACACCGTGGGGTCTAGCTCTTGATTCAGGAGATTGTGTCCCGACCCGTTCCTTCGATGGTTCGAGTCGTCCCTCTTCAGCCTCGTCGATACCGCCCCTGGGTCTTGCGGTGTGTCCCAAGGTTTATGCCGCCTCTTGAGGGCTAAATCACGGGTTCCAGACCTCGTCTGAGCGAAAGGCCATCATCGAGAGCGACACCCAACACCTTGCCCTTAAGGCGGTTTCGGGCCGAGACCCCTTGTCTCGGGTCGGGCTGCGAGTCATGATAGCGATTCTTCAGAGCAATCCACCACCCGAACAGCTCGCCGCGCCGACGTATCCTCTCGCCTTGCGTGCCGAAAGGAAGATCACGAATGCCGCCTGCCGCCCTGGTCGATCCTGCGACGATCGACACCTCCAAGGTCCTCTTCGACCTCGAGGAGATTCGACGGGGCAACCCGCAGCGGTTCGAGATGGAGCAGTTGACCGCGATCGTCCGCCTCGACCCCGCCGAGCGGCTGATTATTGGCTATAAAGACCTGACCGAACGCGAGTTCTGGGTGAAGGGCCACATGCCCGACTACCCCCTCATGCCGGGCGTGATCATCTGCGAGGCCGCCGCGCAGCTCTCCAGCTTCTTCACCTACCACATCAAACTCGTCGAAAACACCTTCATGGGCTTCGGTGGCCTCGAAGACGTTCGGTTCCGGGGCATGGTCAAGCCCGGCGACCGCCTGATCCTCGTTTCCAAGGCGGTTCGCGTCCACCGGCGTCAGACCATCTTCGAGACCCAGGGATTTGTCGAAACAAACATGGTCTATCACGGACGGATCATCGGCGTCCCGCTAGCCAATAAGCCCGAGATCGCCACGAGCTGATCCGTTCGCCGAGCACCCAGCCTAGCCATTGAGTCGGGAAGAACCTCCACGTCCATGACTGACGCAAAGCCTTACACCATTGAAGCCGAGTCGTTACCCGAAGTCGTCTCCTGGCCTGCGATTTTTGGCAACGACCGCTCGGTCGAGCTCGAAATTGGGTCGGGTAAGGGCCTCTTCCTCGCCAACGCCGCCACAGCCCATCCCGAGCGGAATTTCTTCGGGATCGAGAAGGCAAAGAAGTACGCCCGACGCGCGGCCGATCGGGTCGCAAAGCGGTCGCTGACCAACGTCAGGGTCTTGCCCGGCGACGCCAAGCAGTTCATGGCGAAGCACTGCCCTGCCAGGAGCTTGGACGCGATTCACGTCTATTTTCCCGACCCCTGGTGGAAGGCCCGCCACAAGAAGCGGCGGATGTTCGCCGAGCCGCTGATGCTCGACATCGAACGGACCCTGATCCCCGGCGCTGATCTCTGGGTGGCGACGGACGTCAACGAATATTACGGCGTGATCCGAGAGCTGATCGCCGCTCATCCGCGATTCGTCGACCAGCCGATCCCCGAGGTCAAGGAGGCCGAGCACGAGCTCGACTATCTGACCAGTTTCGAACGCAAATACCGCATCGAAGGCCGACCAATCTACCGGGCACACTATCGGTTCGATTGACCCCATAGGGCGGGTCGAACCGGTCCTCGTTCCGACAGAGACCACCGGAACGAGGATCATAATCCCGTCCATCGCTCCAGTCGCCAAAGTTCATCCCGCAATCAAAAAGAAATTCCCGTAATACGCGACAAACATCCCGTAAATATCGAATACTCTCCTGTCACAGGCGCGAGGAGGCACCTCAGGAGATCCCATCATGGCGAGCGAGCGGCAGGTCGAGGCGAATCGGCTCAATGCGAGGAATAGCACCGGGCCGAAGACGGAGGAGGGGAAGGCCCGGAGTCGGGGCAACGCCCTCACTCACGGATTGGCCGGCGATGGGCCGGTGGTGGACGCGGCGATGAAGGCCGTCGTCGAGTCGCGTTCGGTCTCGTGGCAGTTAGATTTTCGGCCTCAGACGGGGTTGAACGAGCACGCTTTCAGCCAGCTCGTGCTGGCGTCGGTCAAGCTGGATCGCTGCCAGATCAACGTCGACGTCGCGATCACCGACTATGCGGCCCGCGCGGCGACGTCCTGGGTTGAAGACCGCACGCTCGAAGCGGTCTCAATCGCCGAGCAACTCCCCAAGTATCCGGAGCGGATCAGCCGCCAACTTCAGACCAGTTGCCACGGGTGCGACGTCTTGATTGGTCGGTGGGATCGGCTCGGCGAGTCGCTCAGCAAGGCGGGCGAGTGGAGCGAGGCCGATCGGTCGATCGCTCTCGACTTGCTCGGTCTCCACCCTGGCCTCCGCGCCGGGCGGACCCCGATCGATGCGCCCGAGGGGATCAACGTCCTCGCCCATCGGCAGGAGTTCATCGCGACCGAAACCGCGCGGTTGGAGGAAATCGCCAACCGCCTCGCCCCGCTCGACGCCAGTGCCCACGCCACGGCTCGGGCCACTTACGGGGCCGAGTTGACCAAACCAGTCCAACTTCTTCTCCGCTACGAGCGCGAAGCGTCAAACGGTTTCCACCGCAACCTCCGCGAACTGCGGACGAAACCGACCGAACTGACTCCCGGTCTTCCCGCAGCTTTCGCACTTCTCGCAGCGCCCGAGCCTCCGAGACCAGCCCAGTTATCACCGCCCTCGCGTCCCGTCGCCACGCCGTGCCGCGACCCCGAGTCGAGCCTGACCTTTCGCGACGTGGCCGAGGCGGGGCTGGCCTCGGCCATCGCCCTCCGCCAGGGCGCAGAGATCTCGGGAACGAACAGCCATTTCCACTCAAGCCACGTCGGCAGTCGAGGTCTCAACCGCAGGGACCGTCGAACCGTCAAGGCGATCGCGAGACACGGCTGATCGTCTCCCGAAACGAAGCCAATTTCGATCAGTCGAACATCCGCCGCTGGTCGAGCAGGTTGAATTCAGGGTCGGCAGCGGGTTCGGGAAGGAGCAGGTGGCGGTAGGCGAGGGGGGTCGCCTTGCGGCCTCGGGGGGTACGGATGATGTAGTGACGGCGGAGCAGGTAGGGCTCGACTTCGTCGGTCAGCGTGTCGACCGCGACGTTCATCGTCGCCGAGATCGCCTCCGCGCCGGTCGGTCCGCCGTTGAACACCTTGATGAGGGTTTCGAGGTAGCGCCTATCCTGCTTGTCCATGCCGTCGGCGTCGATCTCCTGCATGTCGAGCGCGTCTTTGGCGATCGTGAGGGTGATATGGCCGTCAGCGCGGGCGGTGGCAAAGTCACGGACCCAACGGAGCCGGGCGTTGGCCAGGCGGGGGGTGCCTCGCGACCGCTTGGCAAGTTCCCACGCGGCCTCTTCGGTCACGGTCGTCTTGAGCTTCGAAGCGTTGACGTTGACGATCTTCGCCAGATCTTCGACATCGTAGAATTCGAGGTGCTCGTGCATATGGAATCGGTCTCGGAGCGGGGCGGAGAGCATCCCGCTCCGCGTGGTCGCGCCGATGATCGTGAACTTTTTGAGCGGGAGGTTGATCGTTCGCGCCGACATCCCCTCGCCGAGGACCATGTCGACGCGGAAGTCTTCCATCACCGGGTAGATGAACTCTTCAACCGTGACCGGCAGGCGATGGATCTCGTCAATAAAGAGGATCGAGCCTTCCGACGCGTTGGTCAGATAGGGCATGACGTCGAGCTTCTTGTCGAGCGCAGGGCCGCTCGTCATGTTCAGCTCGACCCCAAGCTCGTTGTGAAGGACTGTCGCAAACGTCGTCTTGCCCAGCCCCGGCGGGCCATCGAAGAGGATATGCGGCAGTGGCTCTCCACGCTTCTTCGAGGCCGAAAGGGCGATCGCCAGCCGCTCGGCGACGCTTCGCTGGCCGATCACCTCACTCAAGCGTTGCGGCCGGAGCTTCTCGTCGGCCTGGTCGGCAGGCCTCGCCCGTTCGTCATGCGCCCGAGCGCGCGAAGGCTCGTCGCGGTCGCGGTCGGGGTTCCCCTGGATGACAGGCTCTCTCATGGTCGATGTCCTTCCTCCGAGGGGAGTGATCGGCACGTTGAAGGGGGCGGCTGGAGCCGATCGAGGCGGTTCCGCCTATTCTGCGTCACGACGTTGCAGGTAAATGGCGTCGATCATGTCGGCGACGGTTCGGTACTTCTTCTTGCCGCTCAAGACCACGTCGAGCGCGGCACGGGCCTGGCTCTCGGAGTGGCCGACCGAGAGCAGGGCGGCGAAGGTGTCTCGGATCACGTCGGGCTCGGCGTTCTCGGCCTGGCCATTGGTCAATGCCGAGGTCTCGGCGGCGATCCCCCCGACAATCAGCGCGAACTTGCCAACCTTGCGGCGGAGCTTGGCAACGATCCGCTCCGCCGTCGCTTCGCCGATGCCGGGATAGGTGGCCAGCGTCTTCACGTCCTGATCCTGGATCGTCCTCGCCAGTTCTCTCACCGGCCGGACCATCGCCCGCAGCGCCTTGCGGACCCCGACGCCGTCAACCGAGCAGAAGGTGTCGAAGAACTCGCGATCGACCGCATTGAGGAATCCGACGAGTCGGGGCGTCATTTTTCCGCCCATCGTGTTCCCCTCGATATAGAAGAGGGTGTGCAACACGACCAACTCCCCCACCTTCGCCTGCAACTGCCTTCGCGCCGACTCAGGGATCAGGACGTCAATCTCGCAGGGGTCAACCGCCAGCGTCAGCTCTTCATCCCCAACCGACCTGACGATACCGCGCACCAGACTGATCACAGGCTCCGTCCTCCCTCGCCTCGCGCCAAACTGATATTTTGTCCACTGACTATGCCACGAATCGTCTGTCAAGGCAAGAGGTATTGTCGGGCAGACCGCTCAGATCGCTTCCCTGTGCTCCGTCGGAACCGCAGAGCGAACCCGACGGATGGTCGGATTGCCGATCGAAATCGATGGGGAAGAGGTTGATTCACTCAGGCTATTCAACAAACAACTGCACACATAACTTGACTTACATTATCGAGTTTCGGGTCATTTCTCGATCGATCGAACAACGGGTCGAACGGGTTGGCGACGTCGGACATAGGGTTGGATGGCTCATCATGATGGACTTCGAGGCCGATTGCTCGGGTCGAAAATGCGGCAGATCTCGAATATTTTTTCCTGCGACATTGTGGCCCGGTTGATGGCGTGGCCGTCCGCATCGGGGTGGAGACATCTCGCGATCTTGACGAACCATCGATGGCGAAGACTCGACAGAATCGCGGGAAAACCAGCGTGATTCGCTCAACAAACGGCTTATTATTTAACTTGCATTTGCGGTATATTCGGTTTTCATTAACAACTTGTCTCACGATTTCATTGCTATTTTGACTTTAGTTTCCTGGGAAAACCGGCGGAAAAGCGGCGAATCGGCCAAAATTCCCCCTTCCCGGCGAGAAATCATTCCGATAAGAAGAACAATTAGAAGGCCGATCTCGTTAGACCGGCCCCAACTCAAGATCCTTCCACCCGAAGGCCACGACGATGGCAGTCAAGAAGCCGAAGCTCGCAGCGACCCCGACGGCCCCCAAGGCCGCAGCACCGAAGGCCAAGGCGGCGAAGGTGGCAGCCCCCGCAGCCGTCGCATCCAAGGTGTCGGCGAAGGCGTCGGCGAAGGTTGTCGCCCCGAAGGTTGCCGCCCCGAAGGTTGCCGCCCCGAAGGCGGCTGCGAACACGGCCGTCAAAGCGGGAACGCCCAAAGCCCCGGTGAAGAAGATCATGCCCAAGGTGGCCGCCAAGCTGCCCGCCCCGGTCAAGCTCACCGACAAGCAGTTGGAGTTCCTCAAGGCGATCCACTCGGCGGGCGAGAACGGTTACGCGGGCAGCAAGAAGGCCGAGGCCAAGTCAATCGACTCGCTGCTCGCCAAGAAGTTCATCAAGAAGGGCGCGAAAAACAAGGCCACGGGCGTTTATAGCTACACGGTCTCAAAGGCCGGACAGAAGTATATCGGCACGCCGGCGGCCTGATCGGCGAGTTTAATCGGGACAGAACGACCCGCCGATCCGAGACCGGATGCGGGTCCTTCTGTCCCGTCGGCTTGCGCGCAGAATTGAGCTTGCCGGGTTTACCACCCCCGTCTAGGATATGCCGCCACGCGTCGGTCTCTCTCCTGCCGCGATCGCGGGGCGTGGAATGGTCGATCTCGGCCGCTGTCCCTCTTACCACCTCACGACGAGGTAGGACCCGCTCGACATGGATGTCGCAGGCTTCCGTCGTCGGTATGCGGCGTCGATCCCGATCGCCGCGATGCTGGTCGTCGCAGTCGGCTTGACCTTCGGCTGTTCGCTGATGGGGCCGACCACCGCTACGAGCTTCCTCAACAAGATCGAGCAAAGCCCTGACCCGAACGAGCGTTTTCTCGCCTATGAGAAGCTCGCCTCGGAGCGGATCTACGACGATCCTGAACAGAAGACTCGCGCGGTTAAGGTCTTGATCGTCGCCCTCCAATCGAACAAAGAACCGGCCGCGACCCGCGCCGTGATCTGCCGGACACTCGGCACGCTCGGAGACTCTGCCGGGCGCGAACCTATGCTCGCGCTTATTACCGACTCCGATGTCCTGATCCGGACCGAGGCGTGCCGGAGCCTCGGCAGGCTGGGGCGTCCTGAGGATGCGACGGTCCTCATGCGGATGATGACGCTCGACAACAACCCCGACTGCAAGGTCGCCGCGATCGACGCCCTCGGCACGCTCAAGGCTGTCGACCCCAGGACCAAGGGGTTCCTTGTGCAGACGATGGAAGACAGCGACGACCCCGCCATCCGGCTTGCCTGTTTGCAAGCGATGCGGAAGCTCACTGGCAAAGACCTGGGGGTGAAGCCCGAAGCCTGGCGGGCCGATCTCGCTAACCCCGGCCTGCCCCCCTTGCCTCAACCAGCGGCCGGATCAGCGAGGCGTCCCACGCTCGACACGTCGACCCTGCCCGTGTCGACCCCGGCTCGTCGCTGAGCCCCTGGCGAAACTGCCCCTCTCGTCGGGCACGCGGAATGCGATAATGGAGGTCATCGCGAACCCCTGAGCGATCAGGGGTGTCGCAACGTGACCGCCGGGCAACCCGCCTCGCGGCCGGTCGAGGGTCGGTTGGCCGAGGGGTTATGGACGCGCACACGCTCGACTTGCTGGAGTTCGACAAGGTCCGCACCCTCGTCGCCGCACAGGCGGCCTGCTCGCTTGGCAAAGACGCCGCGCGTCAGATGGGGCCGAGCACCGACCCCGATGAGATCCGGTCATGGCAGGCCCTCACCACCGAGATGGCTGACGCTCTCTCCTCGGGCCTGCACCCTCCGTTCGGCGGCCTGCACGATATCCGACCGCTGGTCCGACGCGCCCAGATTGGCTCGTCGCTCATCGCTGAGGAACTCGCCGAGACGTTCGAGACCCTCAAGGCGGTCGAGAACATCAGCGAATGGCTTGGACGGATCGGCGACCAGTTCCCTCTGCTCGGCGGGCTCAAGCTGGGGATCGGCCAGTTCGCGGCCGTCGCCAACGCGATCGAGTCGTGCATTGATAGCCGAGGCAAGATCCTCGACACCGCGAGCCGGAAGCTCTCCGAGATCCGCCGCGAGGTCGGTCAGGCTGAGGAACGGATTCAGGAGACATTGCGGAGGATGCTCCGGTCGCCCGAGATCAAACGGATCTTGCGCTATCCTAACTTCACGATGGTCGGACATCACTATGTGTTGCCGATCGCCAAGGAGCATCGTGGCGAGATCCAGGGGTCGGTCCACCGGACGAGTTCAAGCAACGAGACCGTCTTCATCGAGCCGCAAGCGATCGCCGAGCAGTCAGCGCAGCTCTCGTTCCTGCGGGCGAGGGAGCTGAAAGAGATCCGCCGCATCCTCCGATGGCTCAGCGCCCAGGTCGGGCAGGTCGCCATCGAGTTGCTCGCGAGCCTCGAAAACCTGGCCGAACTCGACCTCATCTTCGCCCGAGCGCGCTATAGCCTTGACTTCAGGATGACCGCCCCCGACTTCAATGTTGAAGGCAAGCTCTCGCTCCGAGGTGCCCGGCATCCCTTGCTCGAAGCTCTCTTTCGCGGCGACGTGGTCGATCCATCGGCCGAGCCTCGCACGGTCACGCCGATCGATATTCATCTTGGCATCCAGTTCCAGATACTCGTCATCACCGGGCCGAACACGGGCGGAAAAACTGTCGCGCTCAAGACGGTCGGCCTGCTCTCGGTCATGGCGCAATCGGGCCTGCACATCCCGGCGCATCAGGGGTCGCAACTGCCGGTGTTCGACGATATTTTGACGGACATCGGCGACGAGCAGAGCCTCGAACAGTCGCTCTCGACCTTCTCCAGTCACATCCTGCGGATCTCGCAGATCGTCGCCAAGGCGACTGACCGCTCGCTCGTGATGCTCGACGAGATGGGGGCCGGCACCGACCCCGCTGAGGGCGCGGCGCTCGGCAGGGCGATCCTTGATGAGTTGGACTCGATCGGTTGCCGGGCGATCGTCACGACCCACATCGGCGACCTCAAGACCTACGCCCTCACCAACCCCCGCGCCGAGAACGCAGCGGTCGAGTTCGACATCGAGACGATGCGGCCGATGTATCGGGTGCGGATCGGCGACATCGGCCAGTCAAACGCCCTCCAGATCGCCCGAAGGCTCCAGTTGCCCGAGCACATCGTCGAACGAGGGTTCCGCTACTTCCGCGAAGGGCGGTCACAAGAACTACCCGAGATCGAGGCGATCCAGCGGATGCGCAAGGAGGCCGAAGAGGCAAGGAATTCAGCCCTTGCAGCCCAGGCCGAGGCCGAGCGGACGCGTGAAGCCCTCAATCAGAAGCTCAGCGACCTTCAGCGCGAGACCGAAAACGACGCCCGGCTCAATGAGGCTCGCGAACGGCTCCAGCCCGGTGACCGCGTGGTCGTCCCCAAGATGGGCTACGACCGGCCGGGGCGAGTGGTGAAGGTCGACCCCAAGAAGAAGATTGCCGTCGTTGCGATCGGCCAGATGCAGTGGAACGTGGCGATCGCTGAGTTGATCCCGCAAGTCCTTCGAAGCGGCGAGGCCCCAGCACCCACCGGCAAGAACCGGCCGGTGAGTGATATCGACAAGTATCGGGACATATAGGCAAGATCAGGGATTCTCGCCCACCGGCTTGAGATAGAGCGTGCCGAGCGGCGGGATGGTCACGTCGATGTAATAGGGATGGCCGCCGAACCCCTGGTGCTGTGCCCAGACGCCCCCTTGGTTGCCGATGTTCGAGCCGCCGTAGACCTCAGAGTCGGTGTTGATAACCTCTCGGTAGAAGCCCGATTGCGGCACGCCGATCCGATAGCCATAGCGCGGCACGGGGGTGAAGTTGCAGATCACGACCATCGCGTCGTTCGGGTCATTCGCGCGTCGGAGGAACGCGAGGAGACTGTTCTCCCAGTCGTGGAGCACCAGCCACTCGAAACCCTGCCAGTTGAAGTCAACCTGGTGGAGCGCGGGGTCGGTCTTGTAGATGCGGTTGAGGTCTCCGACCAGGCGTTGGACGCCCTTGTGGTCGTTCCACTCGAGCAGGTGCCAGTCGAGACTGTGGTCGTGGTCCCACTCACGCCACTGGGCAAACTCGTTGCCCATGAAGTGGAGTTTCTTGCCGGGATGGCCGTACATATAGCCGAACAAGAGCCGCAGATTGGCGAACTTCTGCCAGTGGTCACCCGGCATCTTATCGATCAATGATCCCTTGCCGTGGACGACCTCGTCGTGCGAGAGCGGCAGCATGAAGTTCTCGTTGAACGCATAGATCATCGAGAACGTGAGCGCGCCGTGTTCATACTTGCGGTAGATCGGGTCTTTCTCGATGTACGACAGGGTATCGTTCATCCAACCCATGTTCCACTTGAGGCTGAACCCAAGGCCGCCGGTGTAGGTCGGCCGCGAGACGCCGGAGTAGCTGGTCGACTCTTCGGCGATCGTCAGCACTCCCGGGTGCTCGCTGTGGACGATCTCGTTGAACCGCTGAATGAAGTCGATCGCGTCGAGGTTCTCGTTACCGCCGTGGATGTTGGGCACCCACTCGTCGGCCTTGCGCGAGTAGTCGAGATAGAGCATTGAGGCGACAGCGTCGACCCGCAGGCCGTCGATGTGGTAGTGCTCGAACCAGAAAAGGGCGTTGCCGAACAGGAAGTTCCGCACCTCGGCGCGGCCGTAGTTGAAGATCTTCGTGCCCCAGTCTTTGTGCTCGCCCATGCGTGGGTCGGCATGTTCGAACAGGTGGGTGCCGTCGAAGAAGGCGAGGCCGTGCTCATCGTTGGGAAAGTGGGCGGGCACCCAGTCGAGGATGATGCCGAAGCCGTTGCGGTGAAGGGTGTCGACGAAGTAGGCGAAGTCGTCGGGCGTGCCGAACCGCGATGTCGGTGCGTAATAGCCGACCGGCTGATAGCCCCAACTGCCGTCAAACGGAAACTCGCCCACCGGCATCAGTTCAACGTGGGTGAAGCCGGTCTCTTTGAGGTAATCAACGAGCTGCACGGCCAGCTCTCGATAGCTGAGGAAGCTGTTCCCTCGCTCAGGCGACCGCCTCCACGAGCCGAGATGGACCTCGTAGACAGCCATCGGCGCGTCGAGTGCCTGGCGTCGAGGGCGGTCGGCCATCCATTCGTCGTCGGTCCACGGGAAGTGGTCCACGTCCCAGACGACCGATGCGGTCTTGGGGCGAAGCTCAGCCGCGTATCCGTAGGGGTCAGACTTCGAGACCATGTAGCCGTTTTCTCGGCTCTTGATCTCAAACTTGTAGACCTCGCCCTGGCTGATATCAGGGACGAAGATCTCCCAGATCCCGCCCGAGCCCCTCACCCGCATCGGGTTGCGTCGGCCGTCCCAGTGATTGAAGTTGCCGACCACACTCACGCGGAGGGCGTTCGGTGCCCAGACGGCGAAGTGGACACCTCGAAATCCCTCATGGTTGATGAGGTGCGCCCCGAGCTTCTCGAAGTTGCGAAGGTGCTTTCCCTCGCCAAGGAGGTGGAGGTCGAAGTCGGTGAGCACCGGGGAGAACTGGTAGGCGTCAACGAAGTCCCATGCGTGCCCCTCGTGGTTCTCGACGGCGAGCCGATAGGGGAATGGCTGGGCGCGGTCAGAGAACGTCGCCTCGAAGAAGCCGGCGGCGTCGACCCGTTCCATCGCCAGGCGAACACCTGGCTCTCCCTTGGCGAGGTCAACGACCCATGCCTGCTCAGCCTCGGGGAGGAAAGCCCGGATGACTCGGCCCGGTTTGCCTGACCCGGCCCACTCGTGCTGGCCGAGGACCGTAAACGGGTCCCAGTGGTCCGAATGAACGATCCGGTCGATGTCCTCGCGACTCGCGGTCGGGGCGATGATCGTCGGCATTGGAGGGTTCAGTCCCGTCTCGGTCGTGTCGTTCAGAGGTGCGCGGGGTTTACCGATTAATTCAGGCTAAGCGAGGGGGAAAATTCACGCAACTTAGATGTCTTGAAAAACGTAAGCCCCGGGATCGATCTTCACGGTCGCACCGACTGGGGGGCGGGAAAGACGACCTCGGCGACGAGTGAACGATGGTCTGAGCCGAAGTCGGGTCCGACCCAACATCGGGTCACAGTCCAATCGGGGGTCGTCAGAATGTGGTCGATCCGCACCCACGGTACTGAGGCGGGCCTTGTATAACCCCAGCCGATCCCAGCCTCCTCAAACGCCGACTGGAAGACGCCGTTACCAAGCACCGACGAGAGGGCGGCCGACTCGACCGGCATGTTGAAGTCGCCTCCGATGAGGAGGGGAAGGCCGCCGGAATCGGTGAGGACGTCGACCAGTCGGGCCATCTCCTCGCCCCACCAGACCGCCTGCAGCCGTAGACCGGCGACATCCCCCCGGAAGAGTCGGTTAAGGCCGGGCCGCAACGTCGGCAGGTGGATCGAGGCGACGACGAACAATCGGCCTTCGGGACCGGCGATTTTGGTCCGGAGGATGGTCACGGTGTAGCGGTCGCGGTCGAGGTTGTGCTCAGGAGGGCGCGGTATCTCGGCGACGATCGGATAGCGGCTGGCGATCGCCCCAGAGGAGTCGCGATGCCACTTCCCGGCCGCGAAATAGGCCTCGAGTGCAGGGTCAGGGGCGAACTCCTGGAAACAGACGACGTCGACCTTGTTGCGGTCGAGATAGCGGGCGAGGCGCGCCACGTCGTTTGGGCCGCCACCGCGATTGAAGGTCATGATCCGCAACGTCGGCCCTTCGGGTGGCTTTCCCGCGAGCCGTCCCAAGGGGAAGCTGAAGCCCATGATCGGGCCGAGCACGAAGATCACTTCGATCCCAACTATCCCCACCACCCAGAGCCGCTTCATCCGCCAGGCGACGATCCCCAGCGGTAAGGCGGGAGCCAGGAATAACCATCGAGGCGACATCAGCAAGAGGAGGCCTGGCCACCAGGCATCCCCGACCAGGCGGACCATAAGGCCGGCGACGAAGACGGCCAGCCCATATCCGACCACCAGGCCGAGCAGGATCAGCCGCCGCCGTCGCTGGGTCCGGGACGGCGGGACCAGACTTTGCGTCGTCTCGGCCTTCACCGCGACGGCCGACCGCGGCGATCCGCATCCCAGGCAGGCCATCACGTAAGACGCCGACGGGTTCGGGGTGCCGCAACGGTCGCATCGCCAGAAGGCGGAATTCGAGGGACGGGTGGTCGAGGACATTGTCCCTCGCTGCGAGGAGTTTTTAGGGAGACCCGGCCGAGGACGATCCGAGACCTACTGAACTTCGAGCATTCGCTTGAGGGCAACCCTGGCCCAATGTGCCGTGGCTTCGGGCACCTTCACGATATTCACCGGGGTCCCCCTCGCCAGGTTTTCGAGCGACCACGCAAGGTGTGGCGGATCGATCCGATACATCGTCGCGCACATGCAGACCATCGGCGAGAGAAATTTGACGAGTTTGTCTGGGTTTTCGTTCGCCAGCCGGTTGACGAGGTGAAGCTCAGTTCCGATCGCCCACTGCGAGCCGCTCGGGGCCTCGGCGACCGTCTTGAGGATGTACTCGGTCGAGCCGACAAGGTCAGCGGCGTCGACGACCGACATCATGCACTCAGGATGGACCAGCACCTTGATGCCCGGATACTGCTTGCGGAACTCCTCGATATGCGCGGGCTTAAACATCTGGTGGACCGAGCAATGGCCTTTCCAGAGCAAGACCTTGCTCGAACGCAGGGCCTCCTCGGTGTTGCCGCCGAGCGGGAGGCGGGGGTCCCAGAGCGGCATGTTGTTAAGCGGGATGCCCATCTTGCGGGCGGTGTTGCGGCCGAGGTGCTGGTCGGGGAAGAAGAGGACGCGCGGGCGTTGGGCGAAGGACCATTCGAGCACGGCCTTCGCATTCGAACTCGTGCAGACGATGCCGCCATGTCGGCCGCAGAAGCCCTTGAGGTCGGCAGTCGAGTTAATATAGGTAACGGGGGTAATTTCAGAAACATCGATGATCTCTGCCAGGTCGGACCAGGCAGCTTCGACCGAGTCGAGGTCGGCCATGTCGGCCATGCTACATCCGGCGGCCAGGTCGGGGAGAATGACGTCAACTTCGGGCCGGGTGAGGATGTCCGCCGTCTCGGCCATGAAGTGGACACCGCAGAAGACGATCGACCGACAGTCGCCGCTCTCGGCCGCCGTCTGGCTGAGCTTGTAGCTGTCGCCGCGGAGGTCGGCAAACTCGATGACTTCGTCTTGTTGGTAGTGGTGGCCGAGGATCAGCAGCGCGTCGCCCATCTCCGCCTTGATCGCGCGGATTCGCGTCGCCAACTCCTCTGGAGGGAGGGAGCGGTAGGCGTCGAACGGAAGGGGAGCGAGGTCGGTCGCGTTGATGAGACTTGGCATGGCTTAGCTTGACCCGGGGGTTCGGTCGATCCGGCTTCGACGCGGAACGTCGTATCTCGGCAGGGAATCACGACCGTATTATAGACGGGACAGTGGCGTTGAGGAAATCCACGCCGGTTGGGGCCGGGTCCCGAGCCGTCTAGCTCAATTCGGCAAAATTCTATATGATGATTGTAATGAATGCGTCGCGGATGGACGACTGAGAAGGCGGATTGCATGAGCACGATACTGCTCGTTGACGACAACCCATCGGATCGGGCGATGTTCCGTCGGATCCTGAGATCGGGGGGGCACACAGTCCACGAAGTCGTCCGCGGCGCGGACGTGCTGGCCTGCATCAAGGAGCTCCGACCGCACGTCGTCGTTCTCGACGTCAACCTGCCCGACATCGACGGCCACGAGATCTGCCGGATGCTCCGCAAAGACCCGCTGAGCACGGGGATACCGGTCTTGATCCTGACGGTGAGAGATCAGCGGGAAGACGTCGTCGCGGGCCTCACAGCGGGGGCTGATGACTACGTTTTGAAGGACGAGGCGGTCGAAATCATTCTCGCCCGGGTCAACCGGCTCGCCGACTATCGCAAGCTCTCGTCGATTGCGGTCATCAACGAACAGCTCGCGCAGATCGGCCGTCTACTTGCGGGGATCGTCCACGAGATCCGCTCCCCGCTCGCGGTCATCCGGGGTCACGCTGAGTTGATGCAGTTGGTCCTCGACGGCAACGCCCAGGTCCAGGAATACGTCGAGCCAATCCTGCGGAACTCGATCCTGCTCCAATCGCGTCTCGACCACCTGATGGCCGCCGTGAGGACGGGTCCAGCTTCGCCGCACCTGATCGCTGTCAATCCGATCGTCAAGGAGGCCACCGACCTCTTCAAGCGAGGGCTCGACCCCAGGCGGAAGCAGGTCGAGATCGTCGTTGACGCAACCGAGGGCAGGATGATGGTCGTCGTCGACGCCGGCCGCCTGATCCAGGTCATGCTCAACCTCCTGGCCAACGCCTACGAGGCAATGGCCGACTTCGACGGCCTTGGGCAGATCAGCGTCAGCGTCACGACCGAGCACGGCGAGGCCGACTGGGCGAGGATCGACGTGGTCGACAACGGGCCGGGCATCCCTCCGCAACTCCTCGCGAGACTCTTCGAGCCGTTCTTCACCACGAAGGAGGAGGGCTCGGGTTACGGCCTCTACCTCGCACACGAGATCATCCGCGAGCAGGGCGGCCGGCTCGAGGCGAGCAACGGCCCTCAAGGGGGGGCCTGCTTCACGATCTGGCTCCCCCTGGCGACGGAGGCGGCCCCCGTGTCGCGCGGCGAGTGAAGACCGCAAACGCCACCGTTGAGTCCCCGAGAAAAGGCCGTCCGAGGCCAATCTGGTGGATCGTCATCGCGGTCCACACGATCGCCTGGGGATCGGCGGCGGGGTTTGCCTATCTCATCTCCTGGCACGAGCTGGGAGTCACGATCGGGCTCCTCGGTCTGACCTGCCTGGTGTCGATGGCCGCTCTCGAACGATGGGCCGAACGGAGGCGCTGGCTCCGGCCAATCCACGACATCTCCGAGCAGGTGATCGGGCTCACCGAAGACCTGAACCGCGAGATGAATGAGCCCGACAACCCCGAATTGATCGAGCTATTCCGCGCGGTGAAGGAGATGCAGGGAAAGCTCCTTGCGCTGCGTGAGTCGGAGGCCGCCCGCACCGATGTCGACACCCCCTTCGCAACGAGCGGCGAGATCGAGGCCTTCAACCCGATGATGACTCGGAGCGGGGCCTTCGACCCTCCCGAGGGCTTCTATCCCGACAACGGCGACGCCGAGTCGGCCGAGATGATCAACCGGCTCGACCCCAAGACACTCTACTGGATCGATTCGAGCCCCGCTGAACAGGAGTTTCTTGGCTGGACGCTGTCCCAGCTCAAGGAGAAATCCTTCCTCGAAATCATCGACCCCGAAGACCGGGTGCTCGCCAAGACGCAGCTCCTCGCCGCGATCGGCAAGGGGGAAGGGCACAACCTGCTCTATCGCATCCGGACCGCGCGACAGGAGGTCAAGGCGATCGAATTGCACCTCGCAGTCCGCTATGGCCGGGATGAATTCGACAGCCAGCCTCGCGCGATCTACGTCAAGATTCGCAGTTCCGACATGACCAAGAAGGTTCGAGCTGAGCGCGAACTTAGGCGGCGGACGAAAGAGTTGATCGACGTCAACGGCCAGCTTCGACGGATCAACCGAGAGCTGGAAAGCCTCAAGAATCGCTACAGCGACCTCTACCAGAACGCCCCCGCGCTCTACCTCAACCTTGACGCCCGAGGGATCGTCGTCGAGTGCAACGATACGATGCTCAACACCCTCGGCCGGTCCCGCGATGAGATCGTCGGCCAGCCCTACATCAGCTTCCTCATCGAAGCCCGAAAGCCGATGTTCGACGCCTGGTTCGAGGTCTTGAAGACGACTGGCTACGTCGAGCTAGAGAGCCGCTGGGTCAAGGCCAACGGCGAAGTTATCGACGTCTGGTTCGCCTCGACCGCAGTCCGGGCTGCCGACGGCACATTCCGTTATTCGAGAAGCGTCGGCCGAGACGTGACGACCCGGCGCGTTCTCGAAGCCGAGTTGCGCGACAAGAACGAACGGCTCGCGCGGGCCAATATTGAGCTTTCCCGCAAGAATAAAGAACTCGACGAGTTCGCCTATATCGTCGCCCATGACCTGAAAGAGCCGCTACGCACCATCATCGCCTTTTCCGACTTTCTGGAGGTAGACTGCGGAGACCGGATCGGCGACGCCGGCCAGGAGACGCTCAATCACATCGTCGCCGCGGCACGCCGGATGCGGTCGCTGATCTCTGACCTTCAGACCCTCGGTCGGGCCGGAAAGGTCGCTGGGGAGTTCGCCCGGGTCAGGCTAGAGACCTTGATCGAGCGTATCCGGGCCGATTATGCCGAGCTCCTCAGAAGCCGCCATGCGACGATCGAGGTCATTGGCGAGCTTCCCGAACTCTGGGGCGACCCGACCACGATCGGTCAACTCATCGCCAACCTCGTCGGCAACGGCCTGAAGTACAACAGCAACGAGCACCCAAGGGTCGAGATCGAAGCCCTCATTCCGCCCCCCGACGAGACGGGCGGGACCTTTGTCACCTTAGCGGTCCGAGATAATGGGATCGGAATCGACCCGAAGTTCCACGAGAAGATTTTCGAGCTATTCCGCAGGCTCCACACTCGCGACGAATTCGATGGGACCGGGGCCGGTCTCGCCATCTGCCAGAAGATCGTCGAGGCCCACGGGGGACGGATCTGGGTCGAAAGCGAGCCTGAATGCGGCTCAATTTTCCTGATGACCCTACCGCTCGCCGCCGGCATACCTTCTTACTTGGAACAATCAAACTAATGCACTCCATCTTTCATATCCTCCTGGTCGACGATAGTCCGTCAGATGTTCTCATCATCGAACGGGCCCTGCGCGAGGGGAACATCAACCATCGGCTGACCATCCTCCGGGACAGCCGCACCGCGCTCGATTACCTACTCGCGCTCAAAGAACCCGACAGCCCTGCCGACCTCGAACCTGACCTCGTTCTGCTCGATCTCAATCTTCCCGGCCTCGACGGCTGCCATGTCGTCGCCGAGATCAAGGGCGACCCCGAACTGCGGTCGATCCCTGTCGTGATCCTCACGACGTCCTGCCTCGAAGACGACATCCGCCGGGTCTGTCTGGCCGGGGCGAATACCTTCATCCGCAAACCCGACGAATACCCCCGGTATCAAGAGCTCGTCGCGATTCTCCACCAATACTGGCACCAAACCGCGATCCGTCTGCCACGCCGCTGAGCCCCGCTGCCCGATCCAACCTCCCTAGCCGGGTTGACTACACTACAATTTTGGCACTTCGCGACGGTCGGGGACGAGACATCCATGAAGACGGCACGGATCGCGATTATCGGCGCTGGACTCGGTGGGCTCTCCGCCGCGCTCGAACTAAAACGACGCGGCTATGAGGTTATCGTTCTCGAACGCCATGAAGCCGTCGGCGGCAAGGCCAGCTCTCGCACCGAGGCAGGCTGGCGATGGGACGAAGGGCCAAGCATCCTCGTGATGCCCTGGGTCTATCGCGAACTTTTCTCGGCAAGCGGCCTCGATCCCGACGCCTACCTCCCGCTCCGTCGCCTCGATCCGGCCTTCCGGGTCATTCTCTCTGACGGCCGATCGCTCACGATCCCCTCGGACGTCGCCGGTCTCCGAGACGCCTTCGCCGCCATCGACCCCCACGACGCTGCGGGGCTTGACGGGTTCATGCTCAAGATGGACCGCTTCGCCAAGGTCATTGCTCACGCTTATTGTGACCGGATGCTCGAAACCTGGGGCCAGGTCATGCTCTCGCCGCTGCTACTCTCGGCGGCGCTGATCTCGCCCGCCAAGAGCTACGCCAGCGAGATCGACTCGCATTTCCGGTCCCCCGCCGTCCGCGAGTTGCTCTACGGCTTCCCGACCTACTCGGGGTTCGACCCGCAGTCGGCCCCAGCGTCGCTTGCTATCATCCCCTGGACCATCATCCGCGAGGGGGTCTGGTATCCCGCCGAAGGAGGCATCGTTGCGATACCCAAGGCAATCGCCAGGGCTTGCGTCGACGCAGGGATCGAGATCCGAACCGGGGTCGAAGTCGATGCGATCGAACTCGACTCCACCAACCGGGTGCGGTCCGTCGCGACAAGTTCAGGGTCAATCGATGTCGCCGGTGTCGTCTCGAACAGCGACTACATCCACACCCACCGGATGCTCCGGGGCGGCCGGGGTTTCTCGACCGAGGTCGAAGCCCTTTGTGAAGGCAAGGCCGCACCTTCGAGTTCGTTCCTGACGATCCAACTCGGCTGCAATCGGACCTGGCCTGACCTCGCACATCACCTGCTCGTCCTGACCAAAGGGTCGGGCAATGTCTACGACGAGCTGTTCGGTCGGGGCGAATATCCCGCTGACCCGCCCATCTACGTCAACGCGACCTGCGTTACCGACCGATGCGATGCCCCCGAAGGAGGTTCCAATCCGTTTGTCGTGGTCGGAGCGCCTCCCCTCAAGCCCGGCGAAGAATCCGACCGCGACTTCGAGGAGCGTTACGCCGATGCCTTGCTCTCTCGCCTCGAAGCTTCGGGCCTCGACGGCCTGCGGGCTTCGAGCGTCGTCAAGCGGATCACCGGCCCCGGAGACTGGCGAGACCGGTTCCATGCCTTCCTCGGCTCGATCTACGGCCTCGGCAACGCCCACAACGTCCTCGGTGGCAGCTTCCGGCCCCTCAACTATCGGGCAGAGATCCCAGGGCTGTACTTCGTCGGGGGCGGGGTCCAGCCCGGCGCAGGGATGCCGATGGTCGTTCAGAGCGGTAAGATCACCGCCGAACGAATCGCGCGTGACCTCCCGATCCGTCCGATTGGACCGCGAGCGAGTCTCAACCCTGTCGGACGTTGAAGGGAATCACTCTCATGGTCGAGGCGATCCTCTGGATGTTGCTCGCCCTGGACCTCTACGCCCGTATCCGATCCTTCCGCTTCCTCAAGCCCGTCGATGGCCCACTCCCTCCCGATCTTCCGGCGATCGACGTGGTCGTCCCGGCCCGCAACGAAGAGGCCGTCTTCAAATCGTCGATGGGATCGATCCTGGGCCAGGAATACCCCTCGCTCCGAGTCATCGTTGTCGACGACCAGTCGACCGACGGCACTCTCGTCATCATGGATCAGATGGCGGCGCAGGATGCTCGGATGGCCGTCGTGCGCGGTGTCGATCGGCCGACAGGCTGGGTCGGGAAGACGTGGGCCGTGCATCAGGGCTATCTGAAAACTGACGCCGATTGGATCGGCTTTATCGACGCCGACATGTCGCTCCATCCCCGGGCGCTAGCAACGGCGATCGAGGTTGCCCGCCGTGAGTCGGCTGACCTCGTCTCGCTCCTGCCGGGCGTCGAGTGCCGGACGTTCTGGCAAGGGGCGATCGCCGCGTCGTTCCTTCAATTTCTCGCCCACCTCTATCCGATCTCGCGGGTCAACGACCCGAAATCATCGACCGCCATCGCCGCCGGTGGATTTATCCTCATCCGGCGATCCGCCTATCTCCAGGCTGGGGGCCACGAAGCCGGCAGGCACGACATCGTCGAAGACATCCAGCTTGCACGCCGCGTCAAGGCGCAAGGCCATCGGATCTATGTTCGCCTCGCCCCCGACCTTGCCCAGACTCACATGTACGGCTCATTTCGGCAGATCTGGCTCGGCCTGAGAAAGAATGCCTATGCCGGGATGGACTACAAGCTCCACAAGTTCGTCTTCGGGATAGCGGGGTCCCTCTTCCTGGCGTGGGCACCCCTGATCGCCGTCTCGCGATCTGAGCCACTTATCGGCCTCTGGATCTGGCTGGCCCAAGCGGCGGCCACGTTCCCGATCACCGTCTTTCTTCGGATCAGCCCCCTCTTCGCCTTCACGGTCCCGGCCGGGATCTCGGCCTATGCGGCGATCACGGTTTCGAGCGTCTGGCATTATTACCAGGGTCGTATCCTCTGGAAGGATCGGGCCTTAGCGGTCGACGAAGTCCAGTCAGGCATCGCCGCCGAGCGAAGTCGTCGATCCTGAGCGATGGGCGAAGATACGTGCTCTCGAAAGAGTACGGACAGGTCTCGACGCGATGTCGCTGATATCCCGGAGAGGGTCGTCCGCTTCGGCGAACGGCCATCTCGGGCTCGACGCGTGAGAGGGCGCGTCGAGCCTTTTTTCCTATCCCCTCGCCGCTGGCCTCGATCCAGCGCAGAATACGCGGATGAATGGTTCCCCCCTCATCCGCGCCTACAAGCATGGCTGGCCCCGAATCCTGATCGACCGGCTGATCCGCCGCCGGTTCCGGAGTCGTTTCTTCGCGATCCGGGTGCAGGGCCTCGAACGACTCCGGACGGCCCTCGCAGACGAGCCGGCGGGCACCCTCTTCCTCGCCAACCACTCGTGCTGGTGGGATCTCTTCCTCGTCCACTATCTCAACGAGTCGATCCCGGTCGACGGCTACGGGATGATGGAACACGCCAACCTCAAGCGGTTCAGCTTCTTCCAACGGATAGGAGCCTTCTCAGTTGACCGGAACAGCCCAGCGTCGGTTCGCGCATCGATTAGCTATGCCTGCGACCTGCTCGCGAAGCCCGACGCCGCCGTCTGGATCTTCCCCCAGGGCTCGATCCTCGGGAATGACGCCCGTCCGCTCGGTTTTCAGCCCGGTCTGCGGCTCCTGATCAAGCAGGCCAAGCGCGTCAGGGTCGTCGCCGCCGCCTTCCGCTATGACTTCTGGCAGGATGAACGGCCCGAGATTTTCATCCGCTTCGGCGAGCCGCGATGGGTCGAAGCGGCCGAGGCCTCGACTGTCGTAACGACCTGGGAACAGACCCTGACCGACGAACTCGACGTCCTCCGCGATGACGCGACCGCCCAGCGGGCCGAGCGATTCACGACCCTTCTGCACGGCCAGGGGTCGGTCAGCGAGCGCTATGCCCGGTTCCGGCAACGACTCCGCGGCGGGTCGGATTGACCCTTCGTCAGACGAAGGGCTACGATCGACCTGGTCGAGGCCAAGCGTCCGCCGCGCCGACGGGGTCCAGTTCGTTGCCCAAAGCCCTCAGCAAAGAAACGGCGATCGTCTTCGGGCTGCTCCTCGGCATCTTCGCCTGGCGGGCTCAGGGGATCGACCAGCCAGTCATTGAGAACTACGTCGGACGGCAAATTCCGACGGCGATGGTCGTCCGCAACCTCACGCGAGGCTCGGGCTTCCTCTCGCCCCAGCTCGACACCGGGCCGTTTCCCAACCGCTTCGTCGTCGAGGCCCCGGTCTATGCTCAGTCCGTCGCCTGGATTTCCTCGATCACGAGACTACCGATCGACGCGACCGGCCGGGTGGTCTCCGCCGCCTCGACGGCCCTCGCCGCCTGGGGCCTGTTCGGCCTCGTCCGGAGACGTTCAGACCTCTCCACAGCCGTCGCGACAGTTATCGCCTTCGCGACGTTCCCCGTCACGATCCGCTATGGCCGGGCGTTCCAACCCGACGCCTTCGCGATGGGCCTTGTCGTCGCCGGCCTGCGGTTCTGGGATGATGGCAGGCCCATACGCATGACAATCGGCTGGGCTTGCCTCGCTCTCGGACTCGCCCAGAAAGCAAGTTGGGCCTTCGCATTGGCCCCGCTCCTCCTCGCGGTCCTCGACGGTAAGCCTCGCCCGTTCAAGCTGATCGCCCTGACGACCCTCCTCGCCCCCCTCTGCTGGTATCTCCACGCGGGACTGAGCGCCATCTCCGGAACCGATGGCTCGGCCGCGTCGAGCGACAACGTTGCGCAATGGGCGGCCCGGCTCGCGCCCACCGCCTTCCTCCAGCCGGGTCGTTACGGAATGGTCGCAAGAGACCTCTTCTATCGGGCCTGCACACCCCTGGGATTCGGCCTCGCCGCGCTCGGCCTCGCGGGATGGGCGACGGCCCCTCGCCTGTGGAAGGTCTGGCTCCCGGCCTCCTCGGCGACCATGATCCTCCTCTTCGGCAAGCTCCATCACGACTATTACTGGATGATGATGGCACCCCCACTGGCAGCCTGGGCGGGGCTGGGAGTCGCACGGATCAAGAAACGTTCCACCTTGGTGGCGACCCTCTGCCTGCTTGGCCTTGTGGCGATGGGATGGCTCCAGACTCGTGCGACCTGGAAGACCCCTGACGAGTGGCGAGACGCCGTCGCCCTCGCCGACTCGATCCGGTGCCGAACCGGTCGAGATGACCTCGTGATCGCCCCCGAGGCCGTGCTCTATCTGGGCGACCGGAGGGGTTGTCGCCTAGAATACGACACCCTGGGGGCGAAGCGAGCGGCAAACGAATGGCGTCCAGCGCCCCCCTATGCCGAGGACGATCCGGCGGCCTTGGTCGACTTCTATCGATGGCAAGCAAAGGCCCGATTCTTCGCTGACCTCACGCCCCGGCCCGGTGACCTCGGACGCCAACGTCTCCATGCCCGGGTCCGCAGCGACCCGGACGCCCTCATCCTCGACGACTCGCCCGGACGCTACTTACTCGTCGAGTTCAGAGACCAATCGCCCAGGATCGAGCCTTGATATGACAACAAATCTCGCCCGCGTCCCCTTCGCCCTCGCCGACTTCGGACGATACAAGCGCGAGGGAACGAAGATCACGGTCCTCACCGCTTACGACTACACAACGGCCGGACTGCTCGACGCGGCCGGGGTCGATTGTCTGCTCGTGGGCGACTCACTCGGGACAGTCGTCCAGGGTAGAGAGACCACGCTTCGCGTCACGCTCGGCCAGATGCTCTATCACGCCGAGATGGTCTCCCGTGCCGCAAAAGCTGCCTTCGTCGTCGCCGACTTGCCATTCCTCAGCTATCAGGTGTCGGCCGCTCAGGCCGTTCGGTCGGCCGGTCGGATGCTCAAGCAGACCGATTGCCGGGCGATCAAGCTCGAAGGGGGCCAGACCGTCGCCGCGACCGTCCGAAAGGTCGTCCAGGCGGGCATCCCGGTGATGGGGCATATCGGCCTGACGCCTCAGTCGGTCCGGCGGATCGGGGGCTACAAGGTCCAGCGCGACGAGGAACAACTCCTCGCTGACGCACACGCACTGGTCGAGGCTGGCGTCTTTGCGATCGTTCTCGAATGCGTCCCCTCCGGCATCGCCGCCAAGATTACCGCTGCGATTGAAGTGCCAACCATCGGGATCGGGGCCGGACCTGACTGCGATGGCCAGGTGCTTGTCACCCCCGACATGCTCGGGCTTTTCGAGGGTTTCCAGCCCAAGTTCGTGCGCCGATATGCGAATCTGGCGGAGACGATCCGGGAGTCGACTGCCGCCTACCTGGCCGACGTTCGCACGTCGAAGTTCCCCGATGCGGGCGAGAGCTTTCGATGAGACAGTCTGTCACCCCCGCGCGAGCTGTCGCGACTGGAACGACGTGCCTTGTCCTGGAGCGGTCTCGTCGAAGAAGGTGTCGCGATCGCGGATGATCGACTGCGGGAGGATCTGCTCGCTCTCGGTCGACACCTTCGAATTCTTCTGGATCGCGGTGCCAATTGCCATGATCTCGACGAGCCCGCTGCCGATCTCGTAAACGAAGACCTTGATGCCTATCACGCCATCGGCCTTGATCTGGTTGGCCTCGTCGCGGATATGGCCCAGACAGTTCTCCCGCGCGTCGTAGATCAGCCGCGTCACCTCGTCGACCTCCCCACGCCCGAATGACTGGAAGAAAGCCGAGACGCCGCCCGCGAAGCCGATCGAGTAGACCGACGTACCGAACACCAGACGGAGCGGGGCATAACCGAGGCGAGTCAGGTTCCATAGTTCTTCGCCGGTTAGTTCCGAAGTGACGGGCTTCTTGAGAGTCCCGAGCGCGGGATTGAACGACCCGGTGCCGACCATCAGCATCTCGCGCACACCCGTGCCGAACGGGAGGATGCGGGTGTTGATGTCGACGACCGCGTTGCAACCCCGTCCGATGGCCTCGGCTTCGAGGCGTTCGAGGGCGAGGTGCCGCGTGTGGTTATAGAGGTTGGAATACTCCTTGACCTCGCCCCGCCTTGAGATCATCCGCAACGAGCCGGTTAGCCCCCTCCCGACGCCCAGGGCGTAGGCCACGTTGCCGATCACGAAGCGACGCGGGTGATAGCCAGCGTCGAGCTGGCAATAGAGTTCCTGGCCCGAACAGGCGGTCGTGAAGAAGTCTCCACTCGGCGTGTCGGTCCGAATGGCTGAGCCGATCGCCAGAAATTCCATCATTCCCGAGATCGACTTCAATTCCGAGACGACGCCGGTCAGTCCTTGCGCACCTTCGCTCAGAGCCTCGTCTTCAAGCCGTTTGATCGCGGCGTGTCGCCCATCATTGATCAGTTCGGTGACGCTCGTGATCTCGCCACCCGTCAGCGTCTTCAGGCCGCTTGTGAACGAGCGGACGATGCCGAGCGAATGCACGCTGTTGCCCACGACGATGTTGCCGGGAAGCCACCCCTTCTGCGCAAGGCAGTAGAGTTCATTGCCCGAGAGCCCAGTCATAATCATGGGGGGACCCCTTTGAGAGGAGGTGGACGAACATCGATGAAAGGAATTCGCATCCGCCTCGCGTTTCTTTGGGCGGATACAAAGGGATTGTTAGTCGACCGGAATCGGTGTGCCACTTCATAATGACGATCGCGAGAGATCGTTAACCCACGAGTCTGACATCATGAGCGCTACGACACCTGACGAACTGGTCCGCAAGACGTGCGTCCCATGCGAGGGGGGCGTCCCGCCGCTCTCTCCGGCCGAAGTCGAGGAATTCCTCAAGGGCATGCCCGACTGGTACGTCGTGGAGAATGGCCAGAGAATTCGTCGCGAATGGGTCGCGAAGAACTTCATGGCGGCCATCGACTTCTTCAACCTCATCGCCAAGATCGCCGAGGCCGAGGGCCATCATCCCGACCTCCATCTGATCGGCTATCGCAACGTGGCGATCGAGGTGTGGACGCACGCGATCGGTGGCCTCTCCGAGAACGACTTCATCCTCGCCGCCAAGATCGACCAGGTCCCGCTCAAGGTTCGCCATTCCTAACCGGCGTCGGATCGCTTCCCCACGATATCGCGCCGCCCGCGAGAATCTATTTGCTTTCTCTGCCGGGCGCGATCAGGATTCAGGAGTCGGTCTCATCTCCTCTTTCTAATCACTGATCGCGGTCGCGGTCGAGATTCTTCGGACCGCCGCCGTCGCGTCGATGCGGGAGACGGATTATGCAAGTCCGCGAGGTCCTGAAGAACAAGGGTGGACACGTCGTCACGATCGAGCCGCACGCCACGGTCGCCGAGGCGATCGCTCGCCTCGTGCAGAACAACATCGGCTCGCTACCCGTCGTCAATTCCGAAGGCTTACTCCTTGGCGTCGTGAGCGAACGTGACGTCCTGCGTCACCTGCACAACCGGGGAGAAGCCTACGCCCGCCAGCGGGTCGAAGACGTCATGACCCCCGACCCCGTGACGTGCACCCCGAATTGCGACGTCGACGAAGTCATGGGGCAGATGAGCAGCAGGCGTATCGCCAAAGTCCCCGTCCTCGACGACGGGAGACTTGTCGGGATCGTCTCGGTTGGTGACGTCATCAAGGTTATGTACGAACGATTGCACGCGGAGAATACTCACTTGATGAGCTATCTCTACGGTCATTCGTGATCGGCACGGATCATTGCGACCAATCGGTGGGACGCCGGTCCCATCGATGTTCCTTGAGCTGAGCGACCAGGGCGGGGGGGAGGCGATGGCCGTCGCTGACCCCCAGGTTCGCGTTTACGTTGCGGATCTTCCGCATGCCCGGGATGATCGTGGCGATGCTGTCGTTCTCCAAGATCCACCGAAGGGCTAGCTCCGGCATCGTCATCTCGGACGGGACGAGAGGGCGAAGCCCCTCCGCGCGCTCAACGCTCGCCTTGAGGTTCTCGGGGACGAAGTAGGTGTTCCGCCAATCACCCTCGGGCCATTGCGAGTCAAGCGAGAGATGCCCCGTGAGGGTTCCTTCGTCGAACGGGACACGCGCGATCACGGCCACATCTCGTTCGCGGCAAAGCGGCAGAAGCTCGTCCTGCGGGGCCTGGTCGAAGATATTGTAGATCACCTGAACGGCATCGACACATCCGGTTTTGATCGATTCGATGACATTCTCAGGCTCCCAACGATTGACGCTGATCCCCACGGCCCGGATCAGTCCTTCTCGCTTGAGGTCGTCCATCGCGCGCTGCCAGCGGTCGTCGTGCGCCCATGCGTCTTCCCAGACGTGAAATTGGAGCAGGTCGATGCTGGGGAGGCCAAGGTTCGCGAGCGACTTCTCAGCATATTCGCGGATATGCTCGGGCGGGAAACACTCGTCGAGGGTGAATCCGCGACGCGAGGGCCACTTGAAGTTCTTCGGCGGGATCTTCGTCGCGACGTAAAGCGACTTGTCTGCGTTCGACCGGACGAGGCGTCCGAGCAGTGACTCGCTGTGGCCTGCCCCGTAACCCCAGGCGGTGTCGAAGAAGGTGCAACCGAGGTCAACCGCGCGCTGGAGGGCGTCGAGCGACTCGGAGTCGTCGGAGCCGGTCCAGCCCGCCATGCCCCACATCCCATACCCGATCTCGCTCACCTGCCAACCGGTGCGACCGAACGTGCGCTGATTCATCCCGACGCCTAACTGAAGGAAAGGGAAATGGAACGGCCCGGGCGTGCCTTCACGCCCGGGCCGAGAGAGAACCCATGATCGGGTTTACGGCTGTGAAAGCGTCGAATTGGTGTTTTCGGTGGCCTTCGAAGGGCCGCCTTCGGGACGGATCAACTCGAAGTACCGCCGGATCGCCTCGGAGTCGAGCACCGATTCCGACATCTTCTTGTACTTCTGATAGCTCTCTCGGTAAGGCCAGGGCTGCCGTCTGGCGGCCTTCGGGAGAGTGCGTCGTCTCCATCTCGGACGAGCCGTCGTCCTCGATACCGGTGATCTCCTTGACGTCTCGCTCTGACTGGAGGTTTGTCTTGTCTCCAATGACGTTCCCACTCGTCGAGAGGCCCCAGTTATTGCTGGCCGTCGTCGATTTCTCGGGCCGCTTCCCCCGGCTGGCAACCTCGGATTCGCACTGGCCTTTGCACTCGCTCAACGACTCAAACTCGGCGTCGAGGATCTGCTTGATCTTCTTCCGCTTGCCGTGCGACTTTGAGAGCGAGGCGAGCGTCTTCGTGGCCTTCTTGAATTTGGCCTTATTCGCCGACTTCACCCCGTCGGCCATCTCGGCGGTCGCGCCACCGAGTTGCCCGAGGCCCACGTCGCCCATTGCTTTGGCGAGTTGCTGGAGCTTCTCTTCAAGCGACTTGGTTTGCTTCTTGTCGACCGGGGGATCTTCGAGCTTCTCCAGCTCCTTCGCGGCCTGGTCGAACTTGCCTTCCTGGAGCGCCTGGCCAGCAGCCTCGGTCGAGTTCGCGGCCATCATCGCTGACCCGAGCGACTGAAGCTGGGCGTCAACGACCCCGACGTTGTATTGGGCCTGCTTCTGAGCGATCGCGGCCTGCATCTCGGAGAGCTTCGCCAGCGCCTCTTTCACGTCGACGCCCGGCTGCTTCATCTCTTCAACCTTAACCTCAAGCTGCTTGACGAGGTCTTCGAGATCTTTGTCGTCAGTCTCGCGTGCGAATTTGGCCAGCTCTTTAAGGTCGTCGGACTTGCGTTCGGCGATACTCAGAATGCCCGGCAGGACGTCTCTCGGGGCCGCCTGCGCCCGCTTACCACCGATCGGAGGCAGGGCGAGGAGCGTGATCGAGATCGCGAGCAGACCCATAGCGTAGGGTAAAAGGCGGGGGCTGCGGAACGGGACAACGTCCTTCGCGGCGATCTTCACCAGATGGGCTTCGGCGTCGCGGACTTGAAGCTCATGAAGCGGATGATTGGCGTTTTTGTCGAGAAATGCCAACGCGGTGAAGGTCCGGGCTTTGAGCTTGTAGTGGGTGTCGACAGCCCTCGCGGCGGCCTTCGAGCCCCACCCGCCGAGTGCGCCAACAATCAAGCCGAGGAGCGGGCCGCCGACCAATAGTCCGACCACTGCAAGGGAGGAGACCTCGCGGCCGATCAGCCGGATGATCCCGAGATAGACGACGGCGAGCGATGCCGCGAAGCAACCCACAAGCCTCGATCGCAGCATGAGCATCGTACGATGACGACGCATCACGGAACGCAACTCTCGGTAGATTCGTTCCGGCATGGCCCGGCCCTCGATCGGGAAAAAGGCTGGCTTTCGGAGTGGATCAGACGGCCGTTCGGTCGTTGCCGACGGACGCCCGACGATTTTACGACGAATTCGTTACAGGGACTAGCGAAATTCGCTTGCCCCCGAAAACCACGCTGAAATCGATCCGGCGCAGGGCCACATCGAAGACGAAGAGCAAGATCGCAGCGACCAGCAAGAACGGCCAGAGAGGCGTCGCCTGCCGAGCGGTCCGTCCGTCGGCCTTGTAGACGTCACCCGCCGAGATGCCGAACGTGCCGCCACTGACACGGGCGACCGACCGGAGCAGGTCTTCGTTGGTGGCCCTCAGGCGGAGTTCTTCGGTATATCCGACGGCGAGACCGCGCGACTGCTGATGGATCGGGCGGCCGTTGAGTTTCTGGGCGATCTCAAGCTGGTAAGAACCGGCACGTGGGGTCGGAATCTCAACTTGATAGCGGCCTGGGGCAGTCTGACCCATCGCCAGGGTCTGCTTGCCGAACTGGTCGTTGATGACCGTCACATCGGTCGTCGCCAGATTGAGAAATTTGCCCGAGGCGTCGATAGCGTCCAGCGTTAGCAACGCCTTCCTGTCCTTCTGGTCAACATGGACGACGATCCCTTTCGCCTCGCCTTTTCGCATCGCATGTCGGACGATCTGCGCCCAGAATTTTCCGTAGTTTGGCCAGGAGATCCAGTCGGCCGCCCATCGACTCTTCGCGTCGGAGGTGAAGGCCACGCTCATGCCGAGCCCATACCGCCACCAGGCGAGCAGGGGGTCTCCCGCTTCACTCGCGAGGATCAGCTCGCTCGTCGGCTTCGCCCGCGTCACCACGTAGCCGAGCAGGAGAGGAGAGTTCTCGACGTCGAGGTCGCCGAGCGTCTGCGTCGATCGGATAACCTACTGCGTGATCGGCTGCTCGTTGATCGCCGACTTGCTCGCCGACACCGTCTCTTTGGCGAAGATTTGGGGGATCGAGCCCGGGTCGTCGGTGAAGTAATAACGACCGTTGCCGATCCGCGCGATCTCTTCGAGGAGCTGGCCGTCGGCCCCTTCGCCAACCCCGACCGTGCTCACGGTGATCTTCGCCGCGAGCATCGACTGGGTGATCCCCTCGAAGTCTCCGGGGGCCGACTGGCCGTCAGTGAGAAGAATCACATGTTTGAGCTTCGCCGTCGTCTGCTGGAGGGCTTCATACGCCTCGACCATCGCCGGATACATGTCTGTCCCGCCGCCCGCCTCGATGGTGCTGACGCGTTCGAGCACGAAGGGCTTGTCGGAGCAGGGGTGGACCTCGCTGACCCAGAAGACGTCGCCCTCAAAAGCGATCACGCCGACCTTGTCGTTCGCGCCGAGGAGTTCGATCGCCGACTTCGCGGCCTCCTTGGCCAGTTCGATCTTGTCGCCGCCCATCGACCCCGACTTGTCGATGACGAGGATGAGCGCGAGGCTCGGTTTTTCCTTCTTCTTTTCGAAGTCGGACCGAACGGGAACGATCTCTTCGAGGGCTGTCTTGTAGTAACCGCCGAGGCCGAAAGACTGGTCGCCGCCAAGCATGATGAGGCCGCCGCCCAGGTCACGGACGTAGGTTCGCGCCAGGTCCGTCTGTCGGAGCGTCAGCTTCGTCGCGGGGACGTTCGAGAGGATGAGCAACTCATAGTTCTGGAGGTCAGAGAGTGAGTCGGGCATCCCCTGAGGCGGCCGGACGTCGACCTGGATCTCGTGCTCCTCGAGCGCCGCGACGAGGTCGCCCACATCTTTCGGCGCACTCTCGATGATCAAGACGCGTGGCTTGCCCGAGGTAAACACGAGGCCGAAGTCGCTGTTATTGTCGAGCAGCGTGTCTTTGCCGTTCCACACTCGGGCCGTGTAAGTCGCCAGGCGGTCGTTCTCGATGGTCTGGCGGAAGATATACCGATTCTTCCCCTTCTTAACCTTCTTGTGCTCGGAGACAACCTTGAGCGGCCCCTTGTAGACCTCGATATCAACGTCGTCGTCGTGATTCGAATCGACGACGCCCTCGACGTTGAACGACTCTCCCTGCTGGACCTGAGCCGGGACTCTGACGGCGGACAGTTGGACTTCCGGGTCGTCCCGGGTCTTGAGTACCACGGTCGAGACGGGGATCCCGGTATTGAGCGCTGATTTCACCGCGTCTCCGCTCGTCTGGTTGCCGTCGGAGAGAACGATGATCTTGGGTACGAAGAATGGCGGGATCGCCGCCGCCGCCACTTCGATCGCGGCCCCGATATTCGTCCCTTTCGCCCCATCTTCGTTCGCCGACGCGGCGGGCGTCCCAGCCGGCTTCGGCGCGGCAGACGACTCTTCCTGGATAACCCCCGGCTCGGTCGCGAAACGGATAAAGGCCGCTTTGTCGGCACCGAGCGTGCGGGTTGCATCGCGGACAAATGCCTCGGCCGCCTTGCGTGATTCCTCCCCCACGCTCAGGCTGTCGTCGATCGCGAAGACGACATACTGGCTCCGCGTCGTCGTCAACAGTGTCAACCCGGCGAGCGTGAGGACGAGCAGGATGGCGATCGAGAGTCGCGTCAGAAGCGAGAGCCGCATCTGCCACTTGGAGAAGTCGACGAGGCTCTTGAAGGAGAAGTAAACGAGGATCGGAAGGACGATGAGTCCGAGGAGCCACGAAGGGCGAATCAGCTCGAACGGCAGCCAGTGGTCGTTCATGTCAGCTAATCCATCGCCGTTGATAGAGGAACCATTCGGCTACAACGAGTAGACCGGCCGCGAGGGCAAGCACGAACCAGATCAGCCAGCCGCCGAATCCCCCGCCCAGGCTCGCCGTCTCGGCACGCGACGGGTCGATCGGGGTACGGATGTCGCTCTCTGACCGGGCCGAGTGGTTGCAGGCCACTTCGAGTCCCGGAGGGTCGACGACGGCTTTTGAAGTCACAGCGGCAGCTCGCCTGAGCGACCAGACGCCGCACTGATCGAGTGGGCCGACCGTCACCTTCCCGCCCGCGACGGGCAAGCTCTTCTTGCGGCCATCGGGGGCGACGAGGTCGAGCGATTCGGCCCCCGCTGCGCCACCGGCGGGAAGCTCAATGTCGGCCACCGAGCCGCTGGCCAGCGCCTCGCGCAGCTCGCCATGAGTGCCGGCAAACCATCCGAGCGAGTTTGCCACCAGAATCGGGAACGCGGTCTGGAGCGGCAAGTCGCCCTTGTCCAGGTCGACCGTGAGGACGAGAACCTTCCCCTTGCCCTCCGGCCGTTCGATCGCGAAGTAGAGCGGGTCGCCCGAGAGAGCCGTCGCCAGGGCCAAGCCCTTCGCCGTGAACTTGATCTGCCTCGCCTCGGGCATGAGAACGTTGTCGAGGCGGATATGGGTCATCAGCGGCGACTGCTTGTCCTGCTTCTCCACGACCGGATTCTGAAGGACGTCCCCGATCGTCCAGAGTTCAGTCGCTTCCCGAGGCTCGATCACGAGATGGTTACCCGGCGGCAGAGGCGTGACGATCTTCCGATGCCAGACCGTGAGCGCCGGCGTAGGCCCTCCGTTCGGAAGCTCCTTGACGACCGAAAGCCTGACGAGCGGATTCGCCTCGAAGACCTTCTCCAGAAACAGGTTGCCATCCGTGACCAGCGTGACCGGCACGATCTCGCGTCGGGGCAAGACCGCCACGGCGGTGTTGTCAACCGCGAGGGCGTCGCTCCGGTCGAGCTTGGCGACGAGTCGACCGCCGTCCGCCGTCCGCCGACGTCTTTTCGAAGACCTGCGTCCACGTCGCCCGCGGCGCGAGTTTGATCGGAACCACGTCGATGACCTTCCCCTCCAGGTCGAGCTCGAACCGTGACTCGACCGGTGCATCGGAGGCGTTCTGGACTTCGGCGAGGATCTGGTAGCCGATCGGGTCGATCAGGCTCCGACGTGCCTGAAACCGGGTGATCGCGACGTTGCCCGTCCTCTTGCCGATCGGGACGATTGTCACACCTTCGGCCCCCTTGATCGCGTCGAGTTCGGGGAAGCCGCCGTCGGTGACGATCACGATCCGCTTGCGGGGTTGGTCGGCGAGGACGAGGTTGGCGAAGATCGGCCCTTGCTGGAACTCAGATCGGCGTCCGCCCTTGGGAGTTTCAAGGACCACGTTTGTGCCGATGAGATCGGCCGGCATGAAATCCGGCGTAAACTGGATCCGCTGGAATTTCAGCGTCAGGGCGTCAGCGAGGGTGCGGACGAGCAGCGTCTTACCGAGGCCCGGGACCCCCTCCAGCAAAACGTGCCCGCCCGCGATGAGTGCGGTTGAGCGTACCGATAACAATCTCGTCCTGTTCGACAATGACCTTCGCGACCTCAGTCCTGAGCCGCTCAAAACCCGCGCGGAACTCGTCAAGCTGCTGGTTCATCTCGTCGGTCGTCACCATCGCTTGAAGACTCCGGCGGGTGGCGGACTGGGGGATTCTGAAGCTGCCAGCGACCTCACAAACCAATGGTCAATGGTCGCAAATTATCTCGACCCATGACGATTGCCAAACAAAAAGACGCCCCGACGCCGAATTTCTTCGATATCGCCGTCGGGGCCGGAAAACAAGGGGCGAAGAGACGCGTCGGCTCAAAGAGTCTTCAGATAAATACGGCGGAACATCAGCGGGTTCCCGTGGTGCTGGAGTTCGATCTTGCCGGTGATCGGGAGTGGCTTGGCCCGATCGAAGTAGTTCTCGAGGGGCACGTCGTCGGTCACACGTTTCCCGTTGAGATCGACGGTGACGCGGTCGCCTTTGATGATGATATGAAAGGTGTTCCACTCGCCAACGGGCTTGTCTGCGACCACAAGCGGCTTGCTTGGCCCTTTCTTGTTGTTGTAAAGCCCGCCTGAGCCGATCGGGTCGTCCCAGATCTGGACCTGCGGGCATCCCCGGACGTAAATTCCCGAATCTCCCTTCGGTCCAATCTTCCAGTCAACGTAGAGCTCATAATCGCCATAGTCTTTGGCCGTGACGAGGCTGTCACCCTTGCCGTCGTAGCGGAGCTCACCGTCGACCGCCGTCCAATGCCCCTTCGCCTTGCCACTGTCGTTCCAGTTCGTCAGGTCTTCACCGTTGAATAATGCAATGAAGCCGGGAGGGGGCTGCGGCGATTCTCGGGGAGAGAAGGAGAGTAAGGCGAGGGCTAGAAGCAGAGTCGTCATTGCAATGGGCTCCAAGGTGGGCGACGAGTGGGGCGGGGTGCGGAATCGAAGGCGGTCCTCCGAGTCGCTGTCAGATCCTAGCAGAGCCGATCCGGCCGAGCGAGTCACACCTGCGGGCCGGTCGCGATACGTTTGTCGCAAGGAATAAAATCAGAATTCTCTTGCCGCCGGAGCGATTACGATTAGACTAAAATTTCGGCTACGAGGAGCCTTCATTCAGGAGGAATCATCATGTCGATGACCAGGGCGAAGCCTGCCCCGACCGAGACCCGTCCCGGCTGTAACCGTTGTGAGCGGTCGATGGACCCCTCGGCCTGGATGCTCAAACCAAACGGCCACGGCGGCCTGCTCCGCGTGACGGTCTATCTCTGCCGAACTTGCGGCCGACTCTTCGATGAACTCTGGGGATACCGCGAGCCCGCACCCACTCATTGAACGCGAAGCAACTGGATTTGTGAGAAAACGGCGATTTCGCTATGACAGTGTCAACTGTCCTCGTGTCGAGGACGGGAGCGCGTCATGGAGGTCGCCCCCGTGGATCGGAATCAAAGTCGCGCGGCGTTCTTCGTCTCGCTTCTCTTGTGCGTGGCTGGCTGTGGGCGTGAGCCCGATGCCGGATCGCTGCCGTTGGCAAGGACCACGCTGATCGGCGTCGGCAAGCGGCTCGGCTCGACCCTCTCGCCCGAGGCCCTGACGGCGCTGGGCGAGGATGAGACGAAACTCATTCATTCTTTGACTTCGGCCGAACGAGACTCGCTCAGCCGCGCTTCTTTGCGATTCCGGGTCGATCGCCGTGTCACGGTCGACGTGGCAGTTAATAATGATCGAGCGCCGTTCTGGCTGGTGGATCTTGGGTTCCAACCGACCTGCCGGATCGGATACGCCGACGGCCCCTTCCGGGTCTGGTCGCGACGCTATGAGGCCGGGGTCGTAGGGCTCGGCGTCAACTCGCTCGACCGCCGTCCGCGAGGTCAATACACCGTGTTCGTTCGGGCGGAGGGGACGACTCCGCGGGTCGAACTGCTCTCCTCATCGTCGGGGAGAGTCGTGGACGTAACGAACGGGATCGGGCCTTACTCCGATGACGCTCGCCCCTTTCTCGACCTGCCGGCAGCATTCTCCAAGGCCGTTCTGATCCAGACCAGGCGCGACCGGCGACATGAATCGGCACTCGTTCAAGGCCGCGTCTGGAAGACCCGACTCCCTTCCGGTCCAGCCGCCGATCAAGTTGTCGTCTCGTTCGGGGACGACCCGGCGCGAAGTCTGACGTGGACCTGGCGGACAGACTCCTCCGTGACAAATGGCGAAATCAAGCTCCAGAAGGTGGATACCGGACAGGTCTTCACCGCGAGCGGTGCGTTTCTCCCGATCGAGTCGGACGGTCTGTTGAACGACCCGATCATCCATCGTCACCGGGCTGTTCTCACGAACCTGGAACCAGACACCGACTATCGCTATTCGATCCGCGACGGCTCCCGAAGCGGTCTGACCGAGTGGAAGATAGTCCACACCGCGCCGGCCTCCGATCGCGACTACTCGTTCCTCGCGATGGGCGACCCCCAGTGCGGGCTCGAAGAGTGGGGCAAGCTCTTGCACGCAGCCCACGATCGCTACCCTAGTGCGGGCTTCCTCGTGATCGCGGGCGACCTCGTCGACCGGGGCAACGAGCGGAGCAACTGGGATCACTTCTTCCTCCGTGCGGCCGGGGTCTTTGACGAGTTACCCCTGATGCCTTGCGTCGGCAATCACGAATATCTCGATAAAGGCCCCGACATCTACTCGAAGACATTCGCCTTTCCGGCGAACGGGCCGACGACGGTCCCGCATCGACTCTCATACGCCTTCGAATACTCCGACTCGTTTGTCGCCGTCCTCGACAGCAACCCTGCGGTCTACTCGAAAGAAATGGCCCGAAGGCTTGCCGACTGGCTCGACGGAGAATTCACTCGCACGAAGGCGCGTTGGAAGTTCGTCGTCTTCCACCACCCCGTCTATCCGTCTCACCCCAGCCGCGATCAGCCGCAACTTGCCTCGGCCTGGATACCGGTGTTCGACAAGCATCATGTCGATCTGGTGCTCCAGGGGCACGACCATGCCTACCTGCGGACCTACCCCATGCGGGCAGACTCGCCCGTCGCAGCCTCTAAGGGCACGGTCTATGTCGTCTCCGTAAGCGGCCAGAAGTTCGTGCCGCTGGCCGAGCGATCTTATACCGCCAGGGGCTTCGCCGACGTGGCCACGTATCAGTCGATCGAGATCAGCCCACGCTCGGGGACGTTAACCTACCGTGCGCTCGACGTCGACGGGAGAGAGCTTGATCGCCTGGAGATCGCCAAGCCGGTCCGGGCGAACGTCGCCGAGAACCCGAGGCTCGACCCGAGCCTACGCCGCTCATCCCTGCGATGAGAAGCGTGCGAGCAGGTTTGGGGCCTTCTCACGCACGATCATCAAGAAATAAAGAAGGCCGAACCCGACCATCCACGCCAGTCCCAGCCACGACTTCCAGTCGATGACGGATTGATCCTCATCCGATCGGGACATGTGAAGTCACCCTCCGATTGAGCCTCGCAAACCATCGCTTGGCCGATCGGAAGACCCGTTCCGGTAGAATTCCGGTCATGCACGGGTGATCGGCCAACGGGCAGACCTTCTGGTGGCACGGTCGACAGGCGACCCGATTCCGCAGGATCATGGTCTTTCGTGACCACGGCCGCCACTGATTCGGGCGGTTCGTGCCGCTGAAGAGAACGAGTGACGGGATTCCCGCCGAGGCCGCGATATGGGCCGGTCCTGAGTCCGAACCGATGAAGAAATCGGCGCGTTCGAGGAGAGCGGCTGTCTCGGTAATCGCAAGCTGACCGGTCCAGTCACGCAGTCGCGGATGAGAGGCGATCGCGCCTCCGGTAGAGACGTCGTCAGGCCCGCCGACCAGGATGATCCGCCACCCATCGTCGAGGAATCGTCTAACCAGGTCTTGCCAGTGCTTCGTGGGCCATCGCTTCGCCGACGTTCCCGCGCCCAGATGCACGGCAAGGACCGGGGACTCGTCTTCGGGGCGGTCGGCGTCGTCTCGTTCGGGCTCGTCCCATCCGGCCCATGTCGTGTCGAACGAGGCGTCATTCACCCCAGCACCGACCAGCTGCACGGAACGCGCCGCAACCGCCCGAGCTTGAGTCTTGCGTCTCGGCCAGGCGGCGCGAAGCCGATGGGCAATGTTGACACGGTCGTCGTCGCTCGCGTGGACGACGACACGATTCGGCCCCGACGTGTCGACCCCGATTCGGTCGAGGAGCGCGAGGCGTGATTCGACTTCGTGACGACCCGGTATCCAGTCGGCGACATCCGTGAGCAGGAACCCGCCGCCGCCCATCGTCCATCCAAGTCGTCTGGGGATGCCCGCGAGGGTGAGGACGAGGACGGAGAGGATATCGCCCCGGACGTCGATACCCAGGTCGTAACCCGAACCCCGCAACGAAAGCCCCAACTCCACGACCGCCGACCCCAACGCCCAGTGCCCCGGCCTGCGCTCAAACCAGTTCCTTGAGGCCAACCTGACATTGTTCAGGTCGGGATTCGAGGCGAAGACGTCGCGGTTGCTGGGCGAGGCGAGCACGTCGATGGTGGCAGTCGGATACGCCTCTCGGAGTCGAGAAATAAGCGGGCTGGTGAGGACAGCGTCCCCCATGTGGTCGAGCTGGAGGATCAAGATACGACGGGGCTCTCCCGGCACAGCGACAGGCCGGGCCACCCGCCAGGCTCGCGCCGCGATCGAGCCGACGAAATCGAAGGCACCGACCATGATTCGCCAACGCCATTTGGTATAGCGATAGCGGCCTGTATGCACCGGCTTGAGGCTAACGCATGACATGGGCATAGGCCTCCGCCGTTCGCTGGGCGACGTGCGTCCAGAGGAATTGCGACCGGATCGATTCGCGGAGGCCCGGCTTCGGACCCTCGTTCCACGCGCGATCGAGCGCGGCCCCGATCTTGCCGATCCGATCAGGACCGGCGTACTCGACTCGATCCTGGAAATACTCGCGCGTGCAACCGTTTGGCGTCAGGACGATGGCCGTCCCGGCGAGGGCGGCCTCTAGCGCCGCAAGGCCCGGCGTCTCGAACCAGCTCGGCAGGGCGAAAACCCGCGCCGCTGCATACGCTGAGGCGAGCAGGGGGTCATCGTGGTCGACCATGCCATACCAGCGAGCGGCGTCCCTCCCCACCTTCCTGCACTCGGCCAGATAGCCTTCCTGGCCCGGAGGGGCGTCGCCGATCACGACCAGCGGACGGCCGATGAGTCGCGCCGCCTGGACCAATCCGAGGACGTTTTTCCTCGGCTCGATCCGACCGGCGTAGAGGATGAATTCTCCTTCGCCGTGGATCGAGCGAAAGAGGCTGGCATCCGCCTGCTCGAAGCGGGCGTCGACCCCGTTCGGCACGACGACGATCCGGTCGTCCGAGGCACGGAACAGCCTCTTAAGCTGCCCGGCCTCCGCGAGTGAATTCGGCAGAATCAGATCGGCCTGTCGGATCAGGGCGTCACGCCATCCGCCAATCCGAGGCATGACGCCCTTGAGAGACCATTTAGCCCGATGCCAGATCCCCCTCACGCGGCTTCCGGCCAGGGCATATAGCGCACACGGTTCGAGCCAGCAGATCGGCGACAGGACAACCGGGATGCCGCGCCGTCGTGCGATCCTCGCCAGTTCCAGCCCTTCGCGAGACATGCCGAACAGATGCAGGATTCGGGAGTCTTCGATCCGGTCGACCCACGACGAAAAGAGTTGGACCGCGACGCCGGACCGTTCGAGGTGTCTCGCGGTCTGGACGAGTTGATTCTCGCCGCCGCCGGGGGCCTGGAATGCGGTCGAGGGCGCGTGCAGGAGGACCGAGCCCGGAACTCGATCGGCCCTCACGTGCGATTCGAGCCATCGACGCACCGTCACCATCGAGTCCCGGGGCGGGTCGATGGCGGACGGGGCCTGACGTGGGATTCGAGTCGCGTTCATGCGAGAGAGAGTGCCATCAGAGGATTCGGGTTAACCGGCCAGACGTGACCGCTCACGCCAGGCTCGCAACTCACGCTTGATCTGTGAGCTAAGGGTCAGATTCGGCAAGTCTTCGATCGGCGTCACGGTCTCCCAGTCGATGGCCCGCCGGATGACGGCTTTCCAGTCGAGGTTGCGCCGCCGGGGCAGGGGGGCGGGCAGCGCATAGTCGGGAGATCGACGCTCATACGCCAACTCAGCCGTATCGACCACCGTCAGCGGCCCGACGATAGGGACCAGGGCAGAGTGACGGTCGCGGAAGACTTCCAGACCGATCGGATAGCGACCGTCCCACTCGTCGAGCTGAAGCCCATAGCCTCGCTCCCCGCGTGGAATGAGCGACCAGGATCGGGCGAGCCGCCACTTCCACCAGTGCGCGAAGGTCGAAAGGCTAACCCGCCACGTCAGCGAGTCGCCTGCGACCGCGTCGGCGATCGCCGTCACGATCTCCGGGAACCGCCCCAGTCGGCGCTCGGGATGACCATAGACAAAGGCGGGCTCTCCGGCGGCGATCTTCGCCGCAATGACCGAGACGAGGTGGTTCGTGATCGCTTTCGGCCCCTCGGCCCCAACATCAAAGAACAGCCCCTCGCAGATCGGATGCACCGGGATCTGAAGGACTTTCGAGGCTCGCGAGCCAAGCCAGGGATAGAAGGGGAGGTCGTTATAACCGACCTGAAACTCCGACGAAAACTCGCAGCCGAGTTCCTCAAGCTCCGTGTTCAACCCGAGATTCCATCGCCCATGAGGGGCCGCGAAACCGGTGCCTGTGATACCGGCCTTCGCCAACCGATCGAGAGCGCGTCGCAGATTCACGCGGTTTGCTTCGGCGTCGCGATAGGTGACGTGGTAGTGGCCGTGGGAGTGGGTATCCAGATCGCGGAGGTCGGCGAGCACGTCGGGTTGCTCGCCATAGGCGTGCGTGCTGACGAAGTGGGTCGTCGCCTCGGCGATGGGCGTCCTTGCGCACGCGAAGGCAAAGTAATCGGCGGGAACCTGTTCATCGAGGTCGACCCGGAGATTAAACGCCGATCGATAGGGGAACGGATAGGGAGAGATCCGCGCCCAGACTCCGCCCGACTTGGTCACGACGTCCCGGAGCCGACCGATGATCTTACGCCGCAGTTTCGCCCGGTCGTGACGCGAGACCGTCTCCGTGACATTCTGATGCTGAAGCCGCCAGGTCGTCGCCTCTCCCGCCGTCTCCAGCAACGCTTCGAACAGATCGACCGGCTCGTCCGAGAACAGGGCCCGGACGTCGATCGGCGTGTGTTCCGGCTTGAGGCGCTGACGGAGTGCCATCATCGACTGACGACGGCCGTCGAAGAGCACGAACCGACCCGCCCGGAATGCCAGGGGGTGATCCGTCTCGATGACGCGATGCGCAATCCCCTCTTGGGCCAGGATCATCTGGAGGGCCGGAGGCGTCTTCCAGAGCAGGAGCGGCAGGACGGGCAAGGTGCGAGCGGAGAGGCTCATGACTCACCCCCGGGCACGGTCGCCGTCCAGCAAACCATGAGTCGAGCCCGGGGACAGATACGGAAGACGGTGCGACAGGCTTCGGTGTCTGACAGCAGATATTCGGTCGAGACATCCGTGAATCTCTCGCTCAGGAGCCGGCGCATCCGGGATGGCCCGAACCATCGTTCGCGGACAGGCCCCCCCGCCGGATACATCCAGCGCCCCCGCCTCTCATCGAGCCACTTGATCGCAAGGCTCGGCAACCAAGGCCGACGCGCGTCCAGCGACCACGCATTCTTGTCGATGACGATGAATCGTCCCCCGGGTCGCAGGACTCTTCGCGCCTCGGCGACAACGGCAGACACGTCACCGACGTGTTCGAGCGTCTCGACGGCGATGATCGCGTCGAACTCGGCGTCGCCGAAGGGAAGTTGGCGGGCGGTCGCTTTGACGCGGGCCAGCCCTTCGGCCTCGACCATCATCCGGGCCGAGATGTCGATGCCGATCACTCGCGATCCGCGCTCTATAAGCTGTCGGGCGAATCGGCCTTTGCCGCATCCCAGGTCGAGAACCTTCGACCCGCGCATCGCAGGGAGAGCCTTGACGATGGCGTTGAGCCGATAGTCATGCGTGCTCACGTCGCGTTTGAAGCGGCCGACGAGCGTGTCGAAACGGCCGGCGACCTCTGCGTCATGGAAGGCTGTCGCGATCAAGAGGCCCTCCTGACTCGCGTCAGCTCACGGTGCTTGAAATGACGGACGGCGACCGAGACGCCTGAGAACGAGCAGAAGATAAAGCCTTCGAGGCCGTCGAGGAATCCGAGCTTGCCGACGTAGAGCTTGAGGAAGGTCCAGAACGGACGAAGAGCAAGGTCAGTCATCCGAAACCGCCGACCGTCTCGGCTGAACTTGATCGCCTCGAGCGTGGTGTATTCGTTGATCTTACGCAGGAATGTCTGCATGTCGGGAATCGTGCAGTGTTCGAGCGGGTGGGACAGCGACCCGCAAGACCCTTCGAGATCGACAGTCTCATGCACAGCGCCAGTCCACCGGCCGTGACCGCGTTTAAAGAGCCGGAGCGGGCGGTCGTGTTGCGTGCCCGAGAACTTGAAGGGACGGCCCAGGACCACGCTCCGGATCGGCAACCGGTACCCGACATGTGGCTGGTCGGGGTCAGAGATGAGCCGACGGATCTCAGAGGCAAGCTCGGGGGTGGCTCGTTCGTCGGCATCGATGGCGAAGACCCAATCTCCGCTGGCGAGTTCGAGCGCGGCATTACGCTGATTGGCGAAGTCGTCGAAGGTCCGGATCGCGACGAGATCGGCCCCACGCTTGGCGATCGCCTCGGTCTGGTCCCGGCTGGAGCGGTCGACGACGACGATCACCTCGTTCGCCCAGGCGACCGTTTCCAGGCAGAAGGGAAGGTTGCGAGCCTCGTCTTTCGCGAGGATCAGGGCGGAGATTCGGGGACTACGACGCATACGATCCCGCCTTTCTCAACGCTCCACCGAAGGCCCGGCCGAGGAAGTAGATCGTGTAAGCGCCCAGCGCCAGGTCGAGACGGCCGAGGGCGGCGAGGACGATCCACAAGTGCCATCGGAGGTCGGCATGCCCGGCCAGATGCACGAGCGAACGAAATCGGCCGGTCGGGCGGTTCGGCAAGACTGCACCAGTGGCTTGCAGACTCGTCCCCGTCTGAGACCCGAAGACGAAGAGGAACTTGGCCATGGCGTAGGCCATCCCGGTGATGAGCAAGACGACCTGACCCGTTCTCGCGTAGGCCGCCCACGCGATCGCGGCGTGCAGGGCCATGTCGCCGGTCTCGTCGAGGAAACCGTCGAGCCAGCGGCCGAAGTCGCTGGCCGTCCCTTGGAGCCGGGCGAGGTGGCCGTCGGCCGTGTCGAGTACTAGTGCCAGAGCCAATGCCAGTGCGGGCACGACCTGACCGATCCAGACGCCATGACCCATCGCCACCGATGCCGCCGCGAGCAGCATCAGCGACCCCGAGGCGAGTGTCAGATGATTCGGCCGGATGCGTGTGGAGACAAGCCAACGGGCGAGCGCCGTGGCGGGTCGGGTGGCCCAGTATCGGCCCATCGGTTGAAAGCTGCGGCGGCGCTCGATCTCGTCGGAGGCACCGGCGAGGGCCTGAGGACCGTCGATCCGCCAGATGACGGCCGACTCGGTATTTTGCCCGCGCCGGAGGGCACGGCGAAGACGAGGGAGGTCGTAGAAGCGGTCCGAACGGAGGATCGCGGCGTCCTCGGGCGGCGGCCCCAGCGAGAGCCGATAACGACTCGACGGCCGGTCCGCAAGCAGCGCCGCAATCCGCTCGTGCTCGTCCTGACGGGCATGGATCGCGACAGGCCCTTCACCGATCGACTCGGCGAGATCGACCAGATGCTCGATCACAGGCCGACCGAGGACGCACTCCCCCGCGAGCAGACCAGAGGGTCCGCGCGGTCGGGCGTCGATCACCAGGACAGGGGACGTTCGCGACATCGTGCGCCTCCTTGCGCAAGGTCGCCGGAGAACGAGGGGGCAACCCAATTCACCAACGAAACTGTTGAAAGAACGCCTCTTGCCGACTGCTCCACCCGTCGCGACCGACGCCCTGTTTCCGCCTCGCCTCGATCGCCGAGCCGAGATGCCCCAGCGCCTCGCGGAGGGCGAGGACGAAGCCGGGCTTTCGGGCCAGGATCGATCGCAAGCAGCGGGCAGGCAGCCAGGAGAGATGGGCCAGGAGCCGGCGTCCGCTCAGATTCTTCCAGGCGAAGAGGAGCGTGTTCCGCAAGGCCAGGTGATCGCAACCTTCGTCGCCGAAGGCGGGACCGAACGACCCGAAGCCGCGATGATAGGCCATCGACTCGGGCACATAATACCCACGCCAGCCCGCCATCCAGCCCCGGAAGCCAAGGTCAAGGTCTTCGATCCGGCCGGGGAAATAGAGCGAGTCATAGCCGCCGATCGCGAGGAAGCGGGAGCGATCGACGGCAAGTATCGGTCCTGCCGCCGCCGTGAAGTCGGGGAGCTTTGCCGCCACTTCGTGACCGGGGACGCGGCTCATCCCCTGGACCAGGCCGAACCGGGTCCGGACTCGCGTCCGCATCCCTTCATATTCGCGACCGTCGAATGTCCAGCATTGAGGCGCGGAGAAGAAGGCGTCGTCGTGCTCCTCGAAGCGGGCGAGGAGCGGACCGACCGCGTCGGGATCGAGCTTTACGTCGTTGTTGAGCAGCAGCAAGACCGGCTCGTCTCGCCGCGAAAGGACGGAGTTGAACGAGGCGAGGCCCCGATTCGGCTCGCGGAGGATCTCGACTTCGGGCCAATGGGCTTCGAGATAAGCGATCGAGTCGTCGTTCGAGGCGTTGTCGATGACTGACAGACCGCACGGTACCGGCGAGCGGCGGGCGGCCTCGACGAGGCTGGGCAAGCACTCGGCGAGCAGCTCACAGCCGTTGAAGTTCAACACCAGGATTTGAGTGCGGTCCACGCCCACGGGGTCCATCCCTCGGGTCTGGTCGTTCAGCCTCCTGCCGGATCGTCGCGTAAGATACGGACATCGGCCGAAGTGGTCAACCCCGGCCGATGTCGCGTCGTTCAAGGCTCAGGCCGGCTGATAGTTCGCGCCTCGGATCGATTCGAGCAGGGTTTTCGTCGCCTTGATCCCCTCGGGCTCGCCGAGCCTTGACCCCTCGTATTCGATGCCGACATAGCCGTTGTATCCGGCGTCGGTCACGATCTTGAGGATGCGGGCAAAGTCGAGCGTGGTCTCTCGCCCATCCGAACCGAAGTCGTAACTCTTGGCGGAGACTCCCTTGGCGAACGGCATCATCCGGGCGATCGCGTCGTAGATGTCGATCGAGTACGGCCCGTTTTTCTGGTGGGGGAAGTTGCCGAAGTCGGGGAGGGTGCCGAAGGACGGCTTGTTCACTGCCTTCATCAGGGCGATCAGGGCGTCGGGATTGCTCGACGGCCCGCCGTGGTTCTCGCAGATGACATTGATCTTGTTCGAAGCCCCGTACTCGGCGAGTCGACCGCAGCCCTCGGCGGCAGTGTTGACGTCCGTCGGGCTGTAATTCGATCCCGTGTTGACGCGGATCGAGTGACAGCCCAACGCTGCGGCGGCGTCGACCCATTTCTTGTGGTTCTCGACGGCCTTCGATCGCTCGGCGTCGTTCTTGGCGCTGAGGTCGCCTTCACCGTCGATCATGATGAGGACGCAGGTTACGCCCTGGTCATTGGCCCGTCCCTTGAGGCTCTTGAGGTAGACCGAGTCGTGGGCCTTGTCCTTGAAGAATTGATTGACGAATTCAACGCCTTCGATGCCATACTGCTCGCGCGCGATCCTGGGGAAGTCGAGATTCGTGATCGTCGCGTTCTTGGCGAAGAGGGCCTTATGTAGCGACCACTCTGCGAGCGAGATCTTGAAGTCGCCGATCTTGCCGGCCTTAGGTTGACCGATGGTGTCGGCGGCCATGACCGGCCGAAGACCCAGGCCGAGCGCGGCACCGGCCGCGATGCCGCTTCGAAGCAAATCGCGCCGGGTGATCGTGGGATAACTCATGGAATCGGGCTCCTGAAATCGGGCTCAAGGGGTCGGATGGATCAGTTGAATCGGGGTCTCGATGACCGCCTAGGAGTAAGCGATAGCGCGTCGATCGAGTTCAGATTTGAGGGCCTTCGCCGCGTCACCGAACCGCTCAGGGCCGGTGAAGCCGTACATCTTCTCGGCGACGACCAGGTGGGGTTCGAGCGTGCAAAAGCCGGTGTAACCGTGCGCGACGGCGTCGGCGATTAACTCCGGGATCTGTCCGCCGCCCTTCCCGGCCGGGACGTTGACCTTCGAGACGGGGTCGTAGTCCTTGACGTGGAAGTGGAGGGTCTTGGGTCGGAGGAGCTGCCACGCCTCGTCGATCGGCTGGCCAACTTCGAGGAAGTTAGCCGGGTCGAACGCGCAGGCGAGGCTCGGCGAGTCGACGGCTTGCAAGAGATCGAGCACATGCGGCGCGGTGTCTCCAAAGATGCCCTTCTCGTTCTCCAGATAGAGCGCAACGCCCCGGTCGGCCGCGCGGAGGGTCTTTTCTCGCATACGTCGGACGACTTCCTGCCGCGCATCGTCGTGAGTGATGCCATCGGGAAGGTAATAGCTAAAAATTCGGATGCGAGGCGTTTCGTAGAAGGCCGCGAGGTCGAGGGTCTTGGCGAATCGTTCGAGGTGCGGCTCGAACGGTTCGTTGATCTTGATCTTGCCGATCGGCGATCCGATCGCGCTCAGTCCAAAACCCCGGCTCTTCAAGAGGGTTCGGAACTGCTCGTGTTGTTCGTCGGACAGGTCAAGGACGTTGATCCCGTGGATCGAGCGGAACTCGACGTGCTTGATCCCGTGACGGTCAAGGACATCGAGTTGTTCGACAGGGTCGGGCGAAATTTCGTCGGCGAAGGCGCTGAGGTGGATCATCGGGGGCTCTCGAACGGCGGTCATCGAGGCGACTGGGGCCGACAGCCGCCCAATCGTACCAGCCGGAAAGAAAACTGCCAGCGGTCAGTGGAAGGCGAAGCGAGGCAGGGTTACGATGAATGAGAGCATTGTCGGCGTCGAAATGGGACAGTCCGATCTCCTACCCCTGAGTCGATCATGATGGGATTCGTCTGGCCCTTTCTTATTTATGCGTTGATCCTCTACGTCGTGTCCTACATCCTCGTCGACTATGGCCAGAAATACCTCTATGACGAGACCCCGCCATATGTCGCCCTCAAGATCGGGCTGGGAGCCTTGCTGATGGCGGGGATCTTGACCTGGACCAAGTCTTCTTTCGAAAGCATGTTCATCGACGACATCTGGAAGACGGCCCTTCTGGCGATTGTCTGGGTGGGCGTTTTTATCCTGGTCTTCCGATTTCAGCCGCTTCACGGGGCGGCCTTCGCGCTCGTCGCGGTGTTGGTCGTGCCGGGCCTCGCAACGATGGTCGTCCAGGGGGCACTGAGATCCCGGACCGTCGCGTCAAGGCCAACCTCCGGGCCCGTGAAAGCCTATCGGAAACCGATGGCAGCCGTGCCGGCTCCTTCGGCCAAGGAGGGAGCCAAATGAGCGGCTAAGGTTCCCAAGTCGCCTCCCGTTGAGCCGAGAGGAATGCAAGTTGCATCTCTTCAAAGAGACGACATCAGGCCGAGCGATCGGCCCCAGTGACGACGAGGATTCCCATGAGCTTGACGACTCATCGATTTCAGAACTTCGAAACCCTCGCCCGCGCCAAAGAATGGCTGGGACAGATGGGCTTTCCCTCCGACCATATCGAGGTCAGCTCGACGGGCCTGCCGACGATGACCATCCAGACTGAGTTCAGTCGGCTTCCAGAGGTTGAGATGATCCTCAATGCCGCCGAGTTGACCGACCCCGAAGGTTGGCCTTCCTACAATGAACTTGGCAATCTCCGCACGAAGATCGTCGATGTCATCCCCGAGCCCGCCCCGCCCACGCGATCGAGCACGACACCAATCGGCTGGCATCCCGACGAATGAAGATTGAGACTTGGCGTCAGAGGTTCGGGATGATCGATAGGAGGGTCTTCGCGAGCCGATCGGCCGAATCGATCGCCTGTTCGCGGAGCGCGAGTAGATCCTTCAGGCTCGACGGTCTCCGCCAGATCGCCCCGATCGCGGCACCGATCCGATAGCTGCCCGACTCTCCCATAATCGAGAGGATTTCGGGAGGAAGGTCGGTCGAGGCGTCGTCGCTCACGACGCGGAGCGAGAGGAACCGAACGCCCCTCTGCCCGCACAGCGCTGCAACCGAAGACGACTCCATGTCGACCAGATCGGCCGAATGATCGACGCGAAGGAGCACTCTTTGCGCCGCCTTGAGCACGATCTCATCGACGGTAAGCAATCGGCCCTTGCGCTCTGCGGTCGGCGGGACGTCCAGACCTGCGGGCCAGTCGGTCGCAAAATGACGCCCCTCGACGTTGGCCACGTCGACGGGCAGGATCATCGCGTTCCGTAGGATCGCCGGATTGAGCGACCCCGCGAACCCCGCCGAGACGATCCAGCGGGGCCGGTGGCCGTCGATCAATCGTTCAGCCCCACGCTGGGCGCGGGCCCGTCCCATCCCGGTCAGGACGAGGGCGACGAGCTTTCCCTCAAGCCGACCCTCGATGATCGACTGGCCTTTCGCCGCATATTTACGCACGTTCTTGAACTGTGCGATCAGCGGTGCCACTTCGATCGGCATCGCGGCGACAATCCCGATATCGGCCGGGAGGGGGGGTGGCGCGACCAGGGAAGGGCCGCGCCTGGAGTTGTCGCTGGGGCTCATGAGGTCATTCAGCTCAGGTGAACTGCCACTTGATCATCTTGAAGGTGTCGCCCAGCTTGGTGCTGACGCCCACGGCGGCCGTGGTCTCAAACCCGACGTGCATCATGCAATGCTCGCAGCGAGGGTCTTTGCCCGGACCATACTTCTCCCAGGGCGTCTTGGTCAAGAGGTCGTCGAAGGTGGCGTGGTGCTCATCCGTGATCAGATAACACGGTCCCTTCCAACCCTTGATGTTGCGGGTCGGGGTCGCCCAGGCGGTGCATTCGAGTTCGCGCTTGCCCTGAAGGAATTCGAGATAGATGGGCGAGGTGTTGAACTTATATTTGCGGAACATCGCCTCGGCTGCGCGGAACTTCTCTTTGATCGAGTCGCGGGTGAGGAAGATCTCCTTCACCTTCACGGCGTCGTAGTCGTAGCCGGGCGAGAGCATGAAACCGTCGACTTCGAGGCCGGTGAGATAGGCGAAAAGCTCGTCGAGCTCAGCCATGCTCGTCTCGCTGAAGACCGTGGTGTTGGTGCAGACGAGGAAGCCCGCCTCCTTGGCGACCTTGATCCCGTCAATGGCGAGGTCGAAGACCCCGTCGCGTTCGACCGCGATATCGTGAGACTTTCTCATACCGTCGAGGTGGACGTTGAAGAAGAAGCGGTTCGAAGGCTTGAAATCGGCGATCTTCTTGCGGATGAACATGCCGTTCGTGCAGAGATAGACGACCTTTTTACGCTCGAGGATCTTGGCCACGAGTTCGCCGATGCCCGGATAGATCATCGGCTCGCCGCCGCAGATCGAGACGACCGGGGAGCCGCACTCGTCGACCGCGTCGAGGCACTCCTGGATCGAGAGCTTCTGCTTGATCGTCGACTCGTATTCCCGAATCCGGCCGCAACCGGTGCAGGTCAGGTTGCAGGCGTGGAGCGGTTCGAGCATCAAGACCATCGGGTACTTCTTCGCCCGAGACATCTTCTTCTTCATCACGTACCCGGCGATCCGGGACGTCATCTCGATCGGGAATAACATCGGGAAGCCTCCGTGTAACGTGAACCGGGCGAATCCTTACCCGGGAAGTGTACTATCTCGGCAAGACGTTCAAACCGTCGCGTGGGGTCGTTCAGATGTCGAGCGACCGAGGCGTTGCGGGAATCCGGCTGGCCAGGGCACCCGGGCGAGCCGATATCGAGAGTGCGAGCTGGCCCGTAGCCGCGTGATATCGGGCGACGGCCATCAGGGGGAAGCAGATCCGATAGAGGTGATACTTGAGGTAGAAGACACGTGGGAAGCCGGTCCCGGTGAAGGCGTGCTCGACCCACGTCCCGTCGACTGACTGGGTGTCGAGCAAGTATTGGACGCCGCGGCGGACGGCCTCGCTCTGTTCGCGGCCGGCGGAGATCAGCCCGAGGACAGCCCAACCGGTCTGCGACGCCGTCGGCTCGCCCCGGCCCATCCAGCTCGGGTCGTCGTAGCTCACGGCCGACTCGCCCCAGCCGCCGTCGATCTGCTGGACCGATTCGAGCCACTCCACGGCGCGTCTGACGTTCGGATGGTCCATCGGAAAATTGATCGCAGCAAGGCCCTGGAGCACCTGCCAGGTGCCGTAGATGTAGTTGATCCCCCACCGGCCGTACCAGCAGCCTTGAGACTCCTGGGTTGACCAGAGATAGTCAAGCGCCCTCGCAATTGCGGGATGGTCTGCCTTATACCCGAGCACGCCCAGGAGTTCGACGACCCGCATCGTGATGTCGGCGCAACTGGGGTCAAGCATCGCGTTGTGGTCGGCGAACGGGATTTTCGTGAGGACTTGGTTGGTCACGTCGCGATCGAAGGCCGCCCAGCCTCCGTCGCGGTTCTGCATCGAGAGCATCCACGCGACGCCTCGAGCCGTGGCCGCCTTCACCTCAGGCGTGTCGACAAGGCTGGTGCGTTGGAGCGCGAGGAGAACCATCGCCGTGTCATCGATGTCGGGATAGAAGTGATTGCTGAACTGGAAGAACCAGCCCGACGCCTCGACGCCACGGACACGCTTGGACCAGTCTCCCGGGACACGCACTTCTTTATCGAGCAGCCAACGGACCGAACGGAGCAGGGCGGGGTGGTAGGCGGGAAGGTCGGCGTCGGCGAGCGCGATGATGCTGATCGCGGTGTCCCAGACCGGCGAAACACAGGGCTGCACCCGCACGCTGCCGTCTTCTTCGATGAGCAGCTCATCGAGCTGACGCACCGCCCACTTGACCGTCGGGTCTTGGGCGTCGTAGCCCATCGCGTGGAGTGCGATGATCGAGTAGACCATCGGCGGGAAGATCGCACCCAGGCCGTCGGAATTCTCGAAATGGTCGAGCATCCACCGATGAGCGGCCCGAACACCGGGCTTCCGCCACGACTCCGGCACGATCCTCTCGACCGCCTTCATCCCTCGGTCGCAGGCGAGGAAGAAGTTCTCCCAGCTCACGGTCTTCTTCGTTCGACGGGACGGGCGCGGAAGGTCGTCGCGAAAGAGTTCGGAAATCCCGAGCAATTCAGGGAGGCGACGGACCGGCTTCATGGCCGAGATGATCGAGAGTGGGACGACGATCGTCCGGGTCCAGGACGACATTGCACTAAGGCTGAAGGGGAGCCACGAGGGCACAGCAAGCATTTCGGGCGGGACACAAGGAGTATCTTCATAACCGATCTGGCCGAGGAGCGCGAGGTAGAACCGCGTGAAGCTATTGCAGTAATGTGCACCGCCGGCCGCGAGGATAGCCTCGCGATTCCGGGCCATCACCGGGTCAGTCGGCGGCACGCCGATGAGCTTCAGCGCGAAGTAGGCCTTCACTGACGCACCGAGGTCAAACGGACCGCCAGGATAGATCGCCCAGCCGCCTTCCGCCCGCTCCTGATCCATCAGGTATCGGCATGCCTTGACGCAGACCTCCTCGGTATGGCGACCGAGGTAGGCCATCATCAAGACATATTCCGACTCGAGGATCGTGTCCCCTTCGAGTTCGCCGAGCCAGTATCCCTGGTCGTGCTGCTGGCCGACGAGCCAGTCTCGGGTCGCAGCCATCGACGCTTCGGCCTGGCCACGTGAAACGGTGTCTGGGCCGGAGAACCAGCGTGAGGTAAATAGTCCCAAGGCTCGACGGGATGCGCCACCTTCCTTGTTGGCGATCATACGATCCTGGCCCCTCCGTGGATAATTTCGGCCTGACGCTTGGCTCGATGTGCCACGCGCCCTCGACTTCCGTGTCAGCCTTGCACTATTGCGTTCGCATCCTAAGTCGAGAACGGATTTTCAATCAAGTGCAATACTCGGGAAGTTGCGCCCGATAACCGCCTATCTTGTAGGGCTTTACAAGCTTCTCCCAGAGAACGCTCGGCTCAGCCCCCCGACGCTCGAAACTCTGGCAAGAGCGTGAAGCCACGAAGGATAGGCATGGAACGAAGTATCGCCTCGATCCGCGGTCGATCGTCGGCGCGTTCGAGCGTCCCCCGAACCTCGAGCTGATTCCCGCCGATCCGCACTCGATCGACATGCGCGGCGTCACCGACCTGCCGACGGATCTGCGACGATAGATAGGCTTCCGCGTCTTCGGGCTTAGCCTTGGTAAGTAGAGGGTTCGGCGAGGTCCCGTCGGGAACGATGAACTGGATCGAATCGACGACCTCTCTGACGCCCGGTGTTTGCTGAACGGCCCGATAGGCGAGCATCGCCTCGTACACGCTCGGCACGCTTCCGGTGAGCGACGCGACTCCGTCGCGGACGGAGACCTTGACACCCGTGCCCGCGAGTTCGGGACAGGCCTGGATCGCCCGGTCGGCCCTCGATAAACCCGCCGGCACGGGAGCCTTGACACGGATCGGCTCCCCAGAGGGCTCGGCCGGCATGGGGACGGGTCTCGTCTGAGCGGGAGTCGGGGGGGGCGGCGGCTCGTCATCGGCCAGTCGGCGGGGCGAGGCCGCCACCTGCGTCGGGTCCACCGTTAGCTTGTTGATGACTCGGGTGACGCCGTCCACCTGGAGCATGTGCTGTGCGATCGTCGCCTTATCGGCTTCCGTCGGCACAGTGCCTCGGATCACGGCGACCCCGAGGGGGTCAATGGTCATCTCCACCGTATTGAGCGGTAGCGCCCCCACATTAGCCTGTTCCTTGGGCGCGATCGGATTCAGCCCGACCCGGCGTTGGGACATCTCGCCCCACCAGATGGGATAGGTGATTAGCGGCGGTTCGAGGCCGAAAAACGGATCGTCGAACCGGCCGAAGAGCGGAGGCGGATAGGTATACGAAGTCAGAAGACCAGGACCGCCGGGAATCGGCCAGGGCGCGGCCAGCATCACCCTGGTGTCGATGATGAGTTCGTCGGCGATCAGGGCACCGAAGGCGATAGCCGTCCGGACTACGGCGTCGTGAACGGCCTTGCTTCCAACTCGCCCCTTAAGAACGACCCTCCCGTCCCTCGATTCGATCGAAACGAGATAGGGGGCCGTGAACGGGTTGGCGAGGAGTGCCTCGGCGATGGACGCTTCGACCGTCTTGGTCGGGGCCGTCTGCGGCGAGAGCGTGACCGGTCGGTTCTGGGCGGAGGAGAGGGAGGGTGTTAAAGCCCCGAGCGTGAGGGCCAGGCCGAGTCGAGCAGCCGATGAGAACCGCCGCATGTCGTCCGCCTCCGTGAGGGAAGCGACGGAAACGCCGAGGGTACGGGGCGTGTCGCTCCATCAAGAATTTTACGCGCGGCACGATCATCATGCAAGCGTGCAGAGGCGACCCCGAGACGAGATCAAGGGTCTGCCTTCCCCTCTCCATCGACCTCGCATTGGGATCGTACGAGGACAGTTTTTGGCCGGTCAGCGGGTTTACGCCAGACCTTGTTCGAGGTCTCGCCAGAGGTCTTCGACGTCCTCCAAGCCGATGGAGAGCCGAATGAGTCCAAGTGTGATTCCCTGTTGGACCCACTGATCGGGCGACAGGAAGCGATGGCTGGTGGTGGTCGGATGGCTGAGGGTCGTCGAGACGTCGCCCAGGCTGGGAGCGTACGGGATGTGTTCCAATCTGCGGATGAACCGATCGGCCTGCTCACGTCCTCCGACGTCGAAGCTCATCATCGCGCCGTAGCCCTCGGGAAAGAGTCGAGCGGCGATCGCGTGGTCGGGATGACTCGCCAGGCCGGGATAGTTGACCTTCATGACCGAAGAATTTTGGGAGAGCCGGTTGGCGATTTCGAGGGCCGTCGTCGAAGTACGGCCGACGCGGAGTGAGAGCGTCGAGAGGCCACGGAGGGCGAGCCAACTGTCGAAGGCGTTGCCGGTCAGTCCGAAAGTTGAGGCGAGGTTGGCCAGTCGATCGATCTTGACCTTCCGACCGGCGACGATGCCGAGGGTGACGTCGCTATGACCGCCGATCAGCTTGGTCGCCGAATGGAGTACGAAGTCTGCGCCGAGATCGATGGGCCGGCAGAGGAGCGGGGCGAACGTGTGGTCGACGGCCAGCAAGACACCGGCCTCGTGAGCGATCCCGGCGAGTCCCGGGATATCGGCGACGCGCATTAGCGGGTTGGAGATCGTCTCGACGAAGACCAGGCGGGTCTTCGGTCGGAGGGCGGCGCGGAGAGATTCGGCGTCGGTGGCATCAAAATAGGAACACTCGATACCAAACCGGGCAAGTTCTCTGCCGACGAGCCCCACGGTCCGACCATAGAGCCCCTCAGAAAGGGCGATGTGATCGCCGGCGTCGAGCGAGGCGAGGAAAAGCGCCGATTCGGCCGCCATGCCGGAACCGCAGACGAGCGCGGCCTCGGCCCCTTCGAGCAACGCCAACTTCGCCGCGAGCTGAGCGGCATTCGGGTGCGAATCTCGCGCGTAAATGAAGCCGGCGGAATCGCCGTTATAGATTGAATCGACCTGAGCCAGATCTTCGACCTGATAGACCGAGCTGAGCACGAGGGGGGGGGAGAGCGGACGGGTGGCCGATGGGGGTTCTTCGGAAGGGCGTGCGCAGGTGGTAGCGTCGTCGACTCGGGTGTGGTCGGCCATGGGCGGGTCTCGACTCGTGAGGGCGTGGCGGATGTCGATGAGCGACCGCCATCATACCGACCTTACGAGAGGTTCGCGGCCCCGGTGGTTTTCTTGTGACGCCGACCCGCCTGCCCGAGCATGACGATCGCCTCGCCGATCGCCCGCAATGCGCTACGGAGCTTCCCAGCCGCCCGGGCATCGTCGGCTTGGCGGCGGTACGTGGTGAGCATCGTCCAGTCGACGGGCCAGGTGCGTTCGATCGCATGAGTCTGGGCCTTGCGAACCAACTCCGAGAGCCGATCGACCATTTCGTCAGAAATGGCGCAAACGGCTGTCCGATAGATATTCTCTTTGAGAGGCTCGGGCCCAGATTTCTTCCGGTGCAGAAGTCCCATCAATCCCTTGAGGAGTCCCCCCTTGCTGGGCTTGGGCGCGTCGACGTGCTCGAGAATGTCTTGGGCGGTGTCAGGCTCGATCCAAGAACCGATGCGGGCCATGACGGCGGTGATGTTGTCCTGGCCGCCTCGCAGGTTGGCGAGGGCGACGAGGTAGCGGCAGGCATCCTTCGGGCGAAAATTGGCCGCGAACAGGCCGAGTTCTTCGTCCTCAATGTGGCCTGACAGGCCGTCAGAACAGAGGAGGAAGACGTCGCCATTTTCGAGCGGAAGCGGCCCCTCAATATCGACCTCAATGTTGGGATCAGGGCCGAGGCTTCGCGTGATGACGTTGCGCGGGACCACCCTCATTGCCTCTTCTGGCGAGAGGTGTTTGCGGCGGACCAGTTCCCAGGCGAGGCTGTGGTCGAAAGAGAGTTGGTCGATCCGATGATGACGAACGCGATAGACCCGCGAGTCGCCAATATGGGCGATCAACGCCCCCTCAGGCAACAATATCAAGGTCGAACAGGTGGTACCCATCCCCTGAAAATCACGATTGGCCGAAGCCCTCCCGTGGATCAGGATGCCGACTTCCTTGTAGGCCTTCGTGATCGCCTCAACCGCCGCACTGGCCTTCATCTTGTTGTAGTTGTGGGGGATATTATCGCAGGCGAGCTTGCTGGCCAGTTCGCCGACGGCGTGGGCCCCCATGCCGTCGGCCACCATGTAGATATGGCCCCGCGACCGCCAGAGCTCAGGGCGTGTGGCCCGCACGATAGCGTGGCTGTCCTGATTATTCGCCCGCCGCATGCCCGTGTCGGTCACTGCGGCGTCTTCGATAATATCGTCCCAGTTCACAACCCGACCTTCGCTCAAGCAGGACGGCCTGGGCGGCCCCGATCCACGAGTCCCTAACGCATCGACGACCACTATCTCTAGCATTCGACCGATCCGAAGCGTCATCGCCGGGCGGTTGGGCTGGCCCTCTTGGCCTTGAATCGACGACCCGCAGCATCGCCCATCATTGTGAGCGCCCCCAAGCATGTGCAGAAGAGATCTGAAGTATTGTATCGTCCTGGCGTTGATCGCAAAGGGGAAAGTTTCTGAACACCCAAACTTTGAAGGTGAAGCGATACCAACTTCGTCCCAAGGATAGCCACTACAATGTACTTCCGTTATTGTGGGCTTGTGACGTTCCGACCCGACCTTGGCGAAATTTCCTCAACATCACATGAAGTTACCCCTCGATATCCCCGACCTCTCGTTCCGAAAAATGACCTTGCAGAACGGGCTCGACGTCGTCGTCCGACGACAGGGAGGCTTGCCGCTCGTCGCGATGAACCTCTGGTATCACGTCGGGTCCAAGAATGAGGAACGACAACGGAGAGGCTTTGCTCACCTGTTCGAACATCTCATGTTCGAAGGTTCTGAACACTTCCCCGGCGACTTCTTCAAACCCCTTCAGCGCCTGGGCGCGACCATCAACGGCTCGACCTCCTCCGACCGTACGAATTACTTCGTCGACCTCCCGACGGCTCATCTCGAACTCGCCCTCGCGATGGAGTCAGACCGGATGGGCCATTTCCTCTCGTCACTCAGTGACGAGAAGATCCAGATCCAAAAAGACGTGGTGAAGAACGAATATCGCCAAAACTATGCCAATCGCCCCTATGGGCAGGCCTGGCGCATCCTCGCCGAAGCGATGTATCCGCCCGATCATCCCTATAACTGGCTGACTATTGGGATTATGGAGGATGTCGAAGCCGCGACGCGAAGCGATGTCGAGGCCTTCTTCAGCCGCTATTACGTCCCCAGCAACGCAAGCCTCGCGATCGTCGGTGACATCGAGGAGGGCCGCGCCGTCGACCTCGCGCATCGCTATTTCGGCGACATTCCCGGTGGATCTCCCGCCTCACGCCCTTGGGTGCCCCCCTATCGCCGTTCGCTTGAGTCCGCCGAGATCGTCTACCACGACCGCGTCGAGCTCGACCGTATCTACCTCAACTGGCACAGCGTCGCCCATTTCGAGGACGACGACGCCTCGCTCTCGCTTCTCTCCGACGTCCTCTCGCGAGGCAAGTCGAGCCGGTTGTACCAAAAGCTGGTCGTCGATTTGGGACTGGCGCAAGACGTATCGACGTTCCAATCCGGCAGGGAACTGGGCGGGTCGTTTGGTGTGGTCGTCACACTCCGCCCCGGGCAGTCGTGGGAAGTCGCTCGCGACCTGGTTGAGGCCGAGTTCCAGCTGATCGGGATGGAAGGCGTCTCCGCCGAAGAACTCGACCGGGTCAAGAATGGCCGGCAGGCGGGCTTTATCTATGCCCTCGATAACATCGGAGGCTTCGGCGGGGTCGCAGACCGGCTGAACGCTTACAACACGTATCTCGGCGACCCCGGACGGATTACGACCGACCTCATCCGCTATCAAGCCGCGACAATCGACTCGGTACGGGCTGTCGCCGTGCGCTATCTCGTGGGGCAGGCCCGGGTCGGCCTTATCGTCAAGCGACGGGCACCCGTGACGACCGTCCCGCCGCTCGATCGCTCGGTCCGCCCTGTCTCGGCCGCCAGCGTGGCGTTCCGGGCACCGAAGCCGGAAGTGCTCCGACTGGCCTGCGGTGCTCGGCTCTGGGTTGTGCCGAGCCGTGACCTACCGATCGTCGCGATGTCGTGCGTCGTCCGCGCCGGGGCTGGCTCTCACGGTCCGGAAGTCGGAGGCCTGGCCAGCCTGACGGCGGATCTCCTTGACGAGGGGACGGCCACCCGGACCTCGCAACAGATTGCGTTGATCGCCGAGAATCTCGGCACGCACCTCTCGGCGTCGACGGGCTGGGACGGCTCCTATGTCGGGATGCAATGCCTGACGCCACACCTCGACGCCAGCCTCGACCTGGCGCTCGACATCCTCCAGAATCCGTCATTCCCGACCGCCGAGTTCGACCGGATCAAGGGACAGACCATCGCCGGGCTCAGGGCCGACCGCGAGAACGCCGACTCGCGTGCGTATCACGCCTTCCTTTCCGTGCTCTATCCCGAGGCCCATCCGTATCACCTCGGATCCGAGGGGACAGAAGCCAGCGTCGGTCGACTCGTCCGCGAAGATCTCGTCCAGTTTCATGCCCAGACCTACGACCCTTACCAGACCGCGATCGTGGTGGCCGGAGACGTCGATCCGTCCGACATCGCGCGGCGGTTGGATGCTCGACTCGAACGATGGAAGAGCTCCGAGGCGTTGCCCACTCCTCCGTTCGAGTCGAACCAGACGGCAAAGGCGAGGTTGATCCTTGTCGATCGACCGGGAGCGGCACAGGCCGTGGTGCGTATCGGTAGTGTCGGCACCGATCGTCTCGACCCCGATCACGCCCACCTGCTCCTCTTCAACCAGATTCTCGGGGGTCAATTCACGTCACGGCTCAACGCCAAGCTCCGCGAAGAAAAGGGCTTTACCTACGGCGTCCGGTCGGGGTTCGACTTCCGTCGCGGGGCTGGCCCGTTCAGCATCTCGGCCTCGTTGCAGTCGGATCAGCTCTCGGAAGCGCTCGACGACATCCGCCGAGAGGTTCACGCCCTCTTCCACGAGCGACCGCCCACCGAGGTCGAACTCGCCGACGCAAGGCGAGCCCTCGTCGAGGGACAGGCGCGGCACTTCGAGACTCCGTCAGCGCTCGTCGCCCGATACTCGGGGCTGTTCCTTTATGATCTCCCCCCCGACCACCATTCGGGCTACGCCGAACGACTCGAAGCGGTCAGCGTCGAATCGATGCTCGCGGCCGCCCGGCGCAAGCTCGATCCCGACCGACTGATCGCCGTGGTCGTGGCCGACGCCGCCTCCGTCACGCCGGGGCTAGAGCGGCTTGGTTGGGCCGAGATCGAGCGATTCGACGTTCCTCCGGGGGCGTTTCCGGCCAATTCCGCGTGAATATGGAGTCGGCACAGTGCGTCTAGAAGCTCACAAGTCTCTGCGCCGAGCGGTCCGACGCCCCGCCCATCTCTGACCGGGGACGCAAGCGATGCCTCGATCGATTCCAAGGCCCCGGTTTGCTCGATGGGTCCGCCTCCATCGACTCCTCCTCGTCAGAGCGGCGGTTCGTCGCCTCAAAGCGTCCCACCAGTGGCTCCCCTCTTGGGGGACGAGCCTGCTCGTTCACGGGATCGCCTTGCTGTTGCTCGCCCTCATCTACCTGGGCTCGTCGAAGGATAACGCTCGCGAGCCGAAGTTCAACGGTGAATTTTATCCGGCCAGGGTCCAGGGGGAGGGATTCATCTCGCTCTCGCCCGGCGACAAGGCCGGAGATCCGCTGACAACCGAGACATCTCGTGACTTCCCGTCGTTCAGCTTCGGCCCAACAGCCCCTCAGGAGCCCAGGGTCAGTCAGCCTTCGGTCCCGCCGGGTGTGAAACTCTCGACGACCTTCCGTCCCGCTCGCGCCGTACCTCTGGCGGGGATGAAGTTGTCCGACTCGATCGCGACTCGCATCCATTTCGAGGAAATGAGCGCACCGTTCGCCGGGCGAGATGATGCGATGCGAGCGCGACTGGTCCGTCGGGAAGGCGGTTCTGTCGAATCCGAAAAGGCCGTTCAACTGGGCCTGGATTGGATCGCAAGACATCAACGCGCCGACGGTGCCTGGACCCTCGACTACCACGCTCAGTGCAGCGATCCGCCTTGCCCGGATGAACAACCATTAACTTCAGACACTGCGGCGACCGGCCTCGGCCTACTCCCCCTCCTGGGTGCGGGTCATATCCACACCAAAGAGTCTCGGTATCAGGACAACGTCAAGCGAGGGCTCGACTACCTGATCTTGCACCAGAACCCAGAGGGCGAAGTCTTCATCGGCGGAGGCGGGAACACCCGCTTCTACTCGCACGCCATCGCCGCGATGGCCTTATGCGAGGCCTACGGCCTGTCGAAAGACCCGCGACTCAAGATCCCGGCCCAACGGGCGATCAATTTTATCGCCAAGAACCAGAACCTCGACGACGGCGGCTGGCGGTATTTCCCCGGCCAGGCCGGCGACACCTCGGTCTTCGGCTGGCAGATGTTCGCGCTTCGGAGCGGCAAATTGGCCGGGTTGGAAATCCCCAAGCGGACGATCCAGGGTTGCAAACTCTTCCTCGATCGGGTCGCCACCGACAAAGGGCGGACCGCCTACGCCTACACCGTAGGCGCGGAATCGAAGCCCGTGATGACGGCCGAAGCCTTGCTCTGCCGTCAGTATCTCGGCTGGCCCAACGACTTCTCTCCGCTGCTCAAAGGGGCGAAGTCGGTCTATGACCATCTCCAGGTCTCAAACGAACGCAATATCTACTATTGGTATTACGCGACTCAGATGCTCCACAACCTCCAAGGCAAGGAATGGGTCGCCTGGAACAAGAAGGTCCGCGACGGCCTCGTCTCGATGCAAGTGGTCGGCGGCGGATGCGACCGGGGGAGCTGGGACCCGCGATCCCCACAGCCCGACCGGTGGGGCCTCGTCGCCGGTCGGCTCTATGTGACGTCGCTGTCGATCCTGACTCTCGAAGTCTACTACCGATGGCTCCCGCTCTATCGCTCGACGGACGAACGGTCCGACCCCAAGGCGATCAACGACGCTCGTGAAGAGGCGAACGCCGCGCCCGGCCCCCGAGCCACCACCCCGAAACGGAAGGGTCGATAGCCGCACGTCAGTTGACGTAAGCGCGGAAAAAGACCTTCTTATAAAGAATAAATCGGCTGATCGCGAGGGTCTTCAAGTTGGCCGACTCGGGGATGTAATACACGAGGTCTCCCTTCTTGACGAACGTCGGCGTGCCGAGGGTCACTTGGGTCATGTCGAGGCCGTTCGGAGAGGCGAGAATGGCCAGCCAATTGTTGCCGTCGACGCCGACACGCAGGGGATCAAGGCCGATGACGTTACCAACCGCGTGGATTCGCGGCGGGATGCCGGCCTCGGCAGGCGAGAAGGGGAACACCGCGCCATAGAGCTGGGCCTGCTCGAGGTCGAACGGCGTGATGACGCGGTTGGCACCGAGCATGCGGAGCATTGTCGGAGAGACAAGCGACCGCGCCGTGCCTTCGTAGACGTCGATATGTTCGGTGCGTACCTGGTTCGAGCCAGCATCGACGCCGGTGACTTCGAGCAAGGCGTCAGGGGCAGTAATGTCGATCCGGGTCGGCCAGCGGACGACGAATTGGCGGATCATGCTGTAGTCGACCGGGAACTGTTGCCCTTCGGCATTCTGGATGACGACCCACCGGGCATTGGCCATGATGACCTCGCCCCAAACGCCTTGCTGCGGGACCGAGGGCTTGTTCATCCCCCCAAGGATGCGGGCGGCCCAGGAGCCGTCGGCACCGTACATCGGCGGAGAGTCGCTCAACTGTGCGACGGCCGGACCGGACGTCGCCAGATGCAGCCCCGCAATCGAGATTAACGCCAGAATCGCCAGCCACGCCCGTCGAACGCGGTTCGTCATGGGGATGTTCCCGACTGGAATGAGGGACGTGGTGGAGCCAGGATCAGCCGTCGGTAATCGCGGCGGCTCTCTCTTTAATCTAACATCGCGAGAGGATAGAATCGAGGGCCTCATCGTGAATCGAGACCTCACTCCGCAGTCGGTCTCGAAGTCAGAGTTCAATCGAGTAATATTTGAGGTGTTGCAACCTCAACGCAGCCCCTCCAGATTTTGCCGCGTTACGGGCGATCGACCACGCGAAGGCCATATGTCCAAGCGACAGCCCGAGCCATCACCGATTCCTCCTTCCAGCGACACGCTCCAATGGGCGGGACGTGCTGTGGTCGAGACTCCGCGCAACCTGACCGGCGTCACTCTTGGCGACTTCAAAATCGACCGTCTCCTCGGCCGCGGCGGTATGGGCGAGGTCTACCTCGCCCGTCAGGTGAGCCTGAATCGTGAGGTGGCCTTCAAGGTTCTCAGGCCAGACCTGCTCGCGAATGAGACCTACCTGACGCGATTCGAATTTGAAGCCTGGGCAGCGGCCAAACTGAACGACCCGAACATCGTCCACATCTACAGCCTTGGCTCGATCGACGGAATTCGATTCATCGCGATGGAGTATGTCCAGGGCACGAACCTCAAGGACTACCTCCAGAAGAAGTCCACCCCCGAGTTGAACCTCGCCCTCTCGATCATGCGGCAGGCCGGCAGCGCGATCAAGGCGGCGGGTGAGATGGGCCTCGTTCATCGCGACATCAAGCCGGAAAACCTGCTGCTCACGAAGAAGGGCCTCGTCAAAGTCGCCGACTTCGGCCTCTGCCGCGATCAGGACAGCGAAAAGCCGCACGTAACTCAGCCCGGCGTGACGATGGGCACTCCACTCTACATGAGCCCGGAGCAGGCCCAGGGACACGTTCTCGACCATCGAAGCGACCTCTACTCGCTGGGCGTGACCTTCTATCACCTGCTTACTGGCAGGCCGCCCTTCCACGCCGAATCGCCCCTGGCGCTTGCCCTCAAGCATATTCAGGATGTGCCGGTCGACCTCTCGGTCCATCGACCTGACTTGCATCCCGACCTCTGTCGGCTCGTCATGAAACTGATGGAGAAAGACCCGGCGGATCGGTATCAGTCAGCTGCGGACATGCTGCGTGACCTTGCCAAGATTCGCGAGACAATCCTTACGGCAAATGCCGGCGCGTCGCCGCTCGGGGTCGCGGTGACCACTCCGGCGATATCGATTGCCGACGTCTCGGGACTATCGAAGACGATGGCGAAGGGGGCAGCCCTTGGCGAAGGGAGTTCTCGCAACCGGTCCGGGCTCGCGGCGATGCTGATGGCTGTCGGACTCTTGATCGGAGGAGGTGTCGGGTGGTCGCTCCGCCCCGCAGACCTTCTGGCGGCCCATTCGCGAGCGAGCGTCGCACCTCCCGCCCTCTGGATGGCCCCGGCCTGGCGGGACGTGCCCAAGCAGGCGAACGTGGAAACCCAGTATCGCTACGCCCAGGTCCAGGCTGAGGTCGGGACGCGCCAAGCCGCCTGGCTCGCGGTGACGGGATATTACCCTCAGTCGAAAGAGTGGGCGTCGCGGGCCTACACTCAGCTCGCCCGCCTCCTGTTCCGCGACCGCGACTCGTCCAAGCTCAAGTCGTTCGCAGCCGAATTAGATCGGATCGATCGACCCCACGAGAAGCGTCTCGCCGAGATCGTCAACGCCGGGGTCGGGGTGCTCGGAGGCGACCCAGAAGGGGTCATCAACCGGTTCTCGCCAGATTTTTTCGGGTCGCTCGCCGACCCTGCATTCGCCGAATTCTCGCTAGAGATCGCCCTCGAAGCCGAGCGGGCTGCCCGGCTCAACCCGGCAGCGGCAACCAACTCGATTCTGAACAAGCTCAAGCAGATCCAGTTTCGTCTCATCCAAAAGACCGTCGAGATCATGAGTTTCGATACCCTCGGTCGTCCCCCGCAGCCCTGACTCGCTCCAACCGCACCGGCGGTTAGATCCGGAAATGGAGTCTGTTCGCATGGCAGTCCTCAAGAAGGTGACTGGCGACTCGCCCGGTCAGATCATCGAGCTGAAGGCTGATTCGACGGTGATCGGTCGCAACGCCGACTGTGGGATCGTACTCGATTCCAACGGCGTCAGCCGCCGCCATCTCGAATTGCGGAGGACCGGCGACTCCTTCGCTGTCGTCGACCTCGAGTCGCGGAACTTCACGAAGCTCAACGGCAAGATCCTCGAGCCCAACACGCCCTATCCGATCAGCCCAAACGATCGGATTGGCGTCTGCGAGGTCGAGTTCGTCTTCTACCTCACGCCGCCCAAGGAATCGATCAAGCTCTCGGGTCTCGAGGAAGTCCCGGTCGACGACCGAAACGACTTCGGGCCGCTCCACACCCTCGACGCCTCGCGCTCGAGCGCCCTGGCGTCGAGCATCAAGCCCGAGGTCAAGCTCGCGGCCATCCTCGACATCGCCCGCAACCTGTCGAGCGAGCTGAAGATTGATGGCATCGCCCCCAAGATTCTCGATAGCCTGATGCAACTTTTCCCCCAGGCCGAGCGGGGTTTTCTGATCCTGATCGAGGCCGAGACGAAGAAGCTGATCCGCAAGGCGTTCAAATATCGCCCGAACAAGCGGCTCGGTCTGGCCGCGCCGGCGTATACCGACGAAGCCCCGATGACGATCAGCCGGTCGATCGTCAACCACGTCATCGGCCAGAAACGGGCCGTCCTCAGCCAGGATGCCGGCAACGACAAAGACCTGCCGACCAGCGCCTCGATCGCCGACCTCAAGATCCGGTCAGTCATGTGCGTCCCGCTTCTGACCCCCGACGGCCAGGTCCACGGGATCATCCAGCTCGACACCAGCGACCGCAAGCAATTCCTCCAGGACGACCTCGACGTCCTCGCCGCCGTCGCGAGCCAGGCGGCGATCGCGCTCCAGAACGCGACGCTCCACGAGAGCGTGATCGCCCGAGAACGCCTCGACCGCGACCTCAAGATCGCCGAACAGGTCCAGAAACGCTTCCTGCCGCAGTCGTTGCCCAAGATCGCCGGCTATGAGTTCTTCGCCTTCTATCAGGCGACTTACGAGGTCGGCGGAGACTTCTACGACTTCGTCTCCCTGCCGGGCAACCGCCTCGGCGTCGCGCTGGGGGATGTGTCGGGCAAGGGAGTCGCCGCTGCCTTGATGATGGCGAAGTTTTCGGGAGATACCCGGTTCTGCATCACGACCGAGGACACCCCCGCGCTCGCGGCCGGAATTCTGAACAACAACCTCTGCGCGGCGGGGATCGACGAGAAGTTCATCACGCTCAGTCTGAGCCGGCTGAACACGGTGACGAACGTCCTCGAATACTGCTCGGCCGGTCACATGCCGCTCATCCTCCGTCATGCAGATGGGACGATCGAAGAACTGGGCGAACATATCTCGGGGTTCCCACTCGGCGTTATGCCCGACACGGTCTACGATCAGGACCAGGTCGTACTGCAGCCGGGCGACGTCGTTGTCGTCTATTCTGACGGCGTGACTGACTCCCGCAGCCCCGCCGAGCAGCTCTACGACACGAAGGAATTTCGCCGCTTGGTCAAGCGTGTGCAAAGCTCGCCGGGCGGCCCTGACGCCGTGGGCAAGGCGATCTTGCAAGACATCCGCGAGTTCTCCAAAGGCCATTCCCAGGCCGACGACATCACACTTCTCTGCTTCGGCCCGGTCTCCAACTAAGACTCGGCATCTACTCGGACCCGACAAATCGCCATGCCGCTTAAAGTCTCCAACGTCCGCCTCGAGCTCGATGATTCCGAAATCACCCTTCCCGAGAAGCTCGCCCAGCGGCTCGGGATCGGCCGCGACGACCTCTCACGCGTTCGGATTCTGAGGAAGAGCCTCGACGCCCGCAACCACGACGACCTCCACTTTGTCTACACCGCCGAGGTCGAGGTACCCGGCGACGAGTCGGCCCTCCTCGGACGCGACGTCGAGCCGTTCCACTCGGACCACTTCGACTGGCCCCAGCCCGGCGGCGGCCCGATGTCCCATCGGCCGGTCGTGATCGGTGCCGGGCCGGCAGGCCTCTTCGCGGGCTATCTGCTGGCCCTCTCAGGCTACCGGCCGATCGTCCTCGAACGCGGTCGGGATGTGAAAGACCGCGTCGCCGACGTCCGCGCCTTCGACGCTGGAGGGCCGATCGACCCCGAGAGCAATTACCTCTTCGGCGAGGGCGGGGCGGGCACCTTTAGTGACGGCAAGCTGACCAGCCGCAACACCGGCCCCGACGTCCAGCGAGTCCTCGAAATCCTCGCCGACTGCCACGGCAAACCCTCGATCCTCTACGAGCAGCGCCCGCACCTCGGCTCGAACCGCCTGCCGCTGGTCGTCCGCACCCTACGTCGCAAGCTCGAACAGGCGGGCGGAGAGGTCAAATTCTCCTGCCGGGTTGAGGACGTTGAGATCCGCGATGGCCGTCTCGTCGGCCTCTATACCTCTTCGGGCCACATCCCAGCCGACGTCGCCGTGCTCGCGGTCGGGCACAGCGCCCGCGACACCTATGGGATGCTCCTTCGGCGCGGCGTGCCGCTCGAAGCCAAGCCGTTCCAACTCGGCATCCGGATCGAGCAGCCTCAGGAACAGGTGAACAAAGCTCAATACGGGGCCTTCTCCGACCACCCGGCCCTGGGCGCGGCCGACTACAACCTCGTCGCCCATGCGGGCAAGCGAGACGTTTTCAGCTTTTGCATGTGTGCGGGCGGCTTCGTGATGCCCAGCGTCAGCGAGCCGGGCTACTTCTGCACCAACGGCATGAGTGAGAGCCGGCACGACTCACCCTTCGCCAACAGCGGCCTCGTCCTCACCATCCAGCCCGAGGACACTGGCAGTCGACACCCGTTGTCCGGTGTCCACTTCCAGCAGCGATCTGAGCGACTCGCCTACCTTGTCGGCGGACGCGACTATGCCGCCCCGATCCAGTGGGCACGCGACTTCCTCTCCGGGCGAAGCAGTCAGGGACAACTCCCGTCAAGCTATCCCCGCGCGACAGTTGCGACCGACCTCGGGATGATCTTGCCCCCGATCGTCGCGGAAGCCCTTGAACGGGCACTGCCGATCATGGACCGGCGGTTCCACGGCCTCTTCCTCCGCAACGCCACCATCACCGGCCCCGAGTCCCGTGGCTCGTCCCCGGTCCGCATCCCTCGCGACGACTCGACCCGCCAATCCCCCTCGGTGACGGGCCTCTACCCGTGCGGCGAAGGGGCCGGCTACGCGGGAGGGATCATCAGCGCGGCCGTTGATGGAGTCCGCACCTCACGGGCCATCGTCGCCCGATATGCCGCTCCCCGCTGAAATATAAATCACACTTCATATATCAATTAAACAGTGCGACCCGAGAAGACCGGGTCGATTGGGCGGCCGGAGCTAAGGACGAGGGGACGGCCGAGCCGATCGCGGATTTCGCTTGCGGGGTTGATCCCGAGCGATTCGTAGAGGGTCGCGGAGAGGTCGGCGGGGGAGTAAGGCCGGCTCGCGGGATAGGCCCCGATCTTGTCGGACTGGCCGATCGTCTGCCCGCCCCGAGTCCCCGCGCCGGCGATGACGGTCGAGAAGGTGGCGGCCCAGTGGTCGCGACCGTCTTTGGCGTTGATGTTACCCGTCGTCTTGCCGATCCGGGGCGTCCGGCCGAACTCGCCCGTGACGACGACGAGGGTCTCGTCGAGCATTCCGAGAGCCGAAAGGTCATCGAGCAGGGCGGAGACTCCCTGATCGGTTGGCGGCAGGAGGTCATTCTTGAGCGCCCGGAAGTTTCCCGAATGGGTATCCCAGCGCTGCACGCGACCGAGGTTCACCTGGACGATTGGCACCCCGGCCTGGACGAGCCGTCGCCCCAGTAAGATCGATTGGCCGAAGGTGTGCCGTCCGTAGCGATCTCGGACTTTGGGGTCTTCCGATTTGAGATCGAACGCGCGGGCGACTTTCCCCGACTGAAGCAGGGAGAACGCCAGGTCGCGCTGGATGTCGAGCGAAGTGCGGGTTGCACCGCCCTCGATCTCGGCCATGAGGCTTCGACGCCCGTCGAGCCGCTCGACGCTGAAGCCGACGGGGAGGGAGAGGGTATCCTCGCGGAACTCGCGGGAATTCGGATCCCCCTTGATCTGCCAGGGGTCATGCTTGGGGCCTAGAAATCCCGCATGCTGGCCTGGCCACGTGAGCGGGCCTTCCATCAAATATGTCGGCAGCATGACGCCACTGGGTACGCCGTCAGACCGGGGCTGGAGATAATCGAGGGCCGACGCATAGCAGGGATAGTCGTCGCGCGAGGCAATCTTATCGAAGAATGCGCCGGGCTGGGGATGGCCGGTGAGGAGCCGGTGGGTGGCGTTGAGATGATTGGTCTGATCGTGCGACATCGTCCGGATGATCGCCAGCTTGTCCATCCGCTGCGCGAGCATTGGCAGGTGTTCGGAGATGACGATCCCGGGCGTATTGGTGGCGATCGGCTTGAACTCACCCCGGATGCCTTCGGGGGAGTCGGGCTTCATGTCGAAGGTATCGAGGTGGCTCGGCCCGCCGGTGAGAAAGACGAGGATCAACGACTTGGCGCGGGCCTGTCCCTGCCCCCGACTCGCCGCCGAGGCGCGGAGGGTGTTCAACCCCGCAAGGCTCAATCCCGCAAACGCCGAGAAGCCGACCTGGAGGAACTCGCGCCGGACCAGACCCCGCTCGTGCCTGTGGTTCGACGTCATCCCGGCGACTCCCCAACGTTTGGTCCGATCGCGATCAATTCTCCAACAGTCATTCAGCATAACTGGATCACCCCCACCGGGCAACGACAGACTCGTCGGCCGGGCATTGGCTTCGTTTCGGGACGCGTTGACCGTCCGCTGAATTGGCTTCGTTTCGTTATCGAGGGTAAATCTGTGCCGCAGACCCATTCATCGCTATCGAGTCGGTCTGTCAAAGAGCAACGTTTATTATCGTGATTGGTGGCCGCTGCGTCCCGTGATTCGTGAAAAAGGGCAACGTCTCACCTCGCAGGGTCCGCTGTACTCAATTGCCATCTGAGTGAACTTGATGGCCGTCGAGTCGCATCGTCCGTTATCCTACGCGACACGGGACGTGTACGTTCAGGGTCGGGGGACGGCGATGATTGAAGACGATCTGTATGCCATCGTCGAGTCGGCGTTGAAGCCGGTCGGCTCGGTCGAGGAGGAGGGCGAGGAGTTTCGCGAGCCTCCGCTCGATGTCCTCCGCTATTATCGACGGCCAACCCGGCTGCATTGGCTGCCCTGGGTCGGTCGCGCTTGGAGCGTAGTGGCCGTGGTCCGCCAGCCGATTGACGTCGGGCTCAAGGATGGATATCCCAAGCTCCTCGATCGAGTCGCCCGCGCGGTGCATTCGCGGTTCCCCCCGGGGCGCGACGGGCGGTGGGGGACAATCGGGCTGACGATGATCGTCCTGACGCCCGAGCCGATCGGCCACGAAGACGACACCTTGATGCAGAAGACACTCGCCCCCGCCTCGCGAAAGCGAGTGGTCCCGCTCGGACTGCTCCGGCTCAACCTGGGCCAAGAGGCGATGGCGATGGCCCTGACGACCTCGCCCGAGGGGCTTTTCCCCGAACCGGTCGCCTTAGCCGACGCCCTGACGACAAAGTTTCGCCGGTTCGTCTCGCTGATGGAGATTTGATCAGGAGGTCAGCAACCAGAGGGCGTGCGGCAAGGCACGACGAAACGGCGGGTCGCTCCGGGCCGATTCGAGCGCGGCGGCGATCCGGCGGGATGCGTCGAGATCTGGGGTGACCACGACTCGCGGTAGGGCACAGGTCTTGTCAGAGCAGATCTCGGCGCGGATCTCGTTCGGACGACCTTCCGGCCGGGCGAGGCGGTACGACGCCGGGCCTTCACTGTCGGACGTCTCGATCGTGACGGCGTGGAGTCGGACTTCCTCGACTGAGGCGTCCGTCTTGACGATGATCGTCACGCGCACTTCGCGATCCTCCGCGCCGAAGGTGGCGTCAATCCGGCCAGTTTCGGGCTGCGATCGGCTCAGGGGCTTCCAACCGAACTGACCCGCGAGCCAGGCGGCGACCCAGATCGCGAGCCGGGGCGGAGGTCCGTCGCTCGCGGCGATGGCCTCGACGGTGACGGATTCGATCCGCCGGATTGATTCGGTCCCGTGGGGTCCGTCGAAGAACTGAGCGATCAGCCCGCGCCATCGCGTGATGCCGAACCAGGCGGAGTCGCGAGCATAGGCATTGATGGTCGGGTCAAGCCCGAACCTGAGCGCCTCGGGATCGGTATGGGTATCGGGCAGGTCAAGGATGATCCGTGTGGCGTCGCTGGCCAGGTCGCGATAGAGGGCCTCGGTCGATCGCGGGTCGCCGGTCCACCAGAGGACGACGGGGAGGTTGGTTTCGAGCAGCGGACGGACGGCACCGGGGAGGAGGTCAAACGCCTGCGGACCGGCCCTGAGCAAGATGCGCTCGGAGCAGACCTGCGGCATTCCGGGCGCGGGGAGATGGCAGAGAGCCGCCACCTCAGCCTTGATTTCGCGCCCGCCTTCCCGGCTCATCCCGAGGACGATCGAACGACTCGGAAATCGCGCGACAACATCATCGAGCGTCGCGACAAGACGGCCCGCGTTCTCGCAATCGGCCTGGACGACGAGGTTGGCCAGGACGACGCGCGTGACGTTCGGGTTGTCGTAGACCGGCCCGCCCACTTCTTCGGCGGCCGGTCCCCAGAGCCTCGTCAGTTCGGCCTCGATCTTCCCGGGCGCGACGGGAAGGTACTGGCCGGAGAGGAAGGCGTCAGTAGATGTGTCGGGCATGGCAGGAAACTCCGAGAGGGTCGGATTAGAGTCGACGCCACGAGCCGCCGTCGGCTTCGATGAGCCGATCGGCTTCGGGAGGCCCCCAGGTGCCGGCGGGGTAGGGGACGGGCTGGCCGACCCCACGGTCCCAGGCGTCGAGGATCGTCGTGATGAACCGCCAGGCGCTGTCGACCTCGTCGGTCCGGGTGAAGAGGGTCGGGTCGCCGAGCATGACGTCGAGCAGGAGCCGCTCATACGCCTCGGGCGGCGGGGAGGCGAAGGCGGTCCCGTAGCGGAAATCCATCCGGACTTCCTGGAGCCGTCGCCGAGAGCCGGGGATCTTGGCCTGAAAGGCGAGGCTGGCCCCTTCATTCGGCTGGATGCGGAGGATCAGCAGGTTCGCGCCCCCTGAGCCTTCGGTGTCGGACTCAAAGAGGGCGGTCGGGGGCTGCTTGAACTGGATGGCGATCTCGGTGGCGCGCTTCGGCAGGGCCTTGCCGGTGCGGAGATAGAACGGCACGTCAGCCCATCGCCAGTTGTTGAGGGTGAGCCGGAGGGCAACATAGGTTCCGGTCTTCGAGTCGGGCGGGATGCCCTTCTCCTGGTGATAGGCGGGCACGTCGGCCCCCTGGATCGACCCGGCGGCGTATTGGCCCCTGACGACGTTCCTGGCCACGTCGTCGTCGTTCCACTTGGGAAGGGACTGAAGCACCTTGAGCTTCTCATTGCGGACGGCATCAGCCGAGAGGTCGACCGGCGGCTCCATCGCGACAAGGCAGAGGAGCTGCATCATGTGGTTCTGGACCATGTCGCGAATCGCGCCCGAGGTGTCGTAATAGGCACCTCGACCGCCCGCCATGCCAACCTCCTCGGCGACGGTGATCTGGACGCTCTCGACGTGGCGACGGTTCCAGACCGGCTCGAACATCGAGTTGCCAAACCGGAGCGCGAGAATGTTCTGGACGGTCTCCTTGCCCAGATAATGGTCGATCCGGTAGACCTGGCTCTCATCGAGCACGCGAGAGACGTCGCGGTTCAGCGTGCGGGCCGACTTGAGGTCATGGCCGAACGGCTTCTCGATCACGATCCGGGTCCACGGCCCTTCCTGGTGCGGCGACTGAATCAGACCGGCCTTGCCGAGCTGCTCGACGATAATCGCGAAGAATTCGGGGGCGACGGCGAGATAGTAGAGCCGGTTGCCCTTCGTACCGTGCGTGGCGTCGACCTGTTCGAGCTTGGCTCGGAGCGCCTCATACGCCTTCTCGTCGTCGAACGTGCCGGGAGAGAAGGCGAGCCTCGGGGCGAACTGCGGCCAGACATCATCGAAGTCGGAGACGGCGGCCCCCTTGAGGGTCGTTTCGATCTCCGATCGGAACTTGGCGTCGTCCCAGTCGCGACGGGCGAAGCCGACGATGGCACACTCGGCGGGGAGGTTGCCGCCCCGCGCCAGGTTGTAGAGGGCGGGCATGAGTTTGCGATGAGTGAGGTCGCCCGTCGCGCCAAAGAGCACGACCACACACGGCTCGGGAACCCGGGTGCGAGGCAAGCACTCGCGCAGGGGATTGGCTTCGGCGTCGGTCGGATCGCTCATCGGCGGAGGTTCTCTCGGACTGTGGCCGGGGCGGCGAAGCATCCTGAGTGTAAGATCCGCCATGTCCGGTGAGCAAGAGACCTCGCCCGTCAATCGATCGCAGTCGTCACGCCTCGACGCCGATTTCTTCGGGTTGACCCATTTCAAGGCCAATCGTATCGTATCGGCAACTCCAGGGACGAACTTGAGCCGATCGTGTCGGAATCTCTTTCCGACCCCATCCTACGCTGCGGCGATCAGGCGGATCGACGGGCGGATGGGACCAAACGGTCGGCCGACGAGGAAGGAACCTCCAATGCACACGCGCACGATGAATCCGAGCGGATGGGGCCTCGCCACGCTGATCTTGATGGGAGCACTGGCCGCGCCGGCGGACGCCTCATCGTTGGGGACCGTCACGGGATACGGCTCGCTCGGCCGGCTCGGTCAGACAGGTCCGAACAGCGAGATCGTCGGCGGCAACGCCTCGAATCATGCCTTCATCAACGGCAATGGGACCACGATCGACCTTGGCACGCTCGGCGGCAGCACCAGCGCGGCCGCCGCGACCGACGGCAAGGGCCAGGTCGTCGGCGTATCCAACATCGCGGGCGACAGCGCCCAGCATGCTTTTCTCTATTCGAACGGCAAAATGAGTGACCTGGGGACTCTCGGCGGCACGTCCAGCACGGCGACCGGGATCAACGGCTCGGGCCAGATCGTCGGCCAGGCGACCAATTCATCAGACAACACTCATGCATTTCTCTACGCCAACGGCAAGATGAATGACCTCGGCACTCTCGGCGGTGACTCCAGCTCCGCGACCGGGATCAACGGCTCGGGCCAGGTGGTCGGCCAGTCATCACTCTCCGACGGCAGCACGCACGCCTTTCTCTATTCGGGCGGGTCGATGGCCGACCTCGGTACACTTGGCGGCACAAGCAGTTTCGGCCGCGGGATTAACGTCTCCGGGCAGGTTGTCGGCCAGGCGTACACGGCGGGCGATGCCGAGGCGCACGCCGTCCTCTGGTCGCACGGGGTGATTACTGACCTCGGGAAGCTGCCGGGATTCGACGCCTCGAAGGCCAACGCGATCAACGCGGCAGGTGAGATTGTCGGCAACGCCTACGGCAACAATGACCCGGTGACAGGTGCCCCGATACAGCACGCCTTCGTTTATGCAAACGGCATGATGAAGGACATCAACGCCCTTCTCCCCGCGTCCTCGGGCTGGACCTTCTCGCAAGCTTTGAGCATCAACGACGCAGGGGTCGTGAGCGGATTCGGCAGCTATCTCGGCCAGCGCCAGGCCTTCAGCGTGGTCGTGCCGATCTCCGCAGTCCCTGAGCCGACGGCCCTCGCCGTCGCGGGCGTGATGATCGCCGGATTCGGGGCTCGTCGGTTTGCCCGCCGTCTCTACGGCTAACTCAACCGTCGACGCAAGGCGGCCGGTGGGTCATCGAGACCCGCCGCAGGCCGGGCAGAGCCTCAACGTTCGCAAGCACGACGAGCGCCTCGGATTCCAGGGAGTGCTCGAGGTCGATTGTCAGTGCGAGTGTCCCGGCCCCGAGGTCGCGATCGACATCGAATGCCTCGGGGACGATGCCCACGTCACGCAGGCGGTCGAGCAGCTTGGGCACGTCGGCCTTCGCGTCGAATTCGAGCCTGGCCCGCCTCCTGATCCTTGGTATCGGTCGATGTTCGATGGTGCGGAATCCCGAGAGCACCGCGAATCCGATGACGGTGCCGCTGATCGCGAGGAAATAGAGCCCCGCGCCCACAGAGAGGCCGATGGCCGTGACAAGCCAGAGGCTTGCGGCGGTTGTCAGCCCCTTGACCGTCAACCCGGTCCGGACGATCGCCCCGCCGCCCAGGAACCCGATCCCGGCGACGACATACGAAGCGATACGTGTGGGGTCGAAGGAGATGCTCACCCCAGGATGGATCGGCTGGTCGGCGTGGAGGGCGTGCGCGGAGAGGATCATAAAGAGCGTCGCGGCGAGCGACACGAGCGTGTTTGTCCGCAGGCCCGCCGGGTGGTCGTGGCGGCCTCGTTCGTAACCGATGATGCTGCCGAGCACGACCGAGGTGCCGAGCCGAATGAGGATTTCGAGGGGGGGGACCATCATCGTTTATAAGACTCTCTTAACTTAAGAGCAGCAAGTGAAAGGCCGAACGGGCGCAACCCGATCGGCCTTCGGATGGTATCGATGAGACAGTGCCAATCGTTCAGTCGAGTGCGATCGTCACCGTCTTGTGCTCAGTGTAAGTCTCGATCCCTTTCTCGCCCAGCTCGCGACCGATGCCGCTTCGCTTGAAGCCACCGAACGGGGCCGCGGCGTCGAAGACGTCATAGCAGTTCACCCAGACGGTCCCGGCGCGGACACGGTCGGCGATCGCGTGGGCCTTGCCGATGTCGCGCGTCCAGACGGCGGCGGCGAGGCCGTAGTCGGTCGTGTTGGCCCGAAGAATCACCTCTTCAATATCCTTGAACTTGATGACCGACAGCACCGGCCCGAAGATCTCGTCGCAGGCGATGTCCATGTGGTCTTCGACGTCAGCGAACACGGTCGGCTTGATGAAGAAGCCCCTGGTGCCGTGCCGCTCTCCGCCGGTGACGACCCTCGCACCTTGCTGCTTGCCCTTATCGATATACGAGAGGATCTTGTCGAACTGGGCCTTGTCGATCTGCGGCCCCATCTCGGTGGCCTGGTCGAACGGATCGCCGAGCTTGCGGGACGCGACCTTGTTACCGAGCCGTTTGACGAAGTCGTCGTAAACCGTG
>JANXSY010000077.1 GCA_025356435.1 Isosphaeraceae bacterium | reverse complement strand
CGTCAACTGCCTCTACGGCCGGCAATCAAGCCGGAGCCAATGAAGAGCCGGCGTCGTTCCATTCCGGAGGCGTCAACGCCCTCTTCGGTGACGGCTCAGTCCGGTTCGTCAAGGATAGCATCAACCTCGCGGCCTTCCGCTCGATTCTTACCCTCTCGGGCGGAGAGGTTGTCTCTTCTGACCAGTACTGATCCATGCATGGAGGGGGGCAAGGTGTGAATCACCTCCCCAAATGAGTAGACTTCCGATGATACGTCTGGGGGCGGGGCTTGATCGGCCCCGCCTCTTCTATGTCAAGATCTCGGGCAGACCCTGCGGCCGGCCGCCTCGATCAACGCAGGCGAGAGTTGAATGTCCCTCGCAGAGCAACGTCCCGTCGCGAAGGACTTCGTATTTATGAACGATTTTAACATGAGTCACCCGAACGACGGTCGTCCGGATCGTCAGGTGGTCATCGTAATAAGCCGGTTTCTTGAATTTGCATCCGATGTCGATGATGACGAGCAGGTTGCCGGCATCTTCGATCTCCCGATAGGTGATGCCCCGAGCCCGAAGCAGCTCGGTCCGGCCGATCTCGAAATAAACAAAGTAATTGGAATGATGAAGCAGACCCATTCGATCGGTCTCGGCATACCGAACGCGGACCGTCGTCTCGTGGATATCGATCGACATGCTCAAGCCTTTGTCAGATGGGGATCAATGGACTTGGAGGGCTTCGTCGTGTGCCTGCCGCAAGAGTCGTCCTCGATCGTCCCAGAGTTTCTGCACGACCGGCCCATCAGAAGTCGAGCGGGTGAGGACCGCGAGCGGTATGGGGTCGTAGGGCCACTGTTCGCGGCTCGGGATGCCGGGCACGAAACCCTCATTCACCCATTGGCGAAACAGTGTCGGCGTGTGGGCTTGGCCCTGAGACTTTAGCCAGGATTCGTACTGTTCGAGATGTTGGATGCAGACAACTCCATCTCCCGCACGAATGAACAGATATTGGAGAGAAAATTGGGCTCGCGCCTCGTCGAGGGTGGATCCGTCGCGAAGCAGCGTCAAGAAAGCGGAAGCAATACCTGTACGCTCTGATCCACGCCAGCAGTGGATCAGAATTGGCTTCTCGGACGTCTGAAGCACGTTAACGAGCGTCCGGATCTGTGATCGCGACATCCATTCGCAAGAGGATAGCGCCACGTCGACGAGTGTCGCCCCCTCTCTGAGCGCGGCACTGCGCTCGGCGCGATACCACGACTGCTCGGGATGTTGGCCCCGCAAGTTGAGAACAGTTCTGATCTTATGGTCACGAACCGTCTTCGCGAGTCCCCAGCCGTGCATCTGGGCCGACCGATACGCTTGGACGTTACCTATGGTCGCGAAGTTGGCCGTGAGGAAATTCCAACTCACGAGCATTACGACCGTTGCCACTAAGGCTAAGAGCGGGCGCAAGAACCACTTGCGGATCGGAGCGTACTTCATCTTGATACCTCCCTGGTCGGACTTCAGCAAATTCCGACGCGGCGAACGCCTCGATCAGGCGGCGATCTTCAGTGTCGAGCTTGGGTCTCGCCCAGGCCAGACTAGAAACCTCTGCCCACGCTCTCTCGGCCGACCAAAATTCGTGACGAATCCGATAGGCTGCATGAGCAAGACTCGACCGATGGTGTCCGGCGACGCAGTGGAAGAAGACAGGCTGGAGCGCCGGGTCGGCAAGCAGGTCGGCCGACTCGGCCATCTGCTGAAGGGTGGCCCTTGAACCTCGCATCGGCACGAAGAGCCACGTGACGCCCGTCAGTTTCACCACATTGGCCTGGTCAACATATTTGGGATCATCCTGATTGATCGCAGTCAGGCTGATGATGGTCCGGATCTTTTCCCTGACAACGATCGCCTTCAGAGGTCCCGGCCTCTGCCAGGCCCCCCGGACGATTTTCCCCGGCACGACTACGGCAATCCGCTTCTCGAAAAAGTCATCCCAGTAGAAGTAAGTGGCCGCCGAGATGACAACGACGATGAGAGCGATGCGACCATATAGAGGGCGAGGTCTCACCAATCTCCATGCCATCATCTCGCCTCCAAAGCCGAAAGCCTGTCCGCCACGGCCGGGAATTGTAGCGTCTCACGTCCCGCTCGCAACCCCAGCAACATCGCACCTTGCTCGGGTCGTCTTGACACCCAGTGGCACTTCTCCCTAGAATCCCTCGGTCGGACTGAGGCGTTTGAATCTTGGGGAATGGTGTAACGGTAACACGACTGACTCTGACTCAGTTATTCTAGGTTCGAATCCTAGTTCCCCAACTTGTTTGCAACTTAAGAGTTGCGGTGAAAACCGTAGCTCTTTTTCTGTTGAGCATGACGTTGATATTGATGGCTTTCGATCCTGGCTGTTCCGCTGGGTGAGTTTACGGACGAGACAATCCTGGGTGGGGGAGCTTCGAGCGAGGCTCGGTCATACGTCTCCAAGACGTCTCGCGGCTGCCGACTGTTTTCGATTCCATCCGATATGGCGTCCACTGGAACTGTTAGGTTGAGACGCAGAAAAATCCTATCAAAGATGTCTTAAGTGTATGGGAAATCGGCGAGACTACCAATAAGGCTCGTCATTTGCTGATCATTTATCAATCAAGAAAATGCGTTAAGGCGTACGCTATCCCCAGGCCGATCGGTGTCAGACCTAGGGTCTGGCAGTGTCCTAATTCGACAAGAATGCGCATCATGCGAGTTCTCCTCGTCGAGGATTGTGACTTACTCCGATCCCTCTTCGCCCGTGTGTTGAAGGGGGACGGCTACGAAGTGCATCAGGAGGCAGACGGTCACTCGGCTTTGGATTGCCTCTCCCAATTCGATCCCGACCTGATCCTGACTGATCTGTCGATGCCTCGGGTGGACGGTCTCCAGTTCATCCGTAGCCTGCGTTGTATCCCGCAATGGGATTCGGTGCCCGTCCTTGTCATGACCGCCGCGCCTACCTTGGAAGCCGAGCGTGATGTTCGGCTCGCCGGTGCAGTCGGCTTCCTGATAAAGCCTATTGATGCCCATACCCTGCTCGAACGTGTCGGCGGCTTTCGCCGGTGATCGGCCTCTTTTCCTACCGATGACGAAGTTTTTTCGTGCCCCCACTCACCTTCGCCGTTAGGATGCGAAGCATGTCCGGTCAGACGACCGGGCGAGGATGTGCTTCACGTTCGATTCAAAGGGGAAGACGCGCGATATCTCAGTCCACGAACCGTCGGATGTACCTCACGTCCCTGGCCGTGATCCTCGGCCTGAGCGGGCTTCAGCAAGCTGTCGCGGCCGACAAAGATGCACCGAAGAAGATCCTCTTCTTCACGAAAAGCTCGGGGTTCGAGCATTCGGTGATCCATCGCAAGGGTGGCGAGCTGAGTCACGCTGAGAAGATCCTCACCGAGATCGGCAAGACGCACGGCTATGAGGTCGTCTGCTCGAAGGACGGCGGGATGTTCGAGTCCGACAAGATCGGCCAGTTCGACGCCTTCGTCTTCGAGACGACCGGCGACCTGACGACCACGGGCACCGACAAGCAGCCGGCGATGACTGCCGATGGCGAGAAAAATCTCTACGCCGCCGTCAAGGCAGGCAAGGGTTTCGTCGGCTTCCACTGCGCGACCGACACGTTTGGCCACCATCGAGGCAAGGGTGCCGACGATCCCTATATCCAGATGATCGGTGGCGAATTCGCCGGGCACGGATCGCAGCAGGCCGCCAAGATCGGCGTTTCCGACGCAAGCTTCCCGGGCGCGAAGGTCTTCGGCACGGACGAGTTCAAGCTGCAAGACGAGTGGTATGCCCAGAAGAACATGGGCGACGACCTCCACGTCATCTACTATTACAAGACCGCCAGCATGCACGACCGCGACTACCAGCGGCCGAACTATCCCCAGACAAGGGCCCGCATGCACGGCAAGGGTCGCGTCTTCTACAATTCGATGGGCCACCGCGAAGACGTCTGGGCCAATCCTAAGTTCCAGGAACTCGCCATCGCCGGGCTCGATTGGGCGACCGGCCGCGTGGACGCCGAAGTTGCGGCGAACATCACGAAGGTCACGCCCGAGTATGGGGTCATGCCGGGCGTCGAGAAGAAGAAGTGAGCTAAATCCTCGCGTCTGACGCTACAATACCTCCCCGTTGCCCGACGACTTGCGTCGGGCAGCGGGGTTCTCTTGTCTGACAGTCTTGGGATCATGCTCGATATTCTCCTCGAAGACAATCACTGCCTGGCCGTCAACAAACCCGCCGGACTCCTCGCCCAGGGTGACGAGACGGGCGATCCGTGCCTGCTTGACCTGGCGCGCGACTACCTCAAGGCCAAATATGCGAAACCGGGGAACGTCTTCGTCGGTCTCGTTCATCGACTCGACAGGCCGACTTCGGGCGTTGTTCTGCTGGCCCGTACGAGCAAAGGCGCGGATCGTCTTTCACGACAATTTCGCGAAGGGACGATCCGCAAGATTTACTGGGCCGTTGTCGAAGGGACACCCGATGCGAAGTCGGGAGAATGGCACGACCGGCTCTTGAAAGACGAGTCACGGAACGTCGTCCACGTCGACGTGCGAGGTCAGGAAGCTCACCTCACCTATCAGGTCATCGAGCAGCGAGGGACGACGTCGTTGATCGAACTGATCCCGACTACGGGGCGGAGTCATCAACTGCGGGTCCAGCTTGCTTCGCGTGGGTTGCCGATCGTGGGCGACCTTAAATATGGTGCCAAGACGGTGCTTCTCGCTATCGACCGCCGCCCTCGCGTGGCACTTCACGCCCGAGAACTGACGTTCGACCATCCGACCCGAGCCGAAAGTCTGACCGTCACCGCGCCACTGCCGAGGGACTGGCCTGGGCCGGTTGAGCGACCCTAAGCGCTGCGCTCGTCCAATCGACGACCGGGGCACTCAGTCCCGTGAGAATGACCATGGCTGAGGTCCGCCAGGCGGAAGGGGTTCCGTTCGTCGCGGGCTTTCCTGATTTGTTGGACGGGGTAGGGGGCAGAGACGGCGAGGTTGACGTCTCCAGATTGAGCTTCGTCGGCGGGAGGGTGATCTTTGCGGTCGGCTTGACCGTATCGAGATACTTGGCGGCGGACACCCAAGCGGCCTTATCGATCAATCCAAGCTCCTCGGCTTCACGACTCGCGAGTTGGGCATCAACCTTGTCGACAGTCAGCCGATGGACATACCAGATCAAGCCGGCGCGGGTTCCGTCGCGGTCGAAGAAGTAGACCGGCTGGCCTTCAGAGCGGCTGATTTCTTCTCCGAAACGGACAACACTCGCCGGGTCCAACTGATTCTGATCGAGGGGAAGAGAAATATAGCGGAGGCCATGGGCCTTGACTTGCTCGACAAATTTGGAATCCACGTCGTTCGCGTTGCGGAGATCGAGAAGGGTTTTCGTACCGCGCTCTTTGAGCCAGTCCAGGCCATCCGCGTTCGGTAAGCTGCCACCGTTGATGTTCGGCTTCACCGACGAGAAATGTTTCAATCCTGGAGAGAGAGATGTCTCGACTCGGGCCTTGATCGGCGGGAATTCAGAGTCGTCGAGAATTTCGGGACCGTTCGGGTCGGACTTCGAAGTCTTGACCAGGTCGGCCTCGACGGGGACCGCAGACGCCTTGGCCTTGCGAGTAATCTCTTCGTCGAGGTCGACGGGAGGAACGTTGTCGAGCACCTTCGAACGCAACGCGAAACCCTCCGCCCCTTCGGCCTGACGATCGGCTGACGGTGCGAGGGCCGCGCGGGCGAGGTTTCCCCCCCGCCCGCGGTTGTCACTCTCGGTCGAACGTGACCGAGAGTAGGACGACTGTTTGTTACCGGTGTCCTTCAATCCCGCCGGGCCGACCGAAGAGGTCTTTCCCTTGGTGCTTGTTCCGGCACCTGCGGGAGGCGCGGGCAGAAGGATTGTCGGGTCCGACTCGTTCATCGGAGGCGAAACGACGGGGCCGGGGATTATCCCACCTTGGATCACCTGACCTTCGATAGGCATCCCCTCGATGCCACCGGCACCGCCGCAGCACTCGCCACCCGAGGCGTATCCGCCCTTGTGGTGGAAAACCTTGTCGGTTGCATTCTTGATGGAGGCACCGGTGCTTCGAATCCCGCTCTTCACTCCGCTGAGCAGGCCCCCACCGCACGGGCCGCCCCCACAAAGACCGGATTGGCAACCGAATTGACTGATCGTGGCCAGCGCGATGCAGGCCAGGGCAAGCGGGCGAAAGGCCCGACCCGCAGGACGTCGCGGGGCCGGAGTCCCGTCGACAGGACCCCCAGCCGACTTCCGTCGCATGTTCCTCATCGATGGACTCTCCCCTGTCTCGACACCCGAGGTCCGTCCGTCACCGACAGAGGCTGTCCCGCCGACTCCGATCGAGCCAACGGTTCCTCCGACACGCATTCCAACCCGTCGGCCCGCGAGCCGCCGAGTCGTTTGAGAACCGACCATGACAGACGCGGTGCCGGGTCTCCCGTCGGGGATCTTCGGCTGATGTCTGGTGTGCAGGTTCGCATCGGGACGTCCGAGGTGTGGACTCATATGGTGCGGTGATTCACTCAGTTGGCCCTCTTCGAGACCTATCGCCCGCCTGAGTTGTCGGATCGATCTGTGAAGATCACCGGCATCTCAATGAGAGTCGACTGCCCCGTCATGGACCGTCGCTGAACCATAGCCGACGATCGGCCGGTTGCAAAAAAAGCGTGGTGATTTCTAGAATGATTTTGAGTCGCAACCCGTTTCGTCCGATGCGACGCCCTTACAGGCCGTTTAACCATGAATGTCCCGAGTCTCACCTCGCCGATTCGGGAAATCCCCCGCCGCCGATCGGTCCCGGACTCTCTTGCGATCTTCGTCGTCGCGAGCGTCGTTTTTGGTTTCCAACTTGGCTCAGAGCCACATTTCGTCGACGAATCGGCTTACATTGCCCAATCGTTCTACGCGGACCTCATGCTTGATGGCCGCCGGAACGACGAGTCGTGGCTCGACTATGCCGCTTACGACCTCCCGCCCCTCCCGAAATACCTGATCGGCATTTCCCTGAGACTCGGAGGATTCGCACGCCCGGGCCTCTCCTCATGGTCGGCGTGGTTCGACAACACCAAGCGGGAGTTCGTCGCCGATGCCGCGTACCTTCTCGCGAGACTTCCCTCCGTCTTGATGGGAGCGGCCGGATGTGTTGGGTTTTATTGGCTAGCCAAACGCGCTCTCGGCCGACCCGCCGGACTCGTTGCTGCGGGATTGCTCCTCCTTAGCCCGCTCTATTACCTTCATTCCCGTCGCGCGATGTCGGACGTGCCCGCTGAGGCGTTCATGATGCTGGCCCTTGCTGCGGGATTAACCTCCTGGTCGCGTTGGATCGTCGGAAGGGAAACCTGGCGGGCCGTGGGCGGGATGTCCCTGTTGGCAGGGCTGTTTGTCGGTTTGGCCGTGGTCTCGAAACTGAACGGGGCAATCGCGGGATTCATCCTCGCGGGTTGGGTCGGCCTGGCGATGGTCATTCCCCGCGTGAAGTTGGCGTCGAAGGTCGGGATATCGATCGCGACTCTCGGCGCGGGGTTCGTCGCGTTCGCCACGTTCGTCGCGCTGAACCCATTCCTGACGGCTCACCCGGTCGGCACGATTCGGCCCGCGGTTCGAGGCGTTGCGGCACTCTCGTTCCTCGAACGGCTCGACGTGATCAAGACCCATCGCGTGTACGTCTCGAAGATCGGCCAACATAAGTTTCCGAAAGACGCTCTGCTGACTCTGCCCGATAAGCTCACCGCCGTTGTGGTGCAGGGTTACGGACGATTTTCTCCGCTCGGTCCGAGACATTCCGACTCGACGCGCCGTTTCGATTGGCGACAAGACTGGAGTGCCGTACTATGGATTCCCCTCGTTGTTGTTGGCTTGGTCGTCTGCCTCTTTCGAGGTCGGGATCAGTTGCGAAGGGCCGAGCCGCCGACCGCGTGGGCAGTTGTCGTCGCTGCTATGGTCGCGTTCGTGGTTGTGACCTCCTTCATCCCGCTCGCGTGGGATCGCTATTACATCTCGCTTCAACCTGGCGCGATCTTGCTCGGATCGGCGGCGATCACGGCACCGTTCGCCCGATGGTTCCGCCCGGAGCTGACCTGAATTGAACCGGCCCGCGCTTGGCGTCTTCTTCATCCTCTGGTGTAGCTACGCCTTCTTCTGGCATGCACGAGATTGGAACTCGGCGAGCCGACTGATGCTCACGTACGCGATCGTCGATCGAGGGACAATTCGCATCGATGGCCTCGAAGCTCAGACCGGCGACAAGGCGGTCTATCGAAACCACTCGTACACCGACAAGGTTCCCGGTTATTCGCTCCTGGGCGTGGTTCCCTATTTTCTCGCCAAGTCGGCTCTCGGACTGCCTGCTCACCCGTTAGGGGCGAAGGGCTTCGCGTTCTGGCCTGCGGATTATTGGATCACCCTCTTCACGTCGGGGTTATTGACGGCGATCACGGGCTCGATACTCGTCGTCCTCTCGCGAGACCTCGGTTGCGGACCGCGTCGGGCGGCGACCATCGGGCTTGCTTACGGCCTCGCGACCCCAGCCTACGCCTACGCCACGCTCGCCTATGGCCATCAGGCGGCGGCAGCCTGTCTGATCGGTGCCTTCGCACTCTTGATGCGACCTCCCAACGCACGCGATCGATGGGTCGTGGGATTCGCTGGCCTCCTCGCAGCCTACGCGAGTGTGGTCGAGATTCAGGTTGGTCCTGTCTCGGCGATCCTCGGGTTTTACATCCTTACCCAGGTCATCGCGGGCCGGAGATCACCCGCGAGCTTGATCGCGTTTGCGCTGGGGGCGGCGGTACCGACTCTCGTCTTGCTCGTCTACAACGCCGTCGCGTTTGACTCTCCCTTTCGCATGGGCTATTTCTTCCTGACGACAAAGCGGTTCGCCGAGGTCCATTCAAAGGCCAATCCACTTGGCCTCGCATCGCCGGCTTGGGAACGAATCGATGACCTCCTGATCGGTGCGGCGCGGGGTCTGTTCTGGTATGCACCGAGCACCCTGTTGATGATCCCGGGACTCGTCGCCTTGTGCGTCCTGAGGCGCTTTGCCGTGGCGATCGTCTCGGCGGCAACGGTGCTCGCGGTGATCGTCGTCAACCTGAGCTATCCCGAGTGGACGGGCGGGTGGACGACGGGGCCAAGGCTGCTCGTGCCGATGCTCCCGTTTGCGATGCTGCCCGTCGCCGGTCTCCTGGCGATCGGAGGTCGATCTGCGACGTGGATCGCCTCGATCCTGGCGATGCTTGGCGCAGTGGTTATCCTGCTCTTCCAGGGAGTCGGAGCAAGGGTGCCCGACCCGCAGCCCGTCCCGCCCGGCGTCATCGATCGGCTCGCGAGCCCTCTCGACCGCGCGGTCTGGCCAATCTGGTGCGGTGAGCGTACCCCCGAATGGCTTTTCGGCCGTCGGTTCACGCGAAGTCTGATATCGATCGGTTGGCCCGATGCGGTCGCGAGTTTGCCGCCGAACCGACAATGGATGCAATTCGTGCCACTGGTCGGATTTCAAGCCGTCACGATCGGCCTGCTGTTGGCCTTCACGCGACCGCGTCAAATCAAGTTGCGGAAGTCGACGGATTCCCGATCGCTGATAGTTGAGAGTCCACCGCCGGCCAGACCCGATCCGGGGTAAGTTCACTCATACATTCCAGCCTGTCGCATGTCTTGACATAGCTCGGGGCACACCAGACGCAACTCCGCACGGCGATGGCGTTCAGGCCGTAAGGCCCGGTCCGATCGGGACTCGTGCACGTATAGACTCCGACGACTCTCGTCTGAGTCGCTGCTGCGAGATGGAGCGGGCCGGTATCGTTCGAGAGGAAGACATCGGCTTCGGCGGCGATCGCGGCGAGCCTGGGCAGGCTTGTGGCCCCACAGAGATCGAGGCAGGGGAGGCCCCCCAGAGCCGCGATCAACGCATCGACAAGCGGCCGATCTTCGGGCGCTCCGACTGCGATCAATCCCGCCCCCCGCTCAGCGACCGCGCGGCGGGCGACCTCGGCGAAGTGGGCAGGCGGCCAACGTTTCGTCAACCAGCGGGCTCCGACATTCAGCACCAGCCGTGGTCTGCGAGTCTCCGCCAGCGTTTCCCTCGCCCAACGGCGATCCTCGTCGGAGATAGAGACGTGGAACTCCGGTGGATCGGTCTTCGCCCCCAGCGCCTCAGCGACTTGTAAGAGCCGATCGACCGCGTGGACACTCTTTCCGTCGGAGTGGACGCGATGGGTGTAGAACGTCGTCGCCCCTTCGCGAGCCTCGGCCAATCCGACTCGATACCTTGCCCCGGTCGCCCAGGCCATGAGCCCGGAACGAAAAAGACCCTGGAGGTCAATCGTCAGGTCGAACTGATGTTGTCGCAACCCGCCCAGAAATCGAGCCATCTGTGCGAGGCCGCGCGGACTCGCCTTGATCTGTTTTCGATCGAAGGGAATGACCAGATCGAGGTCGGGATGGCCGTCAACGAGCGAGCGCAGGCCGGAATTGATGACCCAGGCGATCGACGCATCAGGCCATCGACGCTTCAACGCCGAGAGGACGGGCAGGGCGTGGACCACGTCACCGAGCGAACTCGGCTTGATGATGCAGATCCGTTCAGGACGGATGGCTCTTGAGATCAGGTGCGGGTCCGGCATCGGCGAGGGATCTCCCTTTCCCAAGGTGGACGCGGGCGGATAGGGTACAGCAACACTCGCGGTCAAACCATGTCAGTATTCGTCGCCACGAGACCGCGTCCGCCCGGGGCTCAATCGTCATGCTTCAACTTGTTTTGATCGCGATCGCTTCTTTCCAGGCCGCGCCGGTCACAACCGGAGAGGTCAGGTTCCGCCCGAGTCCACGCGAGGCGGAAGTTCCGGCGCTCTTTCGGATGGCTGAGTCAACGTTCTCCTATGAGAGGCAAGAACTGCGTTCAACGCCTGGTTATTCCGTCTCAGCGATCCGTTTCCCCTCGCCTGTTGAGACGGAGGACAAGGAAAACAATACGGTTCACGCCGAGTATTTCCGGCCACACAAGCCGGGGAAGCGGCCCGGGGTGGTGGTGCTCCACATCCTGGGCGCTGATTTTGCCCTTTCACGATACATGGCAGCGAGGCTCGCCGATCGAGGAGTCGCCGCCCTGTTTGTGAAGCTACCATACTATGGCGAGAGGCGTCCCCCGGGAGCCCAGAAGCGATTCCTCTCGACCGACGTTGAGCGATCCATGGGATCGATGCGGCAGGGTATCCTTGATGTTCGCCGCGCGGCGAGTTGGCTGGCGGACCAACCCGAAATCGACGCAACTCGGCTCGGCGTGACGGGAATTAGCCTCGGCGGCATCGTCGCCGCGCTCGCTGCCGCGAACGACCCGATGCTCAACCAGGCGGCATTCCTACTCGCCGGGGGAGACCTTCCCGAGATCATGTGGACGATGCCCGAAGCGGCACGTTATCGAAAGCTCTGGCTCGACTCGGGCCGCTCGAAGCAAGATTTTCACGCGGTCGTGGCCCCACTCGACCCGCTCACCTACGCGCATCGGCTCAAGGGGAAGCGCGTGATGATGATGGCCGGAAACGTCGACGAGGTCATCCCACCAAGCTCCGCACGAGCCCTCTGGGAAGAGGCGGGTAAGCCGCCGATGACGTGGTTTGACTGCGGCCACTATTCCGCCGCAAGCTACCTTCTCCCCGCGATCCGACAGACCGCCGAGTTCTTCGCCATCGAGCCGTGACCTGATTCGGCCTCGCAATTGCTTATCTCTCTTGCGTGACCGACCGGACTCACATTGAGGAGCACGAACATGGCGATGCAAGCGTCACCTGAGATGATCCGCGACATGCCGGCCGGACAACGGCTTACTTGCGAGACGTGCGGCGCGGAGATCGAGATTATTCAGCCATGTTCCTGCAACCCGCCCGACCAGACTTTACGCTGTTGCGGAGAGGACATGAAGCCGTCCATCGGCAACGACGTGCATCTTGGAGTCGAGTGAGGCACGTCAGGACGGGCTGGGAGGTTCGGGGATCAGTCTTAAGTCGGTCCCCGAACCGCTCTTGCCGGCGGCACTTTCGGGCTTGATCCGTAGGTTGGCTGGCGTGGCCATCCATGCGGGCCGGTCGATCGGCCAGTCCTCGGTAAACATCGCGACGCCGTGGTTGGAGCCAGATTCGAGACGGCCGACCGCTAGCTCCCACGACGGACGATCGAAGGATGTCGGAAGCTCGCCGGGCTTCGCCACCTGATCGCGTCGGTAGTTCGTTATCTGGTGATAAGCGACCCCGCTTCCGTCCCAACGGACACGGTCCCGCAGTCCCTCCGGGTCGTCTTGCCCGTCGACCTGTATCAGCGGGGTACCCTTCCCATTGGTTGTTAAGACCGAGTCTCGGGCCACGACCTCAACTTGCGGCAGCTCGGAATCTAAGGCTGTGCTTCCGAGCTGGATCAACCCACCCTCAGCCCTAGCGGTCAGGCGGCGGAGGGTGAACTTGAGCGGTTCAGCGGCAATCCCCTTCGCTCGACCATGTCCGTGCAGCAGACTCCCGCCCGTCGCGACCAAGGCATTGTCGACTTCCAGGTCCAATCTCCGATCGGACGCGACGTCGACCAGATCTCCCCCCGCGCGGAAAAGGCTATCCCTCAGTCGGACGGTGGCGGTGAGCGGTTCGATTTCGACATCACCGAAACCGTTCGCTTCGCGGCCGACGGGGGCGACGATCACGGCCGAACGAACGACCGAGCCCTCGATCGTCACGGTGCAGTCGCTCAGGCTCAGGTCGGTTCCTGCCGACAACGCGAACGCACCCCAGCCTCCAGAACGGGGAGCATTGCCCTTGGGCAAGACGAGGTCAACCCGCTCCAACCTCAGGCTGCCCGAAAGAATATTGAGCCAAACGGTCCAGATGTCAGAGACCTTGGCCGCGTCGATGCCCGGCCGGAAGATAATCCGAGGTCGTGTCTTACCCGGCTCACCCTGGATGACCCAAGAACCAGTCCCACGGAGTTGGCAAGTCGACATCTCGATCTCCGCATCCGCAGCGAGCCGCAGGGTCTGTCCGCGGCCGCCAACTTGCCCGAGTGCCGCTGTCAACTGCGACGCTGTGCGGATGAGTTTGCCGTCGAGGGACGATGGAACGGGCTCTGATGGCTCGATCGCTTTCGCGGGACCATCGGGCTTCGTCGGCGAGGGTGCCTTTGAGGGGCTTTCGTTGGCGGTCGGGGCCGTCGCGGCAGGTCGCGCCTCGCCGGTGTCGATTTCCATCGGCGGCGGCATCTCACCGGGGGGATCTTCGTTGGGATCTCGCATGGTAGGCATCGGCATCGGCATTGGCACCGGCACCGGCGGGACGACCAGGGGACGAGCTTTGGGTTCTGTCGGATCAGGAAATGCCGCAACGTCTTCATCGGTTGGCGACTTGACGGTCAACGGGTTAACGGAAGACGCTTCGCCAACGACCGCACCATTCATCGCCAACTCGTTCCGCGAGTTGATTGCCCCTGAGGGACCTCGGCGGGCACCCTGTGGACCTCCCTGATTGCCGACCTTACGAAGTCGAAAGGCGAGCGACGGGTTTGCTGGCCGATTCGTGAGCGCAAGCGACGGATTGGGGTCCGACCAGACTCGAGCGGTCACGAGCGATGATCCCGCCTCGCGGACGCTTGATGGATCGTCGGCCCATGTGTCGAACGCGCGAATCGCGTTAAAGGGTTTCGTCGACTCGCGATCCGCCTGCAAGAAAATCGCGATCCTCGCGTAGAGATTATCACGGCCTCGCCAGACCAGTCGGGAAGGATCGTCAGCGCTCACGAGCGTCGCGACGCCGTCGCCCGATGGGGCGATGACGCAATCATTCATCTGGACCCGAGGAGAGACTCCGACGCATCGGAAGACGGGGGCTTCGCCGGCAATCAGGCTCACATGGTTGAGGTGAATGACGGCCATTGGGTTGGTCGCGATCTTGTTGAGACCAACGATCGTGGCAAGCCGTGTCGCGCCAATCGTCGTGTCTCGAAGGGTGATATCGACGGGGCCTTCGGCGAGGATCGCATGCTGGCCGCCCTCGAAGTGCGAGGCATCGACGACGACTTCGGCAGGACCTTTCCAATCGCTGGTCCCCGAGGTTTCGCGAAGGTGCAGGCCGGTGGTCTGACCTTTGCCTGGCTTCGTGCCGACCTGGCGGAAGACGCAATGCGCGAGCGATAACGCAGTATCCTGGCTGCGGATCGCCGCGAGGGGAGCGTCTCGATCGTCCGAATCGATATGGAATTCGACGCCATCGATCGAGAGTCGTCCGCCTTTGAGGTCGAGAAGCGCCGGGACCGTTTTCGAGCTCGGGAATTCGCTCGCGAGCCGAACCACGGGCTTCAACCCGATCCCCGCGCGGATCGTGAGATCACGCGGAGTCAGAGGGTCGGGTCCTGGTCGAAGATCGTAAGGGCCGTCGTCAGCGAGCAAGAGGGTTGTGCCGGCAGGTGATTCGGCGAGGAGACGACCGAGATCGTCGTTCTTCCTGACGATGACATCCCGTCCAGCGGCTCGCGCTGAAGGTTCGGGCTTCACGGCAGGAGTAGGTTCGAGTTTGAGAGCCGGGGAGGAGGCTTGAGACGGCAAGGTAGAGGGCTTCCCCACTTTCTGAACCGGGCCGATAATCTCGGGAGGAAAAGAGATTGAAGGGCTCGTTTCGCCCTGCTGTCCGTTCCAGATCAAAAAGACGAGAATCACTGCGAAAGCGAGCGAGGGGATGCCCCAGACGAGGTGGCGCTCCCAGGCCGGAGGCGGCGTCGCGTCCATCCAGACGAGACCCTCGGGGCTGAGCGAGCGAAGGTTGAGCGAGCCCGCGACGAGGAGCAGGTCGCGGACGAGTAGCTCGGGCGTCTGATAGCGTCGGTCGCGATCCTTCGCCATCAGCTTGAGGAGGATCGCAGCGAGGTCGGCCGGGACTGCCGGGTTCATGGCCCGAACATCCGGCGGAGGTTCTTCCTGATGCTGGAGCAACTTCTGGAGAACGGTGCCGTCAGGGAATGGCGGACGACCCGCGAGCATGTAAAAGAGAGTACACCCGAGCGAGTAGAGGTCGCTCCTGACATCCACGCTCCGCGGATCTCGGGCCTGCTCAGGGCTGATATAGTCGAACGTGCCCAGCGTCATCCCGGTCTGGGTGAGGCCCGCGTCGCCTCCGCGTTCGAAGCGGCGGGCGAGCCCCATGTCGACGAGCTTCGCCCGGCCTTGCGGAGTGATGATGATGTTCGAAGGCTTCACGTCGCGATGGACCACGCCCCTCTCGGCAGCGTGCACCAGCGCCGTGGCCATTTGCAGCGTAAAATTGATCGCGTCGCCGATCGAGATGATTCCGTCTCGTTCAACTCGCTGGCGGATCGTGCATCCCTCGATAAACTCGAAGGCGATATAGTGGCAATTCTCCGCGTGACCGATCGAATAGACCCGCGCGATCGTCTCGTGGTCGAGACTGGCGGCAGCCCGGCCCTCTTGATAGAACCGCTGCACCGCCTCGGGGTCACGCGCCTGATCGGGAGGGAGGATCTTGAGCGCAACGGTGCGATCGAGTTGGCCGTCGTGAGCCCGGAAGACTGCACCCATGCCCCCCATTCCGATCGTTTCTTCCAGGAGAAACGAATCGAGCCGGACCCCCGGCCTCGGCAGAGGTAAAGGCGATTCGAGGTCGACTTTTCGGACGGCCCCGCTACTCTCCTGCGAGCCAGAGTCAGACCGCACTGTTGGCGGAACGATCAAAAGGCTCGAACCGAGGATCGGCGGCGATACCGGTGCCTTCCACGGCCCGGTCATCGACGATCGTTCTGGGGGCGTCATCGGGTCGCGTTCGGGCATCGAACCTCTCGATCGAGTGACGGACGGTTCGCTAGATCGCATTCAGGCAGGCCCCGTCGGCCTCTCCCACGTCAATCTTGGACCGTAACGCATCACTGTTGGGGAGAATCCCCGGTGGCTACACTCCCTTGTTGCCAGATCTCGACATGGGTGACGCGAGGAGAAAGGTGCATGCAATCGCGTCGAATCCTCAACTATAAGTTCGGCAAGCCCCAGTGTCAACGAAGAAATGATGTTCGACAGTTGTCGAAGATAGCCCTGGTCGCTCCGTTTCCGAGCCCTTAAAAGGATCGCACCATGAAGCCCGTCGCGCGTCCGATCCGCCTCCGGGGAGTCAGAGTCCACAACCTCAAGGGGATTGATCTCGATCTGCCTACGAACCGTCTGACCGTCTTGACGGGCGTTTCGGGATCGGGGAAGAGCTCGCTTGCGTTCGACACTCTTTATGCCGAAGGGCAACGGCGATATATCGAGACGTTCTCGGCCTACACACGTCAGTTCCTTGAACGACTCGACAAGCCCGACGCGGATCGAATCGACGGGATACCCCCGGCCATCGCGGTCGGACAGCGACAGGGAAAGCGGGCGAGCCGGAGCACGGTGGGGACGGTGACCGAAGTCATGGACCATCTCGGGCTCCTGTTCGCGAGGGCAGGGCGGGTTGTCTGTCGAAACTGCGGCTCCGCCGTCGATGCGGCCGGACCGGAGCACGTGACGAGATGGCTCGATGACCTCCCGGTCGGGACGCGGTACCTCGTCGGGTTTCCCGTCGAGGTCCGGGACGAAACTGATCTCGGAGGGCTATTCGAGTCGTTCCGAGCCGAAGGGTTCGCCAGGATTCGGGTCGATGGCAAGGTCGTCAGGCTCGACGAGGCGAGCGTAACCCGTCCCGAGTCGGGCGTGATCGAGGTGATCGTAGACCGACTCGTCCGTGATTCCGAGTCGCTCGGACGGAGGCTGGATTCGATCGAGACGTCCTTCTCGAAGGGCCTTGGCCGATGTCGGATCGTGGTCGATGGCGGTGAGACGTTGACCTTTTATCGAGGGCGAAGGTGCCCGAGTTGCGGCCTCGACGCGCCCGATCCCGACCCTCGCCTCTTCCGATATAACAGCCCGCTGGGTGCTTGCCCGACCTGCGAAGGATACGGCCGCGTAATCGACCCACAGCGGTCCGACGCCGCCGCTCAGAACACCTGCCCTACCTGCGACGGAACCCGGTTGCGCATCGAGGCTCGCTTCATCCGTTTGGGTGAGCGAGACATCACCGAGGTCGTCGCGATGACCATCGCTGATGCGGACAAGTTTCTCGGTGGACTGCACGACGTGGCCGATCTGATGATCCAGCGGACCATCGAGCCGATCCGGAAACGACTTGACTATCTGATGAGGATCGGCCTCCACTATCTGACCCTCGATCGCCCCGCGCGTTCGCTCTCGATGGGAGAGTCGAGACGCGTCGCACTGACCTCCGCCCTCGGGTCGGGGCTCGTCAATACGCTTTACGTCCTTGACGAGCCCTCGATCGGCCTCCACCCGCGCGACATCGGCCGCTTGATCGAAATCGTTCACGACCTTCGAGACACGGGGAACACCGTCGTCGTCGTCGAGCACGATGAAGATATCATGCGGGCGGCCGATCGCTTGGTCGATATCGGGCCGGGGGCCGGTCAGAATGGCGGGCGTGTCATCTACGAGGGGCCGCCCGAGGGGATCGGCGAGGTCGCTGAATCGCTGACGGGTCAATTCCTCTCGGGACGGAAACGCATAAAAGTCCCCGTTCGGAGACGGACACCGAGCGGACATCTGATGCTCAAGGGCGCGCGTGGTCATAACCTGAAAGAGATCAACGTTTCGTTTCCTCTCGGCGTCTTTTGCGTCGTGACGGGAGTGAGCGGTGCGGGGAAGAGTTCGCTCGTCGAGGGGACGCTCCTCCCGGCGCTGAGGCATTTTCTGGAGCGTGAGTCCCTCGCCGGCCTGCCATATGAGGAGTTAAGCGGGGCGAATGCCCTCGACCGCGTCCTCCTGCTCGATCAGTCTCCGATCGGTCGGACTCCGAGGTCCAATCCGGCGACGTTCCTCAAAGCCTTCGACGAGATCCGCAAGACCTTCGCGGCGACACATGAAGCTAAAGCACGGAAGTATCCTCCGAGTCGCTTCAGCTTCAACGTCGAGGAGGGGCGTTGTTCGACCTGCGAGGGCATCGGTCAACTCGTCGTCGATATGAAATTTCTCGCCGACGTGACGATGAGATGCCCTGACTGCCTGGGTCGTCGCTATCGGGCCGAGGTGTTGGAGGTTGAATATCGAGGGAAGTCGATCTCCGACGTTCTCGACCTGACGGCCCGTGAGACCCTGTCTCACTTTCGGACCCGCCCGAAAGTGCTTGCCCGCCTGCGACCGTTGATCGACGTCGGCCTCGACTATCTTCGACTCGGCCAGTCGGCCTCAACGCTCTCGGGCGGTGAAGCTCAGCGCCTCAAGCTGGCGTCCTTCCTGGCATCGACGCCGAGTGCCATGGCGCGGGCATCTTCCGGTCCGAAAACTCTCTTCATCCTCGACGAGCCGACCACAGGCCTCCATCCCGCCGATACGCTCAAGCTGGTCGAAGCCCTGGACTCGCTGCTCGCTCTCGGTCACTCCCTCTTGATCGTCGAGCACAATCCCGACGTCATGGCCTGTGCGGACTGGTTGATCGACCTCGGCCCCGAGGCTGGCGAGGCTGGCGGTCGGGTCGTCGCTGTGGGAACTCCCGAAGAGGTGGCGAAATCCGGGACCGCGACGGGCAAGGTCCTCGCCTCCCTATTGGGACGTTAAGGCCGTCTTCGATGCCCACAGAGCGGGAGGGTTGAGATCCCGGCTTAAGATTTCGGGACAGGGCATGGAATCGGTCCCGACAGTTGTGCTATGAATGACCTCTACCCGCCCGGACATCGATTTCGATTCTATTCCGCTTCGGAGAGACGGCCAATGAGACGCATTTGTTTCGCAGCTCGGACGCTGCGTGGCCTGGCGATCGGCGTCGCGGTTCTCCTCCTGCCGACGCTCGGACTGGCGCAGTTCGGAGACATCGGCGGCACTGTAGGCGGCTCAGACTGGAAGGTTACTGTCGATCCGCCGGTTCTACCGCTCACGACGACCGTCAAGGACTTGGCCATCCCGATCCCTCAAGGGTTTGGCCACGGGGCCGAGGCGAGGTTTTCGTCGACCCCCAGCCCGTTCGTGGCCGTCGGCAAGAACGGTTGGGACAACGATATCCGCGAGATCTGGGACCTGCGGACGAAGACCAAAGTTGGCGTGATGCGGGGTAAAGCCGACTACGGCAAGACGACCTCCCTCAGCCCCGACGGCAGCTTGATCGCAGGCAAGCCCGGCTTTCGCGACGCAGTCGAAATCCGTTCGACGAAAAATGGCAAGTTGATCCAGACGATCGACCCAATTCCGGGCTGGACCGAATTCGTCGACTTCGGCCACGCCGACCAGATCATCGCCGGCAAGTCCCAAGACAAACTTCTTCGCGCCTGGTCGATCAAGACTGGCGATCCTCTTTTTGACATCCATCTCAGCAGCTCCGTCGAACCAAAGGCCACGGCGTTCAGTCCCGGCCGCCGCTATCTGGCGGCATTCGGCAAGGATGACTCCATACTCCGGGTTTTTGATCTGAGCCAGGGAGGCAAGTCGGCCGGAGAACTGTCGGTTCCCAAGGGCGACGGCGAGGCGTTCAACCCAAACTGTGTCGGCGTGGCATTCTCGAACGACGGGGCCGACCTCGCGGCGATTTTTGAGAGTTTTGGCAAGGTCCGGATCGTGGCCTGGAGCGTCAAAGACGGCAAGCAGACCGCCGACTTCACTTCCGATCCGAAGTCATTGGACAAGATTTCGGTCCCGGCCTTCTATGAAGACATGGGTATCCAGTGGCTTCCTGATAAGGCGGGTTGGCTTGCCTTCGGCTCGTCCATCATCGACCGAGAGTCGGGCCGGAAAGTCTGGAACCTTCCGTACGACAGCCAGAACCTTACGCTCAGCCCGCGCCGGATGATCGATAACGAACGGGCCTTGGTCGTGATCAATGGCGGCAAGCTGCTCCGGATTGCTCCCGTACCTTACGACAAAGTTCAGGCCGCGACGAAGCTCGCCCGGTCGGGTGGGAATGCCGCCGACGCCCTTCTGCCTCCGATCAAACCGGCCGACCTCTCCGCCGCGAAGTCGATGACCTATGACACGACGCTGGCGGCTTGGTCAGTCGCGGCCGAAACCATCGTGTCGCCGAAACGGATGGCGAGCCGGCCGATTACTCTGAAGACGAAGCTCAGTGAAGTCATCTCGATCCGGATCTCAGGGTCGGAAGCGGGTCAGGCCCTTGTCGCCGGCAGTCCGAGCGCATTCGGCAAGCCTGACACGACCGAAGGGATTCAACGATGGGTCGACCGCTATGACCTCGCAAGCGGTCGCCACCTCGGACGGATTGACATCGCCCCGGTGAGCGAGCTGGTCGCCTTCAGTCCTGATGCGACGAGGCTGCTCGTCCGCGAGATCAAGACGAAAGACCGGCTCGACGTCTACGGCGTCGATGGAAAGCCAGTTGCGGGCTGGCGTCCCTTCGATAAAGAATCAGGCGACGCCCGGACCGTGACATTCGCCGACTTCCTCGACGCCAATCGGGTCGTGACACTCAGCGGGTCGGGAAGGCTGGTTGTCTGGAGTCTCCCGCAGGTGAAGGCGATCTATGTCGTCGAAGACGCCTTCCACGGCACTCCCGTGCTCAGCCCCAATCGAACAACCCTCGCCGGATTCGCCGCCGACACGATCCGTTTTGTCGACTCCGCGACCGGTAGACTCAAGGGAGAAGCGGCCGGCCCCGCCGTCTCGGTCGGTGCCCGTGTCGACCTCAAGGCTTCCGCCTTCCGGGGCGACGGCGGCGAGTGGGCCGGGATCTTCAGCAATGGCCAACTCATCAGGATCGACGTGCGGACCGGGAAAACTGTTGGCGAGTTCCGGTCGCCGGTCCTGGCCAGTCAGCTCGAATACGGCGCGGCGGGATATCTCCTGGCCGACGGTAAAAATCTGATCGACCTCACCACCCGTCGGGCCTTCTGGGCCTATAACAGTGGGGCCTCGGCCGACCGATCGCCCGACGGCCGTCACTGGTTTGTGTGCGCCTCAATGCCCGAGGGCCTGGCCTTACTCGCTGCCATTCTTATGCCCGAACGGGGCATGGAGCAGATGCTGGCGATGATGACCGACGAAAAGATCCCGGCCGTCATCCGGCCTGGGTCCAACGTCAGCCTCCAGCTTGAATTCAACGGTCCCCCCCGCAAGACCGAGGAATTCCGCAAGTCGATCTACGACATGATCGCGTCAAAGCTCCAGTCGGCCGGCCTGGTCGTCTCGCCGGGGCAACCGGTGACGTTCGTCGTCAAGGTGACGGAGAAGGGGACCGGTGACACGCTCAAGATGCAAAAAATCGGCTTCGGAGCGGCCCCAGGTGGTCCATTCAACCAGGCGAATCTGCTCTCGATCCCGGTCGTTGACCTACAATGCTCGCTCGACGTCGTCGGCGGTTCCGGCAGCATCCCATGCTCAACGACGACGTTGGCGATGCGCACATTCTTTCACATCCTCCACCTTCCTGCCGGAGAGACGGATGTCGAGTCGTACCTCAAAGACCGCCAGTGGGACGGCCTGAAATCTTGGCTGGAGACGACTAGCATGCCCTACTTCGTCGCGAAGTCTGGCACTGAAATCGTCCGACTACCCGGCTTTTCCGACCTTAACCAACTTTACGGTCGAACTCAGTGAGCGAATCGATGGCCTATTGGCTCTTCAAGTCAGAACCCGACTGTTTTTCCTACGCCGACCTGGCCGCGAATCCTGATAGGACGACCGGCTGGGATGGTGTGAGAAACTACCAGGCCCGAAACATGATACGCGACGAAATCAAGGTCGGCGACGGAGTGTTGTACTACCACTCAAACGCCGCACCGCCCGCCATCGTCGGCATCGCCGAGGTGGTCCGTGAGGGCCATCCCGACCCGACGGCTTTCCATCCAGACGCCGATCATTTTGACCCAAAAAGTCGAGAAGACGACCCAACGTGGTATCAAGTCTCGATCCGTGCCGTTCGCGCCATTGAGCCGCATCTCACACTACCGTCCCTCCGAGCCATTCCCGGGCTTGCCAGCATGGAATTGCTCCGGAAAGGGAGTCGCCTTTCGATCCAGCCGGTCTCGACGGTCGAGTGGGAGACGATCATGTCGCTCGCTCAGTTCTGCAACCGTTCATGACCCTTCACTCCAGCAAGAAAGACTCTTTCATGGCCAAAATTGAGCATTTCGCCCTCTTTGCCACCGACGCAAATGAGCTAAAAGACTTCTATGTCGATGTGATGGGCATGAAGGTTGCTCTCGACAACGGCGCGGGAACTCCGCCCGGATATTTCCTCGTCGATGACTCGGGGATGGCCCTCGAAATCATCGGTCGGCCGGAGAGCGTCCATCCGGCCGACACAAGATATCTTTGCCACATCGCATTCTCCGTCGGCGATGTCGATGCCGAGCGGAAACGGCTCGAAGCGGTTGGGATCACCTTCGAGTCTGACACCATCGTCGATACGGCCACCATGAAGACAGCCTTTTTTCGTGACACCGACGGGAATCGCTGCCAGATTGTCTGGCGCAGCAAGCCGTTTTCCTGAAAATGATTTATGGATTGCGTGTCTTGGTAGAGTGGAAGAGTCGCATGAATTCCTCCAATTCGTCGGTGGCATACCGATCACCGACCACGCGGGACGCCCACATCATGGTCAATGCGGCCATGATGACTCCCAAGCCACTCTTCCACAGGAAAACGGCTAGAATCAAGATGATCGTCGCTGCGATCGCCTGGTTCGGCTTGCCCGATCGGGCCATCGCCAGCGGAGGACAGAACAAGGCCATGAGATATTTCATATTCCACCTCCTTCGGTGGACGATCAGGTATTCGCCGGACGTCCGCACTTATTGACCCGGGCCCTCCAGCCATCGCCGGAGGACGCGTTCGGCCCAACCTATTCTACGACGGTCGATGGCTTCTCGGATCAGGGAGAGTCGTCTTACATGCCTTCTTCGAAAGGGAACGGGAGCCCCTTCCGGTGGCGGTCGGGGGACGAGCCGACGTCCGATCTCCTCCGCAAGACCAGCGATCCCATCGCCGGACTCGGCAGAGACGGTCAACCCGTCGAACTCCCAGCACGCCGGGAGATCGCACTTGTTCGCGACGACAATCGCCTTTGGGTGGGTCAACTTTAACCCACGATCTTGATCGCTCAGGAGCATGGAGCGGTCGAGAACGAGGATGACGAGGTCGGCTGATACCTGCCGTGACCGCGCCATCGCCATGCCCCACGCCTCGATCGGGTCTTCGGTTTCGCGGAGGCCAGCGGTATCGGCCAGCTCGACGGGCCAACCCTGGAAGGCCGTCCGGATCGAAACGACGTCACGGGTCGTCCCCGGGCTGGGATCGACGATCGCTCGATCAAAACCGGCAAGTGCATTCAACAGCCGACTCTTGCCGACGTTTGGCCTCCCCGCCAGGACGACACGCCACCCCGACACGAGTTTCGTCCCGAAGTCGGCGACCGTAAGGAGTCCTTCGATGCGTGATCGGGCCGATTCTGGATCAGTCTGAAGCTCTTCGCGGATTCGCCTTAGCTCGAAGTCGAAGGCCCCTGTTGCCTGGTCGAGCAAATGCGAGGCGGCGCGGAGAGTGGTTGCGTTCGGGAGGTCTCGCCAGGCTTCGAGGCGGATCGTCGAGACGGTCTCCGCATGGACCATGTCGATCGGCATGCCTTGAACGGCACCCGATGAGAGGGTCGCTTCCATGACCAGGGATCGTGCCGCCGGGCCGCCATGACAATGGATCTCGACCGACTCAATGTCACCGGCGAGGACCAGCGCGACGACCTCATCGCCCAGGCCCGCCCCAACACGACCAATCCTCGGCCGACCTGCTGCCGTTGCCGCGAGACTCAGACCAGTCACGGGGCGAAAGATCGAGTCGACAAGCTTGACGGCTCCCTCGCCCCAGACCCGGACGACGGCGACCGCACCCAACCCATCGCCCGTCAGCACGGCCGCGTGAGGAGGACGCATTGATCAGACCTCGCAAACGGCGCGGAGGCCTTCGAGGACGAGCGACGGGACGAGCCGGGTTCTGATGTGGCGGAGGGCCGTCGGTCCCATCAATAGTCCTGCATCGCCACCCGACCAGACGCACCACGGCTGCGGATCGAGTCCTTCAGATTGGCGATCAACCAGGGTTCTGATCACCCCCACCGTGCCCCAGAATACTCCGGATTCGAGGGCCGGGACAGTCGAACGGCCCCAGGCTCCAGGCGGCTCCTGAGGAGTGACGAGGGGGAGTTGGCTAGACATCGCGTGCAAAGCCTCAGCCGCGAGTCGCAGGCCGGGTGCGATCGCCCCACCTTCCCAAACCCCGTCCGCCGAAATTCGGTCGACCGTGATCGCAGAACCGCAAGAGATCACGAGCCCTGGACAGCCCGGCCGCTCTCCGGCCAAAGCGCCAAGGACGGCGAAGGCGCGATCAGTTCCCGCAGTCTGAGGGTTTTCAAGATGATGTCGGACCGGGACATCTGCCGCCGAACGGTACCATCGCGTGGAAGCCCGATCGAGACTCTTGAGGAACTCCCCAAGGCGATCAGCGACCGACGGGTTCACGGTCGAGATGCACCACGACGAGGCGAGGGCATCCGGATTCCAACTCGCCCAGGCCGACTCCCAGGCTGTGAGATCGTCGATAGGGAGGAAGACGACATCGAGCGAACCATCGGATCGCTCCCGGCCCCATTTGAGCCGGGAGTTGCCGAGGTCGGCTACGACTCGGAATATGCTCACTGTCCCGTCACGGTCGATTCGGCCGGTTTCGTCGCGACTCTTGGCACATGCAGAGTGGCGGGAGGGGGCGAGTCGTCGAGGGGAAGCGACGCAAGGAGTTCCCCGATCCGATGCATTAACGTCGGGAGGCCCTTACCCGTCACGGCCGAAATCGAGATCACCTCGCGGCAAAGTTCGGCGGCAAACCGCTCGCGAGCCTCGTCAGCCCCGGTGAGGTCGAGCTTCGTCACGATCACCACTTCAGGCCTCGCGGCCAGCGCGGCGCTGTATTTTTCGAGTTCGTGGCGGATTGTCCGGTAGTTCGCCACGGGGTCCGAGCCGTCGGACGGCATGGCGTCGACCAGGTGGACGAGCAGCCTCGTCCGTTCGACGTGGCGGAGGAACTCATGCCCCAGGCCGTGGCCTTCGTGAGCCCCTTCGATCAACCCGGGGATGTCCGCCACGATGAAGGACTGATCCCCCGCCTGGACTGTCCCGAGGTTGGGATACTTGGTCGTGAATGGATAGTCTGCGATCTCGGGATGGGCACGAGAAATCCGCGAGAGCAGAGTCGATTTGCCGGCGTTGGGCAGGCCAACCAGTCCGACGTCGGCGATCACCTTCAGTTCGAGGCTGATCTTGAGTTCCTCGCCCGGCAACCCTTCTTCGTGTTGCCGGGGGGCTCGATTCGTCGACGATTTGAAGTGCTTATTGCCGAAACCGCCGCGTCCGCCCTTCGCGACGATGACCGACTCACCCGCCTTCTTCAGGTCGCGAACCACAAAATCTCGGGCGCGATCCCGGACGATTGTCCCGATCGGCACCTCAATGATGAGGTCTTCCGCGCACTTGCCGTGGCAGTCAGACCCGAGTCCGTGACCACCCCTGTCGGCCTTCCAGTGACGTTGGAAGGAGAGGTGGGCGAGATTCGTGAGTCCGTCGGCGGCAAGGATGATCACATGACCACCATGGCCGCCGTCTCCACCACTCGGACCCCCACGCGGAACATATTTTTCACGACGAAAAGCAAGGCAGCCGTTGCCACCGTCGCCGCCTCGAACGCTGATTGCCACTCGGTCCACGAACATCGGAGATACTGCCTCAGGCGGCGCGAGGGCCTAACAGACGTTTCAGGCTTCAAGCGGAATAATATTGATACGACGGCCACTTCGGTCGAAGAAGACCGTGCCCTCTACGAGCGAAAACAGGGTCCAGTCGGAACCAACGCCGACATTCTTGCCTGGGTGCCACTTCGTGCCACGCTGGCGGCAGAGGATGCTGCCCGGCTTGGCGTACTCGCCGCCGTAGAGCTTGATGCCCCGCATCTGCGGGTTGGAGTCGCGCCCGTTTCGGCTCGAACCTTGACCCTTTTTATGTGCCATGTCGCTGAAAATCCTTGCGTTCGTCGCGAATTGTCACTTCCGGCACTTCGCCGGGAAACCGAGAGTGTACCCTTCCGACGAGCTGACTCGCAAGGTCGGTTTTTCGAGGCGACGCGACTCAGTGGAGCTTGAGCCAGAGTCGTTCGAAGGTCGCGGTAAACGCCTGAAGGAGATTCACGTCGGGAGTCACAACAATGTTCTCCTCGTTCGCTTCCGCCGCTCCCCGAGTCCAGTTGTAACTCCCTGTCAGGAGTAGCCTGGAGTCGAAGATGGCAAATTTGTGATGCATGTGGAACGCCGTGCGGTCGACGCGGACTACGATCCCGGCTTGCTCGAATCGGCCTATGTCCGACCCGAGATCGAGCCCCTTCTCGTTATCGGTGATAATCCGAACCTTGACGCCTCGTGCGTGTGCCGCCAGCAATTTGTCGGAGATTCGATCGTCAGTGATCGTGAAGACGCAAACGTCGACAGTCTGTTTCGCCCGTTCGATGAGTAGAATAATTCGACGCAGGCATTCATCGCCCGGGCTGAAGTGCGCCTCGGAGTCGGCCGCCGGTTCCGCACGATGCATGAGGTCAACGACTGCCTCAAGCCACTCCAGCAACGTCCCCGACTCCGGCCCCCCAAGTAGCCCCCCCGCGAGTTCAAACGCTCGACGGCGGACGACTCGTCGCGATTCGACATCGAGGTCGTTGAAGGCCGTCGCGAGCGCCTGTCGCTCGTTTCGCGAGAGCTTACGGTCATCGAGACTGCGGGTCAGAAGGTCGCGAATCGCGGTGAGGTCCATCAAGGCTCCGATTTCGGCTCTTGAGGGCGTACGGAAGAGACTTGAAGATCCGGCCGACCGCCGAACGTCCCGATCGTCACGCGACTCATTCCGTTCACTATCGCAAAACCAAGCGGACTTGCAAACCTCCGAAGTTCATACAGATTTTCACGCTAATGGACTAGGAAAATAGATACTATCCATTTGATTCATCTCTTTTTTGATCTGGCCCTTCGAGCCAAACTCTTTTTTGTACAGATCCACCCACTTGATCAATCCTCGCTAAGCATCGCACTGTCATTTTGAACATTGCCGCTTCGCCGGCTTCCTGATAGCCTTGGAGAGACTGGTCGCAGACCGGCTCGTCGGATACAAATCGATCTAGGCTTCACTTCGAGATCTCGGCCTTGTAACTTTTTCCCCAATATCGACCCGGTCATGATCTTTTAATAAAGCTTACTATCGGACGAGGGGTACTTCAGTCTCGTTCGAGAAGGGGGGGATATGTCTTCATTACGCGACGACCTGGCATCCCTCAAAATTGACCGCGAAGGGTCTGCTCGGCGTTCTGCATCGAGTTCGGGGTCGCCTCGTTCGGGGCGTCGGTCGAAGCGAGACGGGCCCGGGGTCTTCGGAATTGTACTGTGGCTGATCCCGATCTCGCTGCTGACTGTCGCGGGCTACTTCGGATACAAGCAGTGGCAGGAGATTCGCTCCAAGCTCGAGGTCTCCATTGGCACCGTCCAGACGATGACGACGGGCGAGGCCGAAAAGCTTCTCAGCGCCAAGGGATACCTCAAGTCGCGCAATCAAGCAATGATCGGTGCGAAAGTTCCGGGGCGTCTTCAGGAGATGGCGGTCGAAGAGGGAGTGAAGGTCAAGAAAGGGGATCTACTCGCGGTCCTCGAACACAACGACATCGACGCCCAGATCGCCTCCCGACGAGCCCAACTTGCCCGAGCCGAGGCCGACGTCATGGAGGCCCAGGCCGACCTGGACGAGAAAGATCGGCGGGCCAAACGCGCCGATCGACTCGCCCAGCGGTCCAATATCTCGATCGAGGATAAAGACCAGAATGACGCCGCCGTCAAGAAGGCCATCGCCCATCTAGCCTCGCTAAAGGCGTCGAGCGACCTTCAGAAGCAGATGATCCGCGAGATGGAAGTCACTTTAGAGAACATGTTCATCAGGGCTCCATTTGACGGCACGGTCGTCAAGAAGGACGCCGAGATCGGTGAAATGATCACGGGAGGCGGCATGGGCTCGGGCCTCTCGATCGGGAGGTCGACTGTCGCTACGATCGCGAACCTCTATCGAATGGATGTCGAGACCGACGTCAGCGAGCATCTTCTCGCCCGGCTTGCGATCGGGCAGCCGGCTGAAATTTCTGTGTCGGCGGCACCGACAAAGCGTTATCGCGGACGGCTCCGTCAGATCATCCCGATGAGCGACCGGGGACGGGGCACGGTCAAGGTGATGGTCGAGTTTCTCGAACCCGATGACCAGCTCTTTCCGGAGTTGGTCGCCACAGTCCATTTTCTCCCCGACAAGGCCCTGAAAGCCCCCGACGCCGGTAAGGCGTTCCTCTTCATTTCCAAGTCGGCGATCATCGAAGAGGGGGGGCATTCTTATGTCTTTCAACTTGACGCGAAGAAAGCCGTCCGGAAGACCGAGGTCGACGTGGTCGTGACGACCGATGACCTCGCGAGGGTCGAGAAGGGTCTGAAGGTTGGAGACTCGGTCGTACTTTCACCGCCCAAAACACTCCGCGATGGCGAGTCCGTCAAAGTCGCCGAGTAATCTCTCTACACACACGATGGTCTCGCGACCGCCCCAAGGAGCGCCGCATGGGTAAGCCGCATTCGATCGTGCTTCAGAATGTGAACAAGGAATACCGCCGGGACGAATTCGTCATCCCCGTTCTTAGTGACCTCGACCTCGTTGTCGACGAGGGCGAATACCTCGCTTTAATGGGACCGTCTGGCTCCGGCAAGACGACCCTTCTGAACTTGATCGCCGGCCTCGACCGTGCGACCAGCGGCGCGGTGATCGTCCACGGCCAGGATCTCGGCACGATGTCTGAAGGCCAGGTCACGCGATGGCGGGCCGACAACGTCGGCTTCATCTTCCAACTCTACAACCTGATCCCAGTACTCACGGCATTCGAGAATGTCGAGTTGCCGCTCTTGCTCACCCATCTCTCGAAGAAGCATCGCCGGGAAAACGTGATGACGGCCCTTCGAGCGGTCGGCCTCGACGGTCGCGAGGATCACTATCCGCGACAGCTCTCGGGCGGTCAGGAACAGCGCGTCGCGATTGCCCGGGCCGTCGTAACCGATCCCTATCTCCTCGTCGCCGACGAGCCGACCGGCGACCTCGATCGCAAGAGCGCTGAGGAAATTCTCTCGCTCCTCCAGCAGCTCAACACGGAATTCGGCAAGACGATCGTGATGGTCACACACGACCCGCAGGCCGCTCAGCGAGCGAGCCGGATCTTGCACCTCGACAAGGGCAAGCTCGTCCGCGACGAGCAGCAGATCTCCTTTCCCGTAGGAGTCGCCTCATGAAATTCCTTCACTACATCATTCGCAACGCCCTTCGAAGCCCCGTCCGGAGCCTGCTCACCATCGGCTCGACGACGATGTGCCTGGCACTGATGATGATGCTTCTCTCATTCCTCTCGGTGAACGATTCGGTCGCGACTTCGCTCCGTACTTATAACCGGCTCATTGTCATGAGTTCGCAAGGCTTTACCCAGCCGGTGCCGTATGCTCGGGTCGGAGAGATCGCCTCAATGAAGGGTGTGAAGGGCACGTCGACCTTCTCGTGGTTCGGTGGGAAGTACAACGAAGAGCCGATGCCGTTCGCGCAATTCGGCGTCTCTGCCGATAAGATCTTCACGCTTTACGATGAGTTCAACGTCCCCCCCGATCAGGTCAAGGCATTTGCCGAGGACAAGACCGGCTGCGCGATCGGCCGGAAGCTGGCGGAGGAGCGAAAGCTGAAGGTGGGCGATTCCGTCCCACTTAAAGGGGACGCCTATCCCCTCGACCTCACCTTGACCATCCGCGCGATCTACGACGGCCCGGCCACACGCGACCTCCGCATGTGCTTCTTTCACTGGGATTACCTCAATGAAGAGCTGAAAAAGGTTGCTCCCAATAGCAAAATGCTCGACAACGCGGGCGTCGTGATCGTGAAGTGCGAGTCGGCCGACCAGATGGCGACTCTGACGAAGGGGATCGACAACCAATACGTGAACAGTGACACCCCCACCCGCACCCAGAGCGAAGAGGCGTTCAATCGTCTCTTCACCGAGATGTTCGGCGACCTTCGCGGGATGATCCAGAACATCGGTCTGGCCGTCGTCTTCTCGCTCATCTTCGTCGCGGGCAATGCGATGGCGATGGCACTTCGCGAGCGGACGACCGAAGTCGCCGTCCTCAAAGCGATGGGGTTCGGTCGCGGCCTGGTCATCAATCTGATCATCACCGAGGCAATCCTCGTCACCCTCGTCGGCGGCATCCTCGGGGCGATCGGATCGAAGTTCTTCTTCGACCTTGTGGATCTCTCAAAGTACACCGCTGGGTTCCTGCCTTTCTTCTTCGTGCCGTGGTCAACCGCTCTCTTGGGGGTCGGTGCCTCGCTTCTGATCGGTTTCCTGAGCGGTATCTTCCCTGCGATCCGCGCCGCGCAGCTTTCGGTCGTCAACGGTCTCAGGAAGGTGGTCTGAACCGATGATCCCGCTCAAATACAACGTCCGCAACCTCCGGGTACGATGGGTCAACACGCTCCTTACCGTGATCGGTACCGGAGCGATCGTCTGGTCGTCATGCATCCTCTTCGGGTTGGTTGAAGGCTTGCAGCACAGCCTTAACGTCTCCGGCGATCCGCTCGACCTGATCGTGATGCGCAAAGGCTCGACCAGCGAGACGAACAGCGGCATCGAATTGACGAAGGCCGAGAAGATCCCCACCCTCAGCGGTGTCATGCGCGACGACAAGGGTCGACCGCTCGCCGCGCTCGAATTGCTCAACATCCCGATCGTCGAACGGCTTGACGGCAGCCGGGCGAATCTGATCGTTCGCGGAGTCGATCCCGTCTCGTCCGAACTCCGACCCAATTTCCAGATCGTCAAAGACGGTGGGCGGATGTTCGAGCCCGGCAAGGGCGAGTGCATCGTGAGCAAGAACCTCACCAAACGCTTTAAAGGGGCCGCGCTCGGCAGCGAACTGAAGGTCGGCGAACGGGAAAAATATCGGGTCGTCGGCGTCTTCTCGTCCGGTGGAAGTGCGGCCGAGAGCGAGGTCTGGGTCGATCGTAAAGACCTCGAACAGAACATCGCCCGCGAAGGAATTACGTCGAGTGTCCAAGTCCGCGCGGCATCTCAGGCCGACTTTGAATCGCTGCGAAAAACGATCGAGAACGACACGCAATTCAAGCTCGCCGCAATTCCCGAGGTTCAGTATTTCGCCGAGCAGTCGAAGTCGAGCATTTTCCTCAAGGTCGCGGGCACGGTTATCGCGATCCTGCTGACGATCGGGGCGATGTTTGCCGCCGCGAACACAATGTACGCTGCCGTCCGATCCCGGACCCGCGAGATCGGCACCCTCCGCGCCCTCGGCTTCTCGCGGACAGACGTCTTGATGTCCTTCATGGGCGAATCGGTCTTGCTCTGCTCTCTCGGCGGGATCGCCGGCCTGCTCGCCACGTTGCCCCTCAGCGCTATTACTTACGGGACGAGCAATTTCAACACGTTCGCCGAGATCACGATTCAGTTCCGCTTCGGCCCGATCGTGATGCTCGTCGCCTTCCTGATGACCGTCGCGATGGGCGTCTTCGGCGGCCTCTTCCCCGCGATGAGGGCCGTCAGAATGGATGTGGTCACTGCGTTACGGGAAGTCTAAGTGATCTCGCCATATCGACTCAGGTCTTTTCTACTCGACATGGATATACGCGGAAGCGAGAGCATGACAGCGATCCTACGCGATCTCGGTATCGATCGCATGACGATCGGCGAGCGTATTGCCCTGGCCCAAGAGATCCTCGACAGCGTGGCGGCCGAGCAACCCCGCGAGCCGCTTTCGGAGGCGAAACGGGTGGAACTGGCCAGACGGTTCGCCGATGACGCTGCGAATCCGGAGCAAAGCGTGCCCTGGGGCGAAGTGCGGGCTGCGGCCCTAACTCGGTGCGTCTAATGAGCGAGCTTAAGCTCAGATTCCGTAAGATCGCGAGAGAAGAATTCGACAACGCAGCGGATTGGTATGAGGACCGGAAGGTTGGACAAGGCGTGGACTTCACGGACGCTGTTCAGCATGTCCTCAATGACGTCGCTCTGCGACCAGAGTACCACCCCAGGGTCTATGAGGATATTCGAGAAGCGATGGTCTCGCGTTATCCTTAGGCGATCTATTATCGACCGGGGAGGGGGCAAATCCTGGTGCTGGCCGTCTTCCACACGTCCCGAGACCCGTCCGACTGGCAAGGACGAGCCTAACCCAGAGTAAGCGCGACACTCGTCATCGTCCTCACCTCTGGGGACGAGGTGAGATAATGGTCGGATCGATAGGCAACGAAGATCTTCGGAATTCGATTGTGCTGTCATTGCTATGGATTACCGGCCAGCCCGGCAGCATTTCGATGAATCGCTCCACCGGCTGGATCTTCAGATTGATTTTGCCCTCAATCTTATAATGCATCGGCACGACGACCTTCGGGCTGATCGCTTCGAGCAGCGCGGGGATGTCGGCGAGGTCGATCGTGGGTGCGCCTCCGGCCGGGATGAGGACGATGTCGGCACCCCGGATTGGGGCGAGTTCATCCTCTCTCAGGGGGTGTCCGAGATCACCGAGGAAGACGACGTGCATCCCCTCGACGCGGAAGTGAACGATTGTGACCTCGTCTTCGACTAACCGCTTGGCGTTCTCGAAGACGTGGATCGTCTCGAAAGTCATCTCGCGAAAGGTTGAGCCTTCGGGAGGGATTTCGAGTGCCCGCAGGACTTCAAATGGCCGGACGATCTGGCCGAGATGGCTGTGATATCGTTCATTATCGTGACTGACAACGACGAGATTGGCCGGCTCGTTGATGGGGAGGTAGCCGCCGACGTCGGGGGAGCGGTAGGGGTCGAGGATGACGCGCGTACCGGCGGTCTCGATAAGGAACGCCGCGTGTCCGTACCAGGTGAGCTTCATCGCGGGTCTCTCGAATTCGTTCGGAAAGGATTGGGGTTGGTGGGGAGCAGAGCAAGGCTCCCACTCGTCGAATATACTGCGTGAATTGCGCACAATCCTCGCCCTGAGATCAACCGCACTGGCGACGGGGAGTCGAATCGCCATGTCCACCCGCCGCGACTTCTTCGGCGTATCGCTTGGGACCGCTGTTTCGCTCGCCGTCGGCCGACAGGCGAGCGCCGCATTTGACGCCCCGACGTGGATGACATATGCCGTTAACGTCGAGATGTTCTGGAACAAGTTGCCATTCCTGGAACACCTCAAAAAGGTGGCTGAGGCCGGATTCAGCCATTTCGAGTTCTGGGCGTTCAAGACGAAGGACGTTCTCGCTATGATAAGGCGAACAAGGCACTTAATCTAACCCCCGTGCAATTCTCAGCTTTCTGGGGTATCACCGACCCCAAGAGGAAAGAGCCTTTCCTCCAGGCGATTGACGACGCAATCGAGGTGGCGAATGCACTCGGAGTGAAAAAGCTTTGCGTCGTGGCGGGCGAAGTCGTCAAAAGGCTTGAACATGAGGCGATGTTCGATACCGTGGTCGACGCTCTTAAGGCTGCAGCTGACAAGGTCAAAGAGCATGGGATCACGATCATCCTTAAGCCGCTGAACGTGCTCGTCGACCATCCCAAACAGTTCGTCGTCACGTCGAAAGAGGCGTCTGCGGTCATTGATGCGGTCGGGTCGTCGAGCGTCAAAATTCTTTTTGATATCGACCACCAGCAGAATATCGAAGGAAATCTGTCGGGCAACATTAAGAAGTATTTTGATAAGATCGGCTACTTCCAGCTCGCCGACCATTTCGGAAGTGACCAGCCGGGTACTGGGGAAATCAACTACTCACATGTGCTTAAGTTGATCCACGGCCTTGGCTATCGCGACGGGATTGGACTGGAAATGAAGCCGAAGGGCGACCCCTTCGAGGCTCTCAAGCATCTCCGCGCGGCCGACGCGGCGGCGAAGGCAATCGGTTGAGATTCGTCAATTACGAAAAAAGCCGCCAGGATGCCCGGCGGCTGTTCGGTGGAACGAAAAGACGGGAAGGTCATTACCGGCCCGTCTCGCTCAGATCCATCTCGAAATCGGCGAGGTTGACGTCCGAGTCGGTATCGGAGTCGGCGAGCGGCTTCTCGTAAATCTTGGCCCAGCGAGAGTCGTCGGCCGTGCGGAGATAACCGCCACCG